>MHYD01000040.1:12307-12430 GCA_001824645.1 Planctomycetes bacterium RBG_13_46_10
CGAGGGACTTATAATTCAGCTTGATCGCGGCGGAGTCAGGATGTTTCATTCGGCATCTACCACAATAGTTAAAGTCTGGACAGATGGAGGTTGATAGTGGCTGAAAAATTTGATGTTGCTGTA
>MHYD01000041.1:0-960 GCA_001824645.1 Planctomycetes bacterium RBG_13_46_10
AGGCACCTTATTCTATTATAAGTGAATCCTACAGGCGGCTTCGGACTAATTTAAAATTATCCGGCCCTGCAGAATCTTTGAAGGTCTTGCTTGTTGCCAGCGGTATGGCAGGTGATGGCAAAACTTCTGTGGCGGTTAATCTTGTGACAACTTTTGTTGCTGAAAATAAAAAGGTTCTGCTTATAGACGCTAATTTTTGGCAGCCGGCTTTATACACGATATTTCCGAAGGAAGCAATTGAGGCAAAGCAGGCTGAACTCGGATTGAGTACCTTGCTTGCGGGTCGGTGTGGTTGCCAGGAAGTTATAAGGCCCAGCGGCATCGAGGGGCTGTCTATAATTGATTCGGGGCCGTTACCATCTAATCCGGCAGAATTGCTCGGCGGGGCACAAATGAAACAGCTGGTTGAGCAGCAGCGCGGAAACTACGATTATATTATAGTTGATGGCCCGCCGATATTGTTGGTAAGTGTTGCCAAAATACTGGCGAAACTCGTTGACGGCACAATTTTGGTATTCAATGCTGCCGCCACAAGAAGAGGTGTTGCTCAAAGGACTATTAGCGAGCTGAGAGAAGTAGATGCTGCAGTAGTTGGCTGTGTGCTCCTTGGTGTAAGAGCTATGAAAGGCGGCTATTTCCATGAGCAATTCAGGTCTTACGAGGAATACCAGAAGTTGCAGCTTGCTCACTCAATTTAGTGAATTGTGAATCGAATCTCGAATCACCAAAGGCAAAAGGGACGCCGAAGACTTTACGAAAGGATTTTTTGATGGAGAAGTTTTTAGTGACCGGCGGAGCCGGTTTTATTGGTTCAAACATCTGCAAAAAACTCGTCTCACAGGGCTGTTTCGTAAGAGTTGTTGATAATCTCCTCACAGGCAAAAAGAGCAATCTTGCCGCTATCTCGGATAAGATTGAGTTTATAGAAGCCGATATGGGCGATGAAGAAGTTGCCCGCAC
>MHYD01000041.1:1038-2350 GCA_001824645.1 Planctomycetes bacterium RBG_13_46_10
GCGATTTCACCTATGTTGATAATGTTGTCGAAGCTAATCTTCTTGCTGCAAGAGTTAAACACGCGAAGGGCGAGGTTTTGAATATCGCTACGGGGCAGGCCGTAACTGTTAATGAAGTTATTGATGTAATCAATGAGCTGCTCGGCAAAAATGTCAAGCCGATATATGAGGCGCCGCGCCCGGGTGATATAAAGCATTCGCTTGCCGATATCACACTCGCTGAAAAAACAATCGGATACAAACCTGTCATATCATTCAAACAAGGTCTCGAACTTGCTATAGACTGGTATCACGATAATCTTCTCTGATTGTTTCTGAAAGCGAGGGTAAGAAAATGGTCAAATCCCTTTCACTCAGTGCTTTTAGATTCTTAGAGTATGCCGTAGTCTTTCTTTTTATTGCATCTCTTGTCTTCATACTTGCACAAGGCCTGGATATTCTTGTTCCAGAGGTATATGATTCTTCAGCGGAGGATGAATTGACTAAAGCTGTTAAAGAAGGTTTCGACTCCAAGCAGATAACATCTCAGCAGGCCGGGGAGATATGGCGTATTTATCGAGACGAGCAGTCCAGGCGCCAGCGATTTCGAATGTATATTATCTGTGCTGTATCGATTTGCATTTCAGCAGGTCCAGTGGTGCTATTATTCAAAAAGTACCGTTCGCTGCGATTCAGAGAACGCTTCAGAGATTATTTCTTCCCCGCCAAAACTTAATCTTTTAGAGTTGTTTTTTCAGCTCCTGAGCGTCCTGGATTAGCTCTTCTCTGCTTGGTTGTGTCTGCGGGGTGAGGGTAAAGGACCATTGGTAAGCATCAACAGTTCTCTTCGGACTTAAACAGTTGGCGAATAAATCAAACGGAAAGTAATCATGCAACGGCCTTTTCAAGTTGCGATGGGTCTTTAAGGTCTCAAACCCCTCTTTGCTTATTCTCACAGCATAATCACCATACCACTCAAACGAAGTCGTAACGGGCGAAGTGCCTATTTCCTCGTCGTTTAATACCACGATTGCCCCCTGCGGCTCGGTGTTGATTGTCAGCTTACGCTCCACGCAGCCGTTGATTAATAGACCTGCAATTAAGCCGGCGAACAAGACTACGGATGATAAATTCCATTTTCTCATAAAACACGCTCTCCTTAAATAGTCGGTTGCCATATTATAAGGGAAAAGTGAAAAGTTAAAAGCCCAAAATTTGGCTTTGCCCGCCTTCGCTTCCGCCGTCGCCAAAGGGCTATGGCGGACAGGTTAGCTACGGCGGGTAAATTTGGGTTTGTTTGGCTTTGTTTTTGCATCTGCAAAAGGCCTGAATT
>MHYD01000041.1:2372-4661 GCA_001824645.1 Planctomycetes bacterium RBG_13_46_10
TAATGGTTTATGTTCATTTTAGGCATTTTGAAAATTGGGTTCGTTTTGCATAATTTTGTTCATTTTGATTGATTTTTCCGTTCAGCGCAGAAAATTTCCATCTCAGCCACAGAGGGCACAGAAAACACAGAGAAGTAAATTATAAACAGTATTAATTGTTTATCCGTAACCGCTCATTGGTTATTCCTTTCCAGAGAGACTGCCTCTCTATAATTGGATGAACCTGCGCGTTTGATGCGAAAATTGTTGTCATCTCTCGTCTCTCGGTTCTCGTAACTTGATGCGGGAAAAGGAGTAAAAAATTTTTGAGATTTTTCGATTTTTCTCTTAGGGTACCAACGGTTTTGATTGATTTTTTCCAACATCCATACCTCTTCTTGAACTGCAGGCACGAATCGGGTATAATTGAAATTAGACGATATGGCGGCGCTCTTTTTAAGTACACCTCAGAGGCAGAGAAGGGGTTAATGTCATGAAAGAGGAAACTGTGATAGGGGTGTTGTTGAGGTTTCTTCAGGGAGAGGAGGCGAGAGCAAGAACATCTTTGATAAGCAGGAAGGAATCGGACGGTATGGTAGTATTGAGCAGTTATGGTATTCCTATAGCTGAGTTGAGAGAAGATAAAGTAGTTATAAAGTTAGCGAAGTGGCACACTACACTGACAGGCGTGGTGGAATATGGCAGGCTTGAAATCCAGGAAGTCCCACACGCAGAGGCGCGTAGGCAGCATAGGAAGTGGTTAGAGATTATTGCCTATGAAAAAGGGTTTAGTGTAGAGTATGAGGGTTATTAAAACGAGTGCGTTTTTTGAGTAAACCTTCGCTTTGCTTATCCTCGGTGTGGTGATTTTGAAAAAGGAGAATTTAAGAATGGAACGGAATATTAGACACAACTGGGGACAAGGTACTTACAGATACCCTCTCAGATATTCTTTGGAAAGAGTAATTAACCAATGGAAAAATGACCGCCAAGAATCATGGGCAAGAGGAACGCCCGAGGATATCAAAGATATCATCGATGATATAGAATTTTCTTTAGAGGAGAGACCACTTAAAAAAGAGGAAATTTTTGAGATTATTGAGAAGTGTGCGGATGCCGCTATAGCAACAAGCAATAACTTTGACCCGATGGAATTCGTAGCTAACAATTACGCAAGTCCTAGCTTGATTCGATATACAATGGAACGATTTGAAGCTTATTTTGCGGAAAATTCGATAGGGAAGATTGAAGAGTCTGCAAACCGGCTAATGTCACTGGAGAATGAAATATATATTACGGGAAAGATTCATTTGACTCCGACAGTTAAAGATTTTTTGCGACTTGTTATGCGTAGCTACCTATGGGGATTTGACACAGAATCTGTTATTCTTTGTCGTAGCGCAATGGAGAAAGCCTTCGAGAATAGGGTAACCTATGAGATGTGTGAAAAGTATTTTGGCCCACCTCACGGAGGTGACTATTCATTACAGGCCCGCGTTATCGTGGCAAAGCGAGAAGGCATGTTAAATGATGAAATAGCCGAAATAGCAACAAAAATTAGACTTAGGGGTAATACTGCTTTGCACAGAGATCCAAATGCGACAAAGAATATTTACGAAACTATAACAGATACCATCAGGGTAATTTCTGTTATCACAGACGGTTACGACCCAGTTCCTCACCTTCTTTAATAGCAAAGTGTTTTCTGATATAATCTATGTTGCTAATAACCATTTACACTTTGCTTCTCAATCTCGGTGCGGTGATTTTTAAGAAAACGAACTGGATTCCGCTCCCTTGGGGATAAATTTCGCGGGAATGACAAAATAAATAAACCTGCCGAGTAAATCGGCGGGCTTTCGGTTTGAGCGGAATTGGGACAAGTATTGACAGCGGGAGCTTTGGAAGTTAAGGTATTACCACTATGAAAATTTTACGGAGCTGGTTAAGGGATTATATCGAGACGGATTTATCCGCGGAGGAAATCGTTCAAATTTTAAGCGACCTCGGCCTACCCTGTGAAGGTATCGAATCCTTTCCGCGAAGCGAGACCTCGCCGAAGGCGGGCGGTAACGATGCCATAATCGATATTGAGGTGACCAGCAATCGCGGCGATTGCTTAAGCTATATCGGTATTGCCCGTGAGCTGGCTGCCGCAACAGGGAAGGAATTAAAAGTCCCGGTCGTCAAGCTGGACGAATCATCTAAAAAAGTTACTGAACTTGCCGCCGTTGAGATTGCGGAGCCGGATTTGTGCGGCCGATATACTGCTCGAATTATAGAGGGTGTGAAAGTCGGGCCGTCGCCGGA
>MHYD01000042.1:0-5042 GCA_001824645.1 Planctomycetes bacterium RBG_13_46_10
AGCCAATGCCTGGACGCTTGCCGGCGGCGTCACGACCGAGGACTGGAAAAGCTGGGGCGACGGCTGGATGGCAAAATTCAAAAACTACTGAGTAAAACAATACTAAATTAAAGTCAGAAAATAAAAAACTGACTTGTTGAACCTGTTAAGCAACAAAGCAAATGGAAAATTATGAATAAAGATAAAAGGCACGGATTTACCCTGATAGAACTGCTGGTTGTCATTGCTATCATTGCGATATTGATGGCAATTCTTATGCCGGCATTGCAGCGAGTGAAGGAACAGGCAAGGGAAATAACCTGCAGAGCCAACCTTCGCCAATATGGAATAGCTCAGACTTTGTACTTAGACGATAACGACAGCCGATATCCCTCCGCTTGGATATCTCTTGTGGGAACAGAATACCCCTATGCAGGATACCAGCGATATTGCCGGTGGCATGACCCAAGATATCCGCCTGAAGGTCCGTTTTGGTTTTACTTGAAAAATCCAAAGGCCCATCTATGCCCAACCTTCAAAGGCTTAGCCAAAAATCAAGGTCAGTTGCATCCCAGTCACGATAAAACAATACCGGTTATTCCTCAATACAGCTACAGCATGAATGCATATTTAGGCTCGAAAAGGGGAGACCTTTCCGGTTATTGTGAGATAGACGCGAATGGACGAGGCGGCATCTATAAGATATCAGAGATTACCAGGAGTAAATCGGATGTATTTTTCTTCGCCGAGGAAAATATGTGGCGGCGAGATGGCTGCGAGGTTGTCCTCAACGACAATGCCTTGTGTCCTGACAATCGGGATTGGTTCGCCACATTCCACAGTACTTCATCCGGAAACTTAAATAGTGGAACATGTAATGTGGTGTTTGTGGATGCCCATGTCGACGAGGTGCGCTCGGCCCTGAAAGAAAATCCTGATGATAACACTGAAAAAGAGTTCGCCATGTTTGAGAAGTACGGTTGGCCCCACAAACAAGCTTTTCAATAATAATCTGTAACATAATACAGAATAGAAAATGAATATGCGCAAAATGACGCTAAATTTGCGCAAAATAACGCGTGTTTAGTATAAAAATCATTTATAATGATATTAAATATAAAGCTAAAAAACACAAAACCTTAGTATTTCTAAAACATTTAATTAAGCACCCGTGATTTATTATTAATGACTTAAGGAGCGTAACTATGGATAAACAAAGAGGTTTTACACTTATAGAACTCCTGGTAGTAATAGCTATTATTGCGATACTAATGGCTATTTTAATGCCGGCACTGCAGCGAGTAAAAGAGCAGGCAAGAGAAATGGCCTGCCGGGCAAACCTGCGCCAGTACGGCATAGCGCAGAGTATATATCTGGACGATAATGACAGCAAATATCCGACAGCGTGGCTTTCTCTCGTAGGTTCGGAAGCACCTTATTCCGGATATCCGCGTTTCTGCCGGTGGCATGACCCAAGATTCCCGCCGGACGGCCCATTCTGGCCCTATCTGAAAAACGAGAAGGTACATCTATGTCCGACATTCAAAATTTTAGCCAAGTCTGAAGGTGCAAGACACCCCAGCCATGTTGATACTATACCGATTATCCCTCAATACAGTTACAGCATGAACGCTTATTTAGGAATGAAGACCGGTGACATCGCCAAGGACGCGGCTGGACGCGGCCCGGTTCTCAAATCCACAGAAATAACAAGAAGCAAATCGGAAGTATTTTTCTTCGCTGAAGAGAATATGTGGCAGAGACTCCCTAAGTGTGAATATGTTCTAAATGACAACGCTCTGTGTGGTGATGGCCGGGACTGGTTTGGCACCTTTCATAGCACCTCAACAGGAAACTTAAACAGCGGTACATGCAATGTAGTGTTTGTGGACTCCCATGTCGAAGAGGTGCGTTCAGCGCTTAAAGAAGACCAAAACGACACATCAGAAATGGAGTTTGGTCGATTCGAGAAATATGCCTGGCCGCATAAACAGCAATACCAACAATAAACAAACAATTTTGTAGAGCTGAAAAACCCAGCTTCCGGCAGTTTAAGTAATCAGATAATTGCTGTCTTATGCCTATGGCTGTGACATTCAATATTTACCGCTACAGGCAGTGATGCTATATGACAGGGAGCCGTTTCCACTGAAACGGCTAAAGCAGTGGTATCTCCACCGAGTCCTTGTGGCCCGAGACCAAGTGCGTTAATCCTAAAAAGCAAATCCGCTTCAAGTTCGGCATAAAACCTGTCTGCATTTCGTGAAGCCAGATTCCGCAGCAGCGCTTTTTTACTAAGCAAACAGCACAATTCAAAATCGCCGCCTATGCCAACACCTACAACAAAAGGAGGACACGCATCAGCACCGGCTGTTCTTACAACATCAACCACCCAGTCAATTATCTGTTTTTTTTCTGCTGTAGGCTCGAACATTCTGAATTGGCTTTTGTTCTCACAACCACCACCCTTGGCCATGACGGTCAGCTTTAGTTTATCGCCGGGGACAATTGTATGATGAATTACAGCAGGGCTGTTCGTGCCGGTGTTCGCACGTTTATTTAACGGGTCAGCAACAACGCTTTTTCGCAGGTAGCCTTTTTCATAGCCGGCTTTAACGCCGGCATTGATAGCATCAAACAATGTCTCTTGTCCCCTGCCAACAATAGGTTTTACACAAACATCTGCGCCCTGTTCTGCAAAAACAACAGCCAATCCGGTATCCTGGCATAATGGTATTCTTTCCTCCGCTGCTATTCGGGCATTTTCAATAAGCTGGTTTAGTATTTTAGCTGCGACGGGACCGGATTCTTTTTGAGATGCTTTTTTAAGAGCTGCTAATACATCATCAGGCAGCTCATAATTAGCTTTTACGCAAAGCGATTCGACAGTCTCAACAATTTTTTCATATTCGATATATCGCACAATTCGTATCCCTGGTTATTGGTAATTGCAAATTTGTAATTATCTGTCTTTAAAGTTCCTCATCCAATCCGGCCATTG
Organism: Planctomycetes bacterium RBG_13_46_10; assembly: GCA_001824645.1. Lineage (GTDB taxonomy): Bacteria > Planctomycetota > Phycisphaerae > Sedimentisphaerales > Anaerobacaceae > RBG-13-46-10. Next base: position 2,981 of record MHYD01000042.1, read on the forward strand.
TGGAGAGCTCGCACTCGTGTCGTATTCTTTATGCCATTTAAGTTTCCACAGTTGCTTAAGACCCACTTTTCGTACAGATGTATCAAGGAACGTCATATTCATATTGCCGGTATGTCGATTCAGACAGAAAGCACTCATCCCGGAACCTTCAAGCTGTCTGCCTTCAGCTATCGGAGGGGCATCATTTTGTAATGGCTCAGTACCGTCCCACATACAATCACCAAACGCAGGCACTTCGGAAGCTCCTCTGATATTGATTGTTCGCCAGAAACGCGTTCGGCTTACTATGGATATATCATACGTCCCGGGAGCACCTCTATCAAGGGGATTATGCACCCAGCCGTTGACACCAAAGCTGCCGTATTGACCTTTATACCCCCAAGGAGGTATCCAGCCATTGAAGTAACCTGGCTCGCCATATTTTCCCCAAGCTGTAAAAGTGCCCGGAGTATTACCAGGTATCTCGTGCAGAAATTTCTTTGCAGTGGGGCAAAGACAAATGTCTCCTTCCCCCTGATAATAAGGTAAAAGGTCCACCATCCACATCGTTCCCCCATTCCAGCCGATGGGCAGGCTGTCATGATTTTCCTGCGCATACATAGTCAACATTAAGCCCCAATGCCGCAGATTCGCCGTGCAGCCTACTGCTTTTGCCTGCTTTCTTACACGCGAGAGGACAGGAATCAATATTGCCATTAGCAAGGCAATTATGGAAATAACAACCAACAATTCGACAAGTGTAAAACCTTTTTGCCCGCTTATCTTATACATCTTCTACCCCGCATTGATTGTCCGGCAATGAAAGATAAATCCTTGTCAGGTGTGTAAGATTGTAAATGGCTGCAATTGGTACTGAGCTAATCCACATTGACCTCAAAAGTTTTATACGTTGTATTGTCAACGTCATCTTTGGCTCGAATTGTAAGAATATGCTTGCCTGCTTTTAAATCTTCTATGACAATAGTAAAGCTCTCATCTGTAGTATCACAGACCAGGTCATCCGGAACAGCACCTTTCCACTCTGCATTGCTGTTAATAGTATATTGCAGCTCTCCAATTACACTGTGCTCATCATGTACATGCAGCTTCAATGTCACTGCCTTATCAGTTTTGCTTATGGAGTATTCGCCGATAACCGGGCCCGTATTATCAACCGTTACAGGGTCACTTATTCTGCTGTTGGTCAGCTTGGTATCAGGGGTATTACTTCTTTCATCGCTTGCTGTTATTCTCAGCTCATATCGGCCGTCTTCAACCGTCTTTCCATCCCATTCGAAGCTGTCTTCCTCGTGCTCTTTTTTCAGCTCAATCCAGTTCGTCCATCCAATTTTCCTGAAGTCTATCTTGTAAATCAGCTTGTCTCCATTACTGTCGTCGGCTTTATAGCTGATCTTAAATACTCCTGGCTGAACTTTGCTTGACGGCTCGATCCGGCTGGCACTTACGGATTCAATCTTCGGTGCCAAATTAGGAATGGTGCTTGCAACTGTAACCTCTCTTATAATGGGAGTTACAAGGCCATCCGGGCTTTTAAAAATAAGTTTATACTGGCAGAACCTGCCGATCGGACAGCGAAGCTGAACCGGACCTGTCACTTCTTCCGGTTCGGTCCACGGTGAAAAGGTTGGGTCGTTTATATCTTCTACGTTACCGCTGCGAGAGGCTGCTAAAATCTTACATCCCTGTGGGACATCAGTTTCGATCTGCATCTTGCCCCATTTAGCAGGCTGACCGGCATCGACAAGCTCGGAAAAATATGTTCCCTCAGCAGAAAAATTTTTATCCAGCTTGATGAGCTTTGCCGGATTTGCAGTTCCAAGATACGCGACATCTCCGGCAACGGCTACCGATGTGAGCTGTGAAGCCTGCTCATCTTCAAAAAGAACTGCCTTTTGCTCAGAGACCGGATCAATAGCAAAAAGCTGGGCGTTATTTCCTGTTCCTACAAGCAGCTTTGAATCTTGCTCTACTAAGCAGAAGAAAACCGTTGTTTCACTAAAAATATCGGTTACAAAACCATCTCTCGTTATTTTATATATAAAACTGGCTTTATCAGACTTGG
>MHYD01000042.1:5089-8904 GCA_001824645.1 Planctomycetes bacterium RBG_13_46_10
CGTTTTTTTGTATTTGCGATCTGCAGTTTACGAATATCGATTCGGACGGTGTTTTCCTGCTCTGTTATGGAGACTTCCGGTCGACCAGCCGCAGATTGTTCTGCCGCAAAACTTCTTTCAGACTGGACATTCTGAGCCGAAGTTGCCGCTGCGTATAAAGCCCCACCTTCAGAAGAGGAATCTGCCGCAAACAGCAGGGCTGTAATCTCCGGCTGATCACTGTCATATAAAACCGTCGCTGCCTTTGTGTGCGGATTGATTCTGTAAATCAATCCTCGACTGTCACTTCCGGCATAGATTGAACTATCTTTTGCAGCAGTAATTGATAGTATGTTCTTGTCAAGACTGCTATAGATAAGTTTCGCATCTTTGCCCAGTGAGTTAAGCTGATACACATAGCCTTTAGGCCCCGTACCCAAATAAATATTGCCCGTGTTGTCTTTAGCTATAGCAAAGATATATTTGATATCGTTCGGCTCAAAAATTGTTTCCATCTTGTTTGCTTCGAGCCGGCATAGTCTGCATTTATCGCCGCTTATGCCAGCTAATAACCTGCCGGACATATCGGTTGACATCGCAAAAATATGCTCATTTGATAGATACTGATTAGGTTCAGTCTTATCTGCATCGCTGAAATCCTCTGTATCGTTAGGTTCGTTATCTTGCGGTGCGTCCGGCTTCTTCGAAGGAATGTTCTCTGTTGCGGGATTCTTTTTCGAGGATTGGTCGCTTTGCAGAGGGTATATCTTTGTTAATTCACCAAGACCATATTTATAAATACCTCCATTAGGGCTGGTACCGATATAAACCGTTCCACCGCTTATAACAATACTGTTTATCGACCAGACATTTTCAAACTTATCAACCAGAACCTGCAAGGCTCGGCCGAGCTGGATAGTCCCCTGAAAATCAATAACAACATTCTCGGTTTTGCCCTTTAGAAAATCAGCACCGCTTGCATGACGTGTAATTTTGGTGCTGACCGCCCAGCTACGATTCACAGCAGGAGTAAAAACCATAAGAATGATAACAACAACTCCATAAATTACAAAAGTCTTTTTATCTCTCATAATAACTCCATGAATGAAAACTCTTGTTCCTTAATGCTCGATGCTCGTTAAATGTTGAAAAGCAAGCATTGAGAATCGAAACTACTCCTCCACAGTAATATGCATAGTCTTCCTGTCGGTTACGATTATAGTGCCGGTTCTCAAGCTTTTTTCAAGCCATATTGGATAAGGTTGAATTTTTAGCGATCTGGTAGCGTCTTGCATGATTAGTGTCTTTGTCGCCGGCAAATCAGGAAGCTCAGCTCTCTCCACTGCGATACCACCGGGTGGTAAAACCAAAAGGCAATACAATCTGTCTCTGTCGATTCTCAAAGCATCATTCAGTGCCTCAATCAAGGTTGTCATGTCATACGCCATAAATTTATATGGCATATTTTTCCTAAGGTGCTGTTCATATTCCGATGAGCCTGATACTATCAATTCGTATTTACCGGGTTTTATACCTTCAGGTATTTTCAGGCTAAATTGATATTTTTTCTTTTCCAAAAAATATGATTCCAGAACCACGTCAACCTGAATTTGCTGGCCGGCTTTTACAGTCGAATCGGATAAATCAACCGACCATATATGCGATGAGATGTTTTTAGGCAGAATTCGAATATCGAAGTCAAACGATTTTATACCTACTTCCTCGAATGGATTGTTCAATAACAACAAAACCGAACCCTTACTTTCAGCTATCACTTCTGCCATACCAAGCTCGGTAGACATATTTTCAAAATCAATAGATTTGCCGTTTTGCAGGCGGATAGCTACCTTGTATTCAATCGTATGGTCCGGCGGAAAAGCACCAAGAGAGAGAACCGCTCCATACACAACCGAATGAAGCAGGTCGGCAGTAAGCAATTGATTGTGAGCAAGCCGGCAGTTGAAAATTCGCGTCTCTGCATTAAAACGATTTATCTTTATCGTCAGCGGTATCATTTGCGCTTTTGCGCCAATTCTGCCAAAAACCGCCGTTGGCTCATCAGTGGTCAAGGCGCCAACTATTTCTATGGGACTGCCGAGCTTAAAAGAACGGGACAGATTTGACACAATAGTATGCACTTGTCCCGTAGCCATCGGCAAATCTACTGCTCCATAACCCAGCATGCTATGGCCGAAGCCATAGACTCTATCGTCCACAATTTCGGTTACGGTTCCAAGCACCGCCATTTCAATATCACCATGGACCAATGGTATCGTTAGAACGCTACCAGGAGCCAACTGAACATTTTGCACTTCACTGGTATTGGCATTGCCTCCAAAGCCGGAAACAGGTATAAGACCATAAGGCTCAAGTAAAGCTGTAGCTTTTTCACAAGCCTCAGGCGGCAAACCGGAGATTATTAACGGACAAGGTAAAATAGAAGCGTCGGACACGCTGTTTGTTACAGCAGCTTTTTGTGCAGCAGCTTTTCTGTCAATTTCGGCAAAGTTTATCGGCCGGGAAAAATCAAATGCAAAATCATTTTTTTTATACTTCAACTTTTCGGCACTGCTGACTCTAAGCATCTCCTTAATAGGCGTGACACCGTAAAGCGGGTCTTTACTGAGCGGCCATGCGAAAGCCATCGCACCAGCGAGCCTGTCATTGATGTACACCGGTGAGCCGCTGCAGCCGGCTACAGGGCCTGTATAGATAAAACGTTTATCCGTACCCTGAACCAGAATTGCATCTCGATTAGGTTCAATGTTTCGTACTACGCTTATAACATCTAAATCGAATTTCTCAATCTCAGTGCCTTTATAACAGGTCAGACAATACGCCTTCATCCCCGGTTTAATCTCATCAATGCTTATATATTTGGATGAATCCCAAATACTTTCTGCAAAACCATTATTTCGTGAGGTTGTACCTGACGCTGCCGTTTTACCCAATTCATCATTAGCAATATTACTGAGAACGGAAATTTGTGCAGCTTCACAAAGAGTATCTGCAAAAACCAGCAGAATAAAAAGACAAAGTAAAAGGCAAAAAGTCCTATATTCTATACTCCTTTTGTACATTTCCACCCTTTCAATTTATTATTACACAAGATTTTAACGGCTCGATATAATCATTGCAAGGTAAAAGAAATTTTGCTACAATGCCTCTCTAAGTATATAATGAAACCGTGATAAATAAAGATAGACATTAACCAGAATAAGAAACGGAGAATTGAATGAAATCCGAACATCGTCACGAGTTGAAAACGAATGAATTGGCCGATTGGATAGCACACTTTCCAAAATGGGTCAACGAAAACCGTATAATAATAATCGGCATAGTACTGGTCATTGCCGCAACTGTGGCTGTATATATCTGGAAAATCCACAAAAGAAATGTAATGACGCAAAAACAAATCGAGCTTACAACCTATATGAGCCAGGTGCTTGGCGCCAAAACGCAAATCATGGATGCACAAACCAAGGGCATAGACCGCTCATTTATACTTCTACAGCCTGCAAACAGCCTGAACAGTTTTGCACAGACTGCAAAAAACAACCAGATGGCTGCCTTTGCGCTTATTAAACGAGCAGAAGCTCTTCGAACGGAGTTGCATTACCGTCTTAGCTTCGTAAATCAGCAGGATTTCACAACCCAGATAAACCTTGCTAAAGACAGCTACAACGAGGCAATCAAAAAATCTGCTTCCTTTCCTTCGCTATTGGCGGAAGCAAAATTCGGCCTGGGTTTATGCGAGGAAGAGCTCGGCAATTTTGAAGCGGCGCAGCAAATCTATCAGGATGTTGCAACCAATCCCGATTTTGATGGTACTGTAG
>MHYD01000042.1:8931-9508 GCA_001824645.1 Planctomycetes bacterium RBG_13_46_10
AGACTATGGCTGATTACAAAAAAAGTGTCGTTTTTATACCGTCTGTCCAACCTAAATTCCCTGCATCTTCTCAGCCTAAGATAGAAATAAAACCCGTCGACATCAACACTCTGCCGCTCGAAATAAGGAAGCAGTTCCAGAACCCAAATAGGCTTGGTAAAACTCCCGCTATCAATATCACTCCTAAGACACCAACCAAAGATTCTGTTTCTGTTGATGCCAACAATAAGTAATACATCATGTGCGAGCCGTCGGATATCACAGATAAATCTGCTCTCGGTAAAACGCTTCACGTAGGACATTCGCTCAAAGAGCGCAGGCTCGATAAATATCTTCACGGCCGATTTCAAGACCTCAGCAGATGCTTGATTCAGGATGCAATTAAATCCGGCAATGTCAGGGTGAATGATAAAATTGTCAAAGCCAGTTTTAAACTGAATCCCGGAGACAAGATTGACCTTAAGTTCCCGGAGCCGCCCGCCAAAGATATTCTGCCCGAAGACATTCCGCTCGATATCATTTACGAAGATTCCGACCTCATCGTTCTGAACAAGCAGGCCGGCATGATTGTCCACCC
>MHYD01000042.1:9552-14005 GCA_001824645.1 Planctomycetes bacterium RBG_13_46_10
GTATCCATCCGAAAATCAGAGAAAAATATGCAATCAGGCCGATTGTCGGTAAAGAGGCAATCACCTTCTACGAGGTTCTCGAATCTTTTCGCGGCTTTTCTTTGCTCAAGCTCACGCCCAGGACCGGCCGAACCCATCAGATACGTGTTCATCTCTCGTATATAAAGCATCCTATCGTCGCCGATGATATGTATGGCGGAAAGCTCATCTATCAGTGGCAGTTGGCCGATGATGGGAAACCCCACGTGGAACGTGGGGCTAAACCTGTCCTGAGCGGAGTCGAAGGATATTTAGCCCCCGGTTTTACCGGGGGTTCACAATGCTTACAAGACCCTGTCATCAGCCGTTGTGCCCTGCACGCCTCGTCGCTGCAATTCAAACACCCCACAACCGGCAAAATTATGAAATTCGAAGCCCCATTGCCGCAGGATATGCAAAATCTGCTCGACCTGCTGCGAAAATACCGCCGAGTTTGAAGCTTTTCCGCCATCCATCCTCTGTAATTAGATTTTGCTTTTCCAATCACCAATTAACCATTTAACCAATTAACTTATATTTCCGTGTGATTGGCTTTGTTTTTACGCTGGCAAAATGCCCTAAATTCCCCATATTTATTTTTCATAAAAGAACTCTCGCCGTGCTACGCACTTAGCGCAGCAGGTACATAAATTTTGCCGTATCTGATTTGGGTTTGTTTTTTATTTTTTTCTTCTGGATTCTGTTTCCTGCATTCTGTGTTCTGTCGTTTCAATTGGCTTTGTCCCGTCTTGCCTGTCCCGAGCCTTGTCGTGGGAAGCCGGGTCGAAAGATTTGCAAAAAACTTGTCCCGAGCGAAGTCGAGGGAACTTGAATTTGTAGAACATTCTCTACAATTGTAGAGCGTTTTAAGTGTTGATTCTGTCGTCCTTTATCCTCTTTTTGGCCAATTTTAGAAAAAATCTTCATTTTTCATAAATCTTTGTTGTTATGAGGTTTATGTGAAATGTTCAGGATTTGCTTCTGTCTTTCCGTCCCGCCTCCGGCGGGTAAACTTCTGTCTTCCGTCTCCTGTATTCTGTATTCTCTTTTTGTGATGAATTATACCACAACCGGCTTAATTTTCAAGTGAAATTTCAGGAAAGGCTCGTGATTCAAGATTTTTATTTTCTTTAATACAATAATCAGGTACAATTGTTTTATCCATGATCACATATATAGTAGAATTGTTACTTTCCTTCATTCATATATAGATTATAATTTGAAAGCATTTCGATGTGTAAAAGTTTTAGTTATGACTTTCTCTCAGTAGATAGCAATATGTGAAGTATGAATAAGTATCGATTGTTTTATGCCAAATTGAAGCCTCATATTTAACTTTGCTATAAAGCACAAAAAACAAAAAGGTGGGCCTTCGTCCGTCGCGACAGAGTTTTTGAAGTGAATGGAAGCTATCAAAAATACGATGTGGGTAATTATGTTGGTTTGGATAAAGCCTCTCTAAAGTTTCTTCAATAACCCAAAACTACATGTTTATCCAAGAAATTGTTAACAGGCTAACCGTTAATTGATATAAAAAATTTCTTCTATTTATTGTAAATATCCAAAATAAGCAATATTCTTGAAAAAACAAGGAGATTGCCTATTGAGCAAAAGCTTTAATAATGATACAATTTTCATAAATTATTAAAGATAAAAGGCTTACGCGATCGACAATCAATTTAAGGCACAAATTTCTTTGGTAAATACGTGTTTTTTAACAATAAAAGTCCTATAATGTATCAGAATATACTTGACTTTAATGGGGCAAATATTTACACTAAAAGTGAAAATAGGCAATTTTTTTGTTTGGAGGAGAAAGAAGATGAATTGGAAGCCACCATCCACCCCTTTGTTTACTTGAGTCTTAATAATTATTCCAAAGCTTTCTCCCTACCGAATGTTGGATTAAAAAAACTTTTCAGTTAGGAAAAATGCTATTGACAGGATTTATTGAAGAAGTTAATTTTCTGGATTTTAATAATATTCTTCGAGGTAGAGCAACGATAGATAAATTTTTATTTTTGTTAACAATTGTTAGAAGCGAGATAAAAACATTATGATGTGCATTGCGCTATGGGGCACAGGTTGGGAGGGCCGGCGTTCTGTAGAGATGCTCGCCTACCACCAAGAACGAAAGCGCGTGGATATTTTGTTTATCCTTCATTTGGGGAATCTTCAGAAAAACAACATTCTCCGGATATTGCACCCTGGGAATGTTAGTGGGGAACTTATCAGACGACCATGGCCCTTGCCCCGCCATATAAACGAACCAAAGAATAGACAGCCTATTCTCGAATCGGTATACCATGATGTTTTTTGCTTTGATGACAAAGAGAAATCTCTTTATCAAGCCAACGGTATCACGGCTTGGGACTCTTATTTCACAAATGGCGGAAAAGAGTCAGTCACAGCATGGCCTAGCAGAGACAGTGACCCTGCCAAGGGAAGAATGACAAAGGTTTTCCCTGAAAACCACAATCAGAGATTTGCCCCGTTCTCTGAGTTCGAACTGGGGCCATTCACAAAGATTGGGCCTATTTTGATTGCGTTTAAGATTTGGTTTAAGGGGGAGAGTTATGATCGGCTACTTGGGGAAGCACCTGTGTTTACAGTTGATGGTCCAGAGAGCCTGATAATCCGGATCAAGCGAGAATACATATTACCACTGCCCGAGGAAGATCGAAACAAATGGCAAGAAAGAATGAGTACCTTTGAGCATTTCATAGGCTTTGGAGAGAGCTATGACGTAATCGTACTTAATAATCCATTCGCGACCACTACTACGCCCGTCTGGAAAAACGGTATAGTAGAGGCACCGATCCAACCATCTGAAGATGTGGCAAAACGCTATATAACTGCTTATCCAAGGTTTGTTTTGGCTCTGAAGTATGTAGCTAGCCCCCGAACCAACATGATACGGAAATACTCCAGAATCCCAGGAGAAGTGGCTGCTAAAAATCAGTCAACAATGAAATAGGAGAATAAGCACTGATGGCTGACATCTTATCGATTTGTACCTGCAGCGCTGTACACAGGGAATTATATAGATTTTATAGTACAGTCGCAAATCGTAGAGATGGCTGGGAAAAGAAGGCTGGAGGTACGTTGCGTGCTTTCGCATTTCGTGGGCAGTCTCCCCATATCCAACGGGTTATGAAAAAGCTTACATTCCCTTTGATTGAAGATATGTCCTGCCCCAAGTTCTTGTATAGGGCCTTCAGACACATTGACACTATCAAAGACTATGCATCAGTAATTGATGGCTATTGGGGTGCATACCTCCTGGTGTTGATCGATTTATGGGTAGCATCGCAAAAGGCGAATCTCGAGCTACCAGATAATATACCGAAGGTGCAGGAAGTCGTTTTGTTTAAGGATCCGAAAGACATCGATACTTTGTGTGCGATAATAGACGGTCTTAAACAAGTAGTGTCCATTAGTGCCAAGAACTATGACGCTTGGGAGCGGGCTAGGACAAAGTTTGGGGCGAACATCATTCCGCGAATCATAACAGGATTTGAGAATACAGTTTCGGCGCAGGCGAATTGGCACGAGAATACACAGCTCTGGAGCACCGCTCGTCATCTCGTACATCTATGGTACAACCTTGAAAGAACATATGTCGGAGAACTTCAAGAACTGGCAAGGGTTAAAAAAGAAGAAAAAAACGCACACGACGACAGAGTAAACAAAATCCGTTCTGCAATCCAAGTTGACGTCTGCGGCGTTGCTGATCACGTTGGAGCCATCCTTAAGAAGATAGCCGACGTAAAACCCATTAGTGACGACTATAATGCCATGAGAAACATGTATGACACTGCTGTTTTTGAATTGGACGCGAATAAGAAATTACTCGATGTTGTCAATGGCAAGCCTAAGGTGCGCTTCTAAAAGCTCCTACGAGTAGCCATGTGGCATAAAGGAATGCGCCCAGCGATACCAAATCGGCACCAATATTAACCACAAAAAGCAACCACCCAGGTAGCTTTATTTTTCTATAGAAGTTGCTTGTTTTCTCTACATCGGCGAGCCAATGATCCCATTTATTGACGAATGCGATAAGGACCTGAAAGAATACGGCAATAATAAGTGAGACAGCTATTATGACGACCTGATCCTTGCAGAACGCATTGCCCTCCTTGTACAAGAGGGCGATGCCTCCCACGCCGTATACAATGAGCCAGTTCCTAAGTGACTCAGAATACTTCATGTAATAGTCGAAGTGCTCGCCTTTGTCTGCCATGTCGCATACCTCCAGAAACTAAAAGAGTATAATTTTTTTACCAGTTGTCCATTGGTACCTATCTTAATAAATTGCATACAATCGTCTTTCTGTCTCACACAGTGAACTCAATTCCCAAATCTTTGGATTCCATTTTATTCTCTAATGCGAGTTCCACATGCTAATACCCGATTATCTTATTAAACTGTGTTA
>MHYD01000042.1:14018-18047 GCA_001824645.1 Planctomycetes bacterium RBG_13_46_10
TAAATTCTCTATTCCCGGATAGAGTCCAATACCTACTTTGTGAAGTCTAGAACAGCAATTTGTCGTAAGGATTTTTCAGTATCGGGCACAACAGCAAGCAAATCAACATCACTGTCTTCGTCTGCCCCGCCGACAGCACGTGAGCCGAAAAGGTAAATCTTTTCCGGCTGAATTGACTCGGCCAGCCGTCTTGCAATCTCTTCAAGCAGATTGTTTGTTAATTTCCTCATTTTCTTTGCATTTTAACTTTATCCATATAAACCCGATCCTATTCCTGCGGCAGTTTTGCGAGGTCTTCATCGGAGCCGGCGACCATCAAGATATCATCCTTATAAATAACGGTGCCGGGCATTGGAACGTTAATAATCGAGCCTTTTTCGCTTTTATCGGCTTTGTTGTCTTCGCCCCGCTTTATCAAAACGAGGTTCACGCTGTATCTCTGCCGCAACTGCAAATCCATAACCGTCCTGCCGTCGAAGCTGGCGGGCGCCTTTACACGGGCAAGGCTGTAACCCGGCGCAAAATCCATCTTTTCTCCAATTTGGGGTGCGATAAGCTTATACGCCCATCGCTGCGCAGATTCGATTTCAGGATAAATAACCTCGGTAGCGCCGATTTTGGAAAAGACCTCGCCGGCAGTCAGGCTTTCCGCCCTGGCGTAGATTTGCTTTACTCCCATCTGTTTCAGATTCACCACCGTCAGCACCGCGGACTCGAAGCCCTGGCCCGTGCCCTGGCCGATGCCGATAATAGCCACGTCAACTTTGTCAATACTTTGAGACTTTAAGGCCTCCTCATCGGTGCTGTCGAGGCGGACTGCGTGACTTACCTGGTCGCGAATAAGCTCGATCTCTTCCCTGTCCTTGTCAATGGCGATAACCTCGGCGCCGCTCAAAGACAAGGCAATAGCCAGTTTTTGTCCGAATCTGCCTAATCCTATTACCGCAAACCGCCTCATAATATTCACTCCCTATTCTGGTTAAATAATTACCAGCTTATCCGACGATTACAGCTTCATCAGGATAACTGTATTTGGCCGGCTTCTGATTAAAAGTCACCGCCGCCAGCAATGTCAACGGCCCGAGTCTGCCGACAAGCATTACCGCTATGATAATCAACTTACCTGCTCCTGTCAAAGAGGGTGTTACGCCGGTTGTCATGCCGACAGTACCTAAAGCAGAAGCCGCCTCGAACATGATATCCAGCATGTTCAAATTGCTTTTATTACTTTCTGTTATACTAAGTGCAAAAGTAGTAAAGAACAGAACAGCCATAAAAAGGACAGTGACGGTAACAGCTTTACCCACGACAACCAGCCTGATAGAGCGTCCGAACATCTCAACGGTTTCACGTTTTCTCAAAGACGCAATGACACTCATAATTATCACTGCAAAAGTTACCGTCTTTATGCCGCCGGCGGCTGAACCGGGTGAGCCTCCGATGAACATTAATAAAATCAAAACGAATTTGCTCGAAGGCGACAAGGCTTTAATATCAAGCGTATTGAAGCCGGCGGTCCTGGCGGTAATAGACTGAAAAAGTGCATCGAAAAATCCTACCTTCTGAGAAGACTCACCCTGGCCTGCAACACGTTCAAATAAAAGAATAGCCAACATTCCCACTACTATTAATAAAGCACTTACACTAAGAACAATCTTGGTCTGCAATTGCATCCTCCTCGGAGCTTGTAATGTCTGGGAGTGTCTATGGCACAGTTTTCTAAAGTAGCGCTTTATACGGTCGAAGATGATATTAGCCATATTATAAAGCACGCTAAAACCGAGCCCGCCTAAAATTATAAGCGGACAAATCACTACATAAACCTGCCAGCATCTGTTGTAACCGGCAAGGCTGTCACTATACAAACCAAAGCCGGCATTGCAAAACGCACTTATCGAATGAAATACACTGTAAAACCACCGCTGTTGTATATTACCAGCCCAGCCGGGGACATCGTCCCACATCCGAAAGAGACCGAAGGCGCCAACGGCTTCGATAATTATCGTGCCGGCAAAGATAAAAAATATCATGTTTCCAATCCTGCTGAGCGTTCGCGCGCTCAACAAGTCCTGCATCGCCACGGAGCCGCGAAGGTTCAAAGCCTGACCCAGCAGCAGCGCAAAAACTATACCAAAAACAACAATCCCCAGGCCGCCGAGCTGAATTAATACCAGAATGATTATTTGCCCCATTAAGCTGAAGTCCCGGCCTGTGTCTCTTACGACAAGGCCAGTGACACACGTAGCGCTTGTCGCAGTGAAAAGAGCATCGATAAAACCGGCTCTTTGCCCGGCAGATGACCGCGGCAGCATAAGCAGGCCGGAGCCAGTGATAATAAGCATGAGAAAACTGGCTATTAACATCCGTGTCGGATTCCTGCCCGTTGCGGCCAATCCTACAAAGGTGATACAAATTTTGATAAGTACCTCAATAACAAGATAAATGCCAACTGCGAAATGTCTGACCTTGCCTGCTTCAACCTCACCAAACCAGCGACTCGAACCTAATAGGACTGTTAAAAATATTACAAGAAGTGGTATTTCAAACCAGTTAGCGATTATGTAATTTCTCTTTGATTGAGCATTTTTAAAACGAATTACCTTGCCGGCGAGAAAAATGAATAGCAAAACTACCTGAATTGTAAACAGAACACGCACGGGCAGCACCGGCTCATAAAAGCCGAATAATATAATAAAAGACGCTACTACCATTGCCGAAGTGACAGCCTTAATGCCTATCAGGACATATTCGAGCCGTTCATTTCTATAGGCTATTTTCATAAAATAATTATCAATTATGCAAAGGTTATTGTCAATTAACAATTCGTCCCGTTGGAGCGGGATTAAGCCACATCTGCTAATCCAAGCGTATCGCCGAATTTGGCTATCAATGCCTGGCGGATGTTTTTGTGCTCAGCTTTTGTCAACATCGGGTCCTGCGAAACCAGCTCAAACGCTTTTCTTCTTGCTAAAACCAGCAGGTCATAATCTTCAACGATGTTTGCAATTTTCAAATCGGGCAGCCCATGCTGGCGAGTGCTGAAAAGCTCTCCCGGCCCGCGCAGCCGCAAATCATGCTCGGCTATCTCGAAACCATCGTTGCATCTGGTCATTACCTCAAGCCTGCTTTTTGCTACTTCGCTGTCGGTCTCGGCAAACAGCAGACAATATGATTTTGCCGTCCCTCTGCCGATGCGTCCTCGCAGCTGATGAAGCTGCGCCAGGCCGAATCTTTCCGCTCCTTCTATAACCATTATCGTTGCATTCGGGACATCCACTCCCACCTCTATAACTACGGTAGAAACAAGCACATCAATTTTGCCTTTTCTAAACTTAGCCATAATTTGATGCTTTTTTGTGGAGGGCATCTGGCCATGCAAAAGTTCAACCGTAAATTCCGGAAAAACATGCGTGGAAAGGTTCTTCCATCCCTCGGTAGCAGCTTTTACATCACCATTGGCCTCCATAGGAGTAATCCTCGGATAGACAAAATACGCCTGCTTCCTGGCCCTTAAGCGCTCGCGGATAAAATCGTATGCCTTTTGCCGGTCGTGTCGATCGACCCAGCGAGTAATTACGGCACCCCTGCCGGGCGGTGAATGTTTGATAACAGAAACATCCAAATCGCCAAACGCAGTCATCGCCAAAGTTCTGGGAATGGGTGTGGCTGTCATAACAAGGCAATGAGGACTCGATTCTCGCAGTTTTGCTCTTTGATGCACGCCGAATTTATGCTGCTCATCAATTACCGCTAAACCAAGGTTATTAAATTCAACATCCTTTTGCAGCAGGGAATGCGTTCCCACAACAATATCAATTTCACCTCGCTTTATTTGGCCAAGAAGTCTTGTCCTTTTTATGCCGGTCAAACCGCCGGTCAGCAATACTCTTTTTACCTGGCTGTTTTTTAAATATCTTTCAATACTTAAAAAGTGCTGACCAGCCAAAATCTCGGTAGGCGCCATAATAGCTGCCTGTGTTTTGTTCGCCACAGCCAGTAAAGCGGCATAAAGCGCCACTACGGTCTTGC
>MHYD01000042.1:18062-18448 GCA_001824645.1 Planctomycetes bacterium RBG_13_46_10
CCTGCAGAAGCCGATTCATCGGTTTCGAGTTTCGCATATCCGCAACAATTTCAGCGATGCAGGCGTTCTGGTCTTCGGTGAGCAGGAATGGAAAACGCCTTCTAATTCGTTTGTCTATTTCATCGTTATAATTGCAGGAAGTTGCCGATAAAAAATGTTGATTTCTATATCTTCGAAGTGCCAATCCAAGCTGCATCAGAAACAGCTCATCGTATTTTAACCTGCGTTTTGCCTGTGCGAGCTTCTTCTCATCGGGCGGTAAATGTATCCATGCAAAGGCATTACACCTCGTAATTAGACTGGCTTCCTTCAGGAAGTTTCTGTCATACAGCTCAGGGACAAGCTCAGCCAAATTATCAAGCACAGGCGAAATTATCCGCTTGATT
>MHYD01000042.1:18455-18990 GCA_001824645.1 Planctomycetes bacterium RBG_13_46_10
TGCTTAATTTGCCGCTCGCAGGATATACCCCGCCACTAAAATATTCGACCCCCGCTTGCGCGGGGGCAAGCTCCTCAGATTTGTACAGGGTAAATTTAGGATTGGTCATCTGTAATTGATGCTTGTATAAAGTGACTTTACCGGAGGCAATTATTACCTGGCCTGGCTGTAACTGATTATGAAGATATCCGCCATGAAACCAGATAATCCTGCAAACCCCTGTCTCATCACTGATTATGGCTTCGAATAGCGGCTGTCTGCGATAGTTTTGATAATCTATTGACTCGATCAGGCCTATGATAGTCGCGGTCTTATTGGGTTGCATTTGAATTATTTTTATCGCAGCAGGAATAAAATTCCAATCGCGGGGAAAATACTCCAACAAATCTGCTACTGTATGCACGCCCAGGTGCTCGAAGGTTTTCGCCCTGGCCGGCCCAACACCCTTGAGATACTGAACAGGCATCGACAATTCAAGTTTGTTTTGTGTCTTTGTATCTGTATCTATCATTGCTAATTTTGCTTATTTCTATTA
>MHYD01000043.1:0-163 GCA_001824645.1 Planctomycetes bacterium RBG_13_46_10
GGGGAGTATTATAAAATTCAGAGAAGCTGCACTCGTGCCGCAAGACCAGAAAACCTTTTAATTTGTCAAGGGCAGGCGAGTTATAAATGATATTGAGAAGATATGATGGCAAAAAAATTATGATATATTTTAGCCTGCTTATCCTTGTAGATTATATTTTAGA
>MHYD01000043.1:271-1214 GCA_001824645.1 Planctomycetes bacterium RBG_13_46_10
CCCGCCGCCGTGCCGGCGGCGGCTAAACAACCGCAATATTGACCGGCAAGCTGCAATATCTATCTTAACGGCAGCCAAACCATCATTTCTGATTTGCCCCGATTGCCCCAGGCGTAATAAGGACTCAAATGAATATCCATAACTTTGGGCTTCTTATATGTAAATGGGCGATAAAGGATTTCGCCCCAGTCATTATTAGTAAGGATATGGGCCTTGCCTTGAAGAACAGTAACGCCTCCAAGCAAGTCCGGCTCGAAATGGTTTTTGAATTTGATAGCAGATGGAATGGCGACATTTTCTATATTTATGCCATCCGGCAGGTCGATGGACTCCAGACAGTACACAACTGGCCCACGTTTGATGGTCACCTGGTTGCGAACCTCCTCGACAAGAGGGTGTGCCTCAATTAATTGCACCGACATCGGCAGGATTAACTCGACTATGTCACCAGCCGACCACTTTCGTTTGATTTCAAAATATTGTTCTGTCTTCAAGTTGTCACCAACAACCTTATCGTTTACTTTTACAATAGAACCGTTGGCCCAGGCGGGAATGCGAAGAAACATGGAGAATTCTTTTGGATTCGACAAGCTCACCACGGGCGCATGCACATCCTCAAGAATAATCTTGATTGTCCCGTCCCAGGGATAATCGGTTTGTTGTTTCAGCCTGATGTTGGCACCGTTGGGAAACTTAGTATCAAGCACATTACTGCCGTAGAGATTGACCCACACTCCTTCGCTCGAAACACTGTAAACAAAGCTACTTACCTCGGCAATTGTGCGAACCACGTTCGGAGGGCAGCAAAAACAGCTTATATAAGGCTGGCGGTTCCGTGACCAGCGCAGCTCGAAAGGCAGGTCTTCAACCACTTGAAGCGGATTGGTATAAAAGAAATTCTTTCCATCGAGACTGATGGCTGAAAGCACGCCATTATAAAGTG
>MHYD01000043.1:1231-2387 GCA_001824645.1 Planctomycetes bacterium RBG_13_46_10
GCGAAACGCGCCTGAGCAGTGATTTGCAGCATCCGCCAATTCCACAAGGCAAAGCCGACCGTTGCGCAAGATTCGTTGTACGCCGTGATGTTTGGCAACTGATATTCTCTGCCGTAAGCCTGATGAACAAGCTGGATAGACTCGTGGTCCTTTGAGCCATCCGGCGAAGCGCCATCATACAAAGCGCCTGTAGCGCCGGTAATATACATTTTCCGATAAACAACGTCACGCCAGATAGTCTCCAAAGCTGCCAGCAAAGATTTATCGCCTGTCTCTGTGTAAACATCGGCGGCGCCGGCGTAGAGATAGTTCGCCCTGACGGTATGGCCGACAGCCTTGGTTTGTTTACGAAAAGGGATTCTGTCCTGATTATTATCCGTGCCGTCTTTGACCAAGTCGCGAATATCAATAAGGGCCCTTGCCAATTCCAGATACTTAGACTCGCTGGTTGTCCGGTACATATCAATCACGCCAATGTAATGAGAGGGACAAATAGCATTGTTCGCCAAATCCTGCGGCGACTTCTTATATACCATGTAAAGAAAATCAGCGGCCTTTTTGGCAATATTTAGCAACGATGTTTTGCCGGTGGCGCGATAATGAATGCACGCGCAGGTCATCAAATGCCCCATGTTGTAGGTTTCAAAGTCGAGCCTGTCCTCGAATTCCTTGACGCCCTGAGCTTGGCTATGCTGCTGTATTATTACCGGCGTATGAATATAACCATCCTCGCGCTGGGCCTTGCTGATAACATCGATGATACGGTCCATTTGCTGATTTAGTTTCTCATCTTTAGTAACTCCATAGACAAAAGCAACTGCTTCAAGCCACTTGTAGAAGTCACCATCGTGCCATTTCGGCCCTCTGTGTCTTCCCTCTTTCAATCCGGCAGCAATAAGAAAGTTGTCATAAGCGCCACTAACATTGGAGTCTTCCAGAAGTCGCCACATATTTGGTATCATTACTCTATGACACAAATCAAACTTCTCGGCCCAGAACCCTTGAGTCCACCTTACATCGTTGATATCAACACCAGCAAGTTTTGCGTATGTGCCTGATGAATCATTTATTCCTTCATCTGCTGACACTACATTGCTTCCAGCCAAGCAAACAGTCAGAACTAAGATATAAAACCGAAAAGCCAAAGGATTGTCTT
>MHYD01000043.1:2416-9104 GCA_001824645.1 Planctomycetes bacterium RBG_13_46_10
AGATTATCACACTCAAACAATTATCCAAAGGGATTTTAGATAGATATTACGAGCCTGTCAATAGTTCAATCGATCGATGAAAATCTCAGATAAATTTGCGTTTGCTTTGGAATGATTCTAAAGATATACTAAATAAAGTTATAAAAATCTAAAGTGATAGTTAAATATACTTTCATACTATTTGCGGTGGAGACTAACATGGCTGAAAATTATTCTGAAACAGCGAAGGTTTATCCAACCGAAAAAATGGGCCAGTTCAGCATTCTTGACATGCTTGTTTACTTTGAAAAACACGGCGCGCTGCGGGTCTCTGACCTCCATATAAAAGTCGGCGCACCGCCTACATATCGCATCGACGGCGACCTGGTAAAACTCAAAGGCCCAAACGTCACAACGGATATGTCTAAGCAACTTATCTATCCACTGCTGAGCGACGAAAATCTCAGCAAATTGAAAAACCAGTATAGCGTAGATTGTTCCTATCGGCTTCGCTCGCTGCAGTTCAGAATCAATATCTTCAAAGAAAACGATGGAATAGCTGCGGCCATCCGGGCACTATCGCTTGATGTTCCTAAAATAGAAGATATCGGCTTTGCAAATAATATCTGGGAGGATATTGTTAACCTCAAGCATGGACTGGTACTTTTAACCGGCATCACAGGTGCCGGTAAATCCACAACTATTGCTTCGCTTATCGGCAGAATCAGCGAAAAACATGCTTGTCGAATCATAACCGTCGAGGACCCCATAGAATACATCTACCAGCAGAAATATTCGATTGTCTCGCAACGCGAAGTTGGAAAGGACGTTAAATCCTTTCTACATGGACTAAAGGAAATGATGCGGGAGGACCCAGACGTAATATTTGTCGGCGAAATGCGCGACCCGGAGACAATAGCAATGACACTTATGGCAGCCGAGACAGGCCATCTGGTCTTTTCCACGCTGCACACAAGAGACGCCACCGGCACTGTGTCACGAATACTGGATTATTTTCCTTCAGGCAGACAGGCTGAAGTGCGAAACCAGCTTTCACTCGGACTGGCTTACATCATCTGTCAAAAACTCGTGCCCAAAAAAGACGGCACAGGCAGAATTGTAGCCATGGAAATCCTCAATAATAACTATGCCTGCGCCAACCTGATTCGCACAGGCAAGATTGAGCAATTATATTCACAATTACAGACAAAAACGCGGGAAAAGCCCGATGAAAAAATGATAACCATGGAAAAGCACCTGGCCATGCTGGTAAAACAGGATAAAGTCGATTTGCTCGAAGCCAAAAAGTGGGCCAATGACCTAAAAGCCTTCACAGATTGTATGCAGCGGGAATGAAATTCGTCGCTTGTGACTCATGTCCCGTGACCCGAGCGACGAGTGACGAGTAACGAAAATATGACCATTCAGTTTAACTGTCCCCATTGTGGTACGATTATAGCCTTTGATGAGAAGCACAGCGGCAAACGTGCACGATGTTTAAGCTGTGGGCAGCTTTTCATAATCCCCTCCAAAGACCAGGAAAAGCCCAGGAAAATTAAGCCCGAAAAAGAAAAACCCGGTGAGCCGCTGCCCGGCTTTTACCGATCTGCATTTATTGATAACTGGAAGCTCTTCGCAAAATCGGAAAATATCACCGGCTTGGTGTTCATAACGGCAGCAGTTATATTAAAATTCTTCACGGCTCGTTTGAATTTTACTGTGACAGTATCTGCAATTCGTTCTATCGATATACCTGTACCCTTAGGATATATTCTTCACACAGCAGCCTGGGGATTTCTGTTCTGGTATTACATGGAGATAATTTATTCCACTGCCTTTGAAATTGAAAAACTACCGGATATTGCTATGGGGGGATTCAATGGACTCATCTGGCACATTATTAAATCAGTATATACTTTTGCTATTGCACTACTTGTGGTTGAACTGCCGTTTGTCGTTATTGCTATAATAGCGAAGATAACAGGCGATATGCTGATTATGCTTTTACTCTGCGGATTGTTCTTTTTTCCAATAGCCATATTAACAGTTGCGATAGGCAGAGACCTGACAATGTTAAGGCCTGATTATTTACTGATTCCTGTCTTACGAGCTTTTACACCTTATCTTGCAATGTCGATACCGCTCGGCGTCGCTGCTTTTCTTCAGCTTCACGCAAAGCAATACAACGGCCAGGAACCCATGATTGCTGCTAGTCATTTATTATTAAATCTCGGTGCACAGATTCCCATCCTGATGTCTATGCGTGCGATAGGTTTTTTCTATAAACATTATACATGCCATCTGCCCTGGTGACACATGACCATACAATTTTACTGTCCAAAGTGTGACACGATTATAGCCTTTGACAGAAAACACTGCGGCAAACGAGCACGATGTACAACCTGCGGACAGCTTTTCATAATACCATGCGAAGACTATGAAAAACCGCAAACAATTGAGGCTGAGGTTAAAAGAGCCGACCCACTGCCCGGTTTTTACAGGGCGGTATTCATCGACAACTGGAAACTATTTGCCGACTTAGATAACACAACGGCCTTGGTATTTGTTCTTGCAGCAGTATTCTTCAAATTTCTATTCGGCACTCAGATATGTTGCATGAATATTATCTCTTTCGTAGTCGCCTGGGGCTGGCTGCTTGGATTTTACATGAACACTATTTACGAGACAGCATTCGAGATAGATAGGCTGCCAGAAATTTACTTAGGTACAAGCCTCACTTTTCTATGGTACATTATCAAGCCGCTTTTAACCTTCGCGTGGACTATGGCGGTAGTTCAGCTTCCATTTATCATAGCGTCCAGCTTTCTGCAAAATACAAGCTAGGCCAATGACAATATACAGTATGTAGGAATCGTGCCGCTGCTACTATTTATTCTCGGCTTATTCATTTTTCCGATGGCGATTCTAACAATCGCTGTTGGAAAGGACATTACGCTGTTAAGACCTGATTATCTATTCAAACCTGTAGCCAGAGCATTTGGGCCATATTTGGTAGTTGTTACATTGCTTGTCTCTGTCGGTGTCACTGAAATGCAAACCAAGTCTTTTACGGGCACAAATCTTGCGATAGACGCATTTTATTTGTTGCTGGACATTGCAATCCAGATTATTGCCATATTCGCGATGCGTGCAATAGGTCTTTTCTATCGCCACTATAGCTGTTACTTTGCATGGTGAAACTACCTTCATCAGATGCTATTTCAACCTATCCGGCACCCACATAACCCAAAGAAGGCTTTTTGTTTGTAGCATATAGTCAGTCGCTTAGGTTGCTCGATAAGCCTCGATGGCTTCGGCTTTGTTGCTGACTATCATTACACCAGACCAAACATGGGCAGTGTTGGGGGGTTTTGCACCACCCTGTTTTACCAAGGTTATCTCTTTAAGAAGCTCTCCTGGCGGCAGCCGTTTAAAGTCAGCAATATTTGTGATACGCTCCTTATAGGATGAAATTATACTTCTTAGAAATTCGGTGCCTCTTGCCTCTTCAGTTGATATCTCTAGATTGATTTGCTCAAGATCATACTCTCCTTTGATCTCCCTTTTATATTCAACGTATTCAGCCATAAAAAGACCCCTTCATATTTGTTCAGGGTATAATTTTAGCCTTTTCGAATTCTTTATAAACTTCCTCTGCATTCCTTTTAATGACTTGATCCTGAAGTCGTTTTCTAGCATTCTCAATATTTGTGGGTCCTAGCGTTCCCTCAGGTTCTAAAGATTTGAGAGCTTCCACAGCTTTTTTCAAGTCATTTTCTGTTAGACGGCCAATTGCTTCTGTGCATTGCCTGAACATATCCTTTTGTTCAGGTGTCGCTTTTATACGTTCTAGTACTTTTACAATATCTTTGTCTGTCTCTCGTTCCTTAACTCCGGCATCTGTTTGAATCGCCTGTATTGCGCCAATAAACGTTCCGGCAAAGTAATAGCTGTGAAGGTCTGTTACCGCCTGCTCGAATGGATACTCATTAACATCCTTTTGAATCCCTGTTAAAATAGGGATAAAAGCCGCCTTTCGCTGGGCGTTCATCGCCGCAATAAGAGCGGGAATCGTCCTTTCGAAATAATAGTTTTTATCGATAGTAGCTTTAGAGCCAGTCACACCGGCTGCCACACCGGCAAGCGCGGTCTTTGTCGCGGCACTATCGAACAAAACACCTGCTATATTTAAACCAATCCCTAAGATTTCCACCGACGAATCCAGAAGCTGCTTGTCAGATGTCATTTGTCTAATGAACTGAATATAACGTATATTCATCATCGTCAGGCGTCCCGCTATGAACTTATCTCTCGCTGCTTTTAACTGGTTAATAGTTGTTTTTGGATCTTTTTTTAGCTGGTAATAGTCAGCAATCGAATTGGTATCATCAAAATGGGCAGCTAACTGCTTAAGGTCCTTATCCACATCAAACGACGGCTCTGGTGCACCACCATAATAAGTAGAATTACACCCGGCAAATAGCACGCTGATTAAGATAGAAACTATTTGAATCATCCGTTTCATAAAGGTTACACCTCCATAATTCTTCTTACAGATTACTCTCGCTCGTGTTTATACAAACACACTCAACTATTAGTTACATGCCCCCATGGGATTTGCTCGCCTTGCCATATATACCTCTCCCTTTTGTCACGTTAATTTCACCATACTAAGACAACGGCTTATTCTCGCTACTTCTATGGATTCCACATAGTACAATTTCAACTCATCCTCCTCTTAAAATCAAACAGAAAATCCTAATATTTCCACATAATTCCACAAAATCTGAAAAATATCACTCGAACCCGCTCAGCCTTTTACTGAGTTTTCCTCTCGTTTTCACTTTGATTGAATTTGTCGTTCCTTTACTTTTTTGTAAGCTTAACCTCTTTCATCTTCCTCAATATCTTAAGTTTTTCTTTTCTATCCAGAATCTCTTCTAATTCACCAATCATATGAAATCACTTTCCGCAATTTGCCAATTCATTTTAGCCCTAAAATAATCTCTCGGTATTTTAACCAACAAATTTCTTCAGTAATTGTTGTAGGAGTTCCATAGGCAAACCCATTACGTTCGTCAGGCTGCCTTCGATTTTCTCGACAAACTCATCGCCGCTCTCTTGAATGGCATAAGCTCCGGCTTTGTCCCGCCAAGAACCACCTTTAATATGTTCGGCGATTTGCTCGGCGGTCATCTTCTTAGGATAAACAATTGTGGTGTCACTTTCTACTACTTCGATGCCGTCACTTAGCCTGACAACTGCAAGGCCGGTTATAACTTTATGAGGTTTGCTAAATATTTTCTTTGTAATCCGCTCGGCATCTTTCGCATCAGCGGGCTTGCCAATAATTTCGCCGTCAAAATCAACAACCGTATCTGCTCCAATCACCAAACAATCCGGATGTTTCACCGCTACACTTTTCGCTTTAGCCAATGCCAACATTTTGGCGTATTCACACGCATTATGTCCCCCAGTCGGATAGGCCGACTCATCGATGTCAGGAGTAATAGTAGTGAACCTATAACCTACCTCAGCTAATAACTGTTTTCGCCGAGGCGAGGCCGAAGCCAAAATTATGGAGAACCGAAACTGATTGGACATACACTTGAATCTGGTGTTTAGATTTCTTTAAACGTTGAGCCGAATACATCGGCTGTAAATAAATAGACTTCCGTATCCGGGTCACGCCAAGCATCAGCGGGAAGACCTGCTTTATGTGCACAGCAATAAGACAGGAATTCCTCTTTGCTCCAGCCGGTCTCGGTGGCAACCTGTGGCAGAAAACAGCCTGAAGCACGTCCCCGTTTTATATAGATGCCATCAACACCAAGCTGCAGACTCAATGGATCATTTGTCAACCGCAGCGGCGATAGTACCGATATTTCAACATCCAGGTTTTTTAATTCGTTGGGCCTAATCGTGTCAGAGAAAAAACGCGGGTCACCGGTCGCCGAAGCTCTTGCCATCTGGCTGACCAACTCAATCAACGGTCCCTCAGAAATGAATTGGCCGATACAGCCGCGTAACCGGCCTTTATTTTTCAATGTCACGAAGCAGCCGCAATGGGCGTTAAGTTCAGGGTCATCCGATCGAGGTTCAGGAATCGGTCTTCTGGTTATAACCGCCTCAACAGTGTCACGTGCTGTTTTAAGCAAAATTCTTTTTTGCGTCTCATCCATCTAATGTGCCACCAATAACTAATTATCTAATTAACCAATCACTAATTTTTAATGTAACCATTTTATCACAAGAAACCCGCCAATCAATAGGGCAACAAACGCAAGCGAAAACCAGTTGAAATATTTTTCAATGACAGGGCGGATTTTTTCGCCTTTCCAGCCGAAAAGACCCGCTACTAAA
This sequence comes from Planctomycetes bacterium RBG_13_46_10, assembly GCA_001824645.1. Taxonomy (GTDB): domain Bacteria; phylum Planctomycetota; class Phycisphaerae; order Sedimentisphaerales; family Anaerobacaceae; genus RBG-13-46-10. The sequence goes on from MHYD01000043.1 coordinate 8,759, forward strand.
AAGAACCTCGCAGACCGGCTGACCGCCGATGCGATAAGGAACCAAAAGAAATTGATTTTTGCGACACCCGCCGAGATTGTACACACCTTATATGGCAAAGGTGTAAATCCGCAGGTAAAGACAATCCAGAAATCATACTTATCATACCAGCCTGCAAATTTTGTGAAATTTGCCTCTGTCAAACCAATCACTCCCAGATGAGCATAAACCCATGGGCTTATCATAGACCATAAAAACACCCCAATTAAATAGCCAAGAATCCCACCAAGAACCGATGCAATTGAGCAGGCAGAAGCAAAGCGAAACCATTTTTTTGGTGCCCCAAGTGCCAGCGGCATAAGCAACA
>MHYD01000043.1:9135-23392 GCA_001824645.1 Planctomycetes bacterium RBG_13_46_10
AGCAAAACTTAGACAAAATAAAGCCGTCGAGCCATGCTTGGTATCAGCGAAATGAATCACCCAATCGTACAATCGCCTATGCCAGTGCCACCAGGCAACTTTCTGGTGATTGGTAACTGGTGATTGGTGACTCGATCCATTACTCACTGGTTCGATATTCGTCATTTAGTATTCCTTATTCGATATTACTTCTGTCTTCCGTCCCTTCGACTTCGCTCAGGGCAGGCTTCTGTCCTCCGTTTTCCGTCCTCTGTCATCTGCGAATTTTCCTGCCGGCCCGCCGGCCGTAAATAAAATCGCAAAACGCGTCACCAAATAGTTTATCCGTCGCCTGTCGCTCATAACTCAACCTTTCATTTATCATTACGTCACTCTATATCCTATATTTCCTTTTTCCCACAGAGTTTCAATGAAAACTAACCACCAAAACTAACAAACTTATACTCATCAGAGATTAGAAGCGTCTTCGAAAATCCTAAGTCTCTTCGCATTTCAATTGCAAAATTGGCATAGGCATGTTTAGCTTTTGTTTGCCATTCTCCGTTAGAAGGATCACGTCTTATCATAATGTCTGAGAATTCGTTAGCTGCTCGTATTACTGAATCAGACGCCCACAGCCAAAGCTTTGCATACTGGTCCAAAAATCTCTTTTTGTCCTCTTTAGTACTATCGCGTCCACTGACGAAGACACCGAGCGCTATTGCTATCTCCTCATATACTTGTCTTTTCTTGGTCATGATTTCAGCTTTTTGATTTAGCCAGTGATTAAGAAGATAGCCAGAAACACCAATGATTGCCGAAATTATTATTGTATAAGACATCTTATCTTCCCCTTAGCGTAAAAAATTCATCCCTGTTTTTTACGTCTTTGCTTATGCTATTAATATCTATCTTTTCTGAGCAGCGTTTGAGCATTTCGTATTGCTCTTGGCTAAACCTCTGGTTTTCACTGTTGTGGTTTTCCTTTTTTGATTCCGATTCGTCCATATATATTATCTTGTCAGAAATACCCGTCGCCGTGCCGGCGACGGCTAAACATACTTATCACCACGCATGGAACTTCACAATTGAATAACCCCCCGATAAAATCGGGGGGCTAAATATCGAATTTCTATCTTCTTTATTTTCGTGTCCAGAATATGAATACGCTGTTATACTGTCAATGAGTAATTATGGTTATCAAAGAACAGTTTGAAACACACGGAAACGGCTTATTAGTACGAGCACCTGCCAAGATAAATCTGTCTTTGCTTATAGCCGGCAAGCGGCCTGATGGTTTCCATAAAATAGAAACCATAATGGCCAAAATCAACTGGTACGATGAGATTCTCATCGAGCCGGGACAAAAAACCGGCATTAAACTTCTCTGCAAAGGATCGTGCTGGGCACCGTTAGGAAAAGACAATCTTGTTTATAAAGCTGCGGAACTTCTACTCGATAGCTGCGGAATGCAGACTAATATTAAAATGACTTTGAACAAAAATATCCCGGCAGGCTCCGGACTTGGCTCAGGCAGCAGCGATGCAGCAGCAACACTTATGGGCCTGAATAAATATCTGGATTTAGGATTATCCCGCCGCGAGCTTGCCAAACTTGCTGCCCAATTAGGAAGCGATGTAGCTTTCTTTTTAAATGGGCCACTGGCGCTGTGCAAAGGAAAAGGTGAAAAAATAAAAAAAATTAACAAAAAATTTAATTTTTCGGCTATTTTAGTAATTCCGGATGTAAATGTTTCTACTAAAAAGGTTTACGAAAATTATACGCATAATCCAGCTTTATATGAAAAGCTCAGCGGTGAGATAAATAACCTAATCACGAAAAACAGGATTGATTTAGTGGTAAAAATGTGCGCAAATATGCTGGAAGAAAGTTGTTTCAGCCTGGTAACAGAGCTGACCAAACTGAAAAAAAAGATTGAATCATTGGGAATCAAACCTGTATGTCTGACCGGAAGTGGTTCAGCAATGTTTTGCATCATTGACGATAAGGATATTGAAAAAACCGGTACATACAGCTCTCAACTTGCTGAAAAGATAGGCTGCAAAAGCGTTATCGTGCGTAACAATAGATGGTGAGGGATTCCCGTCCCGCGGGAGCCCGGCTTTTAAGAGAGGCGAAGAAAATGGAAATCAGTGAGGTCAGAGTCAAATTGGTGAACAACAAAGACGACAGGTTAAAAGCTTTCTGCTCCATAACGATGGACAATGAATTCGTGGTCCGTGACATTAAAGTCATAGAAGGCGCCAGTGGTGTTTTCGTTGCTATGCCTTCACGAAAAATGAGTGACCATTGCGAGAAATGCGGGGGCAAAAACCACCTCAGAGCGAAATACTGCAATAATTGCGGTAAGCCGCTGCAGGATAATCGAGCAAGGAAAGACTTCAAAGGCAGAATGAAGCTGCACGCCGACATCGCCCATCCGATTAATGCGGAATGCCGCAAAAAAATTCAGGAAAAAGTTATCGTCGCCTTCAAAGAAGAAATGGAAAGATCCAAGCAGCCGGGCTATAAACCCGTCGAAATGGATGAGCCGGACGACTATGACGATGTTCCTGAAGTAGTTTGACAGGTTAAATGACCATTTGCGATTTTGGCCGGCAAAATCACCTGTAAATAAAGATTATTCGGGGGGTACCTGTAGCAGATATATAGAAATTAAAAGCCTTTAGGTGGTGAGGTCCTCAAGGACCTTATCAAGGGCCACATCCAAACGCGTACCGAGGTCGTATTTTCCTTCTGTAAGCTGCCGTCGAACACGCAGAACCTTTTCCCTGCTAACCTCCGGCAGCAACGCGATTCTTTTTAATACCTGCCCAAGGGGCGTATTGTTAATATTTTCAAGGATTTGCTCCATTGTTATATCCTCATCCGGAGCCATACCTTCATTGACAGAATTTGTCTGCCGATCCTGGCCTTGAAAACGGCCATTATAATCATAATCAGGCATCTTCATTACCTTATGGAGCCAACTACAAACGAAAGCATCCATTTTTTCGTCTGAGGCCTTATAACCACTATATATTGTGTACCTCACAAATCCATTTGGAGGCCCGCTATTAACTTGCAGTATTGATATCGACACAAACGCTTGCAAAACTTTAGAAAACTTATCTTTTTGCTCTTCTTTTCGCAACGACTTCCAGCGCAACTACTTGTGATAAAATAGTGCTGATTTATACTGAAAAAACTGCTTTTCGGATAACATAATATTAAATCAGCACACAGTTTCAAACAGGCTGGAAAGTTTATTTAGGCAAGGCGGGTAATATACTATATATAGTGATAGGCAAACTTTTTTGGACAGCGATAAAATACCCGGAAATCTACTTAACCAACTGTTCAATTACCTTATTTTCAGTAGTAATACTTGAAATCCAGGTCAATATTCCAGCTATCAGGCAGATTTTTATTCTTGCCCAACCTGATTACCGTACACTGTAGATTTGCCCAGCGAAGCTGTATAGTAGAGAGAAATTTGGCAAACTTCACAATATCCACATCGCTGAAGTTCACCTTGGCACTTTGGCTTTTCTGCTCTCCGGGTATGACCATACCTGAATTGATTTTACATTTACTCTGCGGAATTCCGGACAAAGATGCGATTCTGTAAACTTCACTGACATAATCGAATTCAGTAACACCCGTTTTAGCATCAGCCAACTGGAGCCTGTCGGCATCGAGGCTCAAGATACCCTCAATATATGCTTGTGCTTTACCATATTGGTCTATATCACTGTCTAAATTATGATTTGCTTTAGGCAGATAAACCGCCCAGACTAATAAAGGCCATAGAGCTATGACAACCGGCACAAGGATGTAATACAAAACTGGATTCTTGTATATATCTCTCATTAACAAGCCCCTAAACTATTTCTCCGGCGTAATCGTTATACTGAAACTATTACGTCCAGTTTTCGTCGGTGAGATTCGCTCCTGTAAATTGCCCAGCTTTTTCTCCATGAGAGCTTCGCGTAACTTCTGCGTGCTGCTGGCGCTGGAGGTTTCGCCCGCTATGCTGATGGAAGTGGTAGTAATAGAAATCGAATCGATTACCAAATCCGTTTGTGCAGCACATTTATTAAGCGCTTCAAGCACCAAAGTCAGCTTTGAGGACGTGGATTTCTCACCTTGAACGCCAATCAGACCGCTTTTAACATCTCGGATACGCCTTAATTCACTGCCAAGTTTTCGCACTGCTTCTGAAAATGAGTCCGGCAATTGTTTGCTTCCCGGCATAACAGCTAAATACTGAGGCTCAAATTTTTTTTGCAGGGATGTTCGAGACATATTAACCATAAACAATTTAGCCTGACAGTATAAGCCAAGAGCAAATAGTAAAACAGAAACAGATATGCTCAGAAACTTAAGCGTTTTTTGCATCCGCAGTTTCTTGCCCTGATAAGGCATAAAATCGCTGCGGAAATTTACGCTTTGTGCCTGTGCCTTTTCCAAATGAGCCAAAGCTGCCCCGTACGCAATCGCAAAATCAACGGGGTCATAACAGTCAACCAAAGCTGCCGGGGTAATCCCGGCAGAACCAATCAAATCAACATCTTCGATTTCTTTCCCTATTTTTGCACCAAGCTGCTGATGGCTCACTGAATTCATCGAGTCAAAAATTCTCAAATAATTCGTTGGCTCGCCGGTCTCGGGCAGATTTGTGGTTATAAGCACCTGTCTTGTAAGCAGCTCGTTTCTATCCTGTGTCGGGCTAACCAGGAATGTGCGTAATGATGATATTTTCTGCGATTTTGAGCTGGTTACAAAATAGCCTCGACGACTGGAGAGTAATCCAAATAAAGTTGCGCCGTCCTGAGACTCTCCCTGAGGTACTCTTTTACTAATATATCTGGAGAGACAATTAATATCAGGCTCTATCGTTAAAGGGTCAATATTTTTACTCTGCAAAGAAAGAAGAATATCCGATAGTATTTTCTGCTTGGCGGTAAAGACAGTCAGCTCTGAGCCGCTTTCACTGCTCCTGTTTATCTGGAAAGCTATTGCCACATCGCTGATATCCGAAGCAAGAGCTTCCTCCGTATCAAATCTGATTGTCGCAGCGATTTGTTTTGTATTGTTGAACTCGCTGTGCATATTATGCTGCATAAACAATGCACAATCCAAAGCCACACCAACTTCAGAAAATTTCAGATTTCTTTCAACACAACCTTTGATGATGAGTTCTGCCAACAATTGCTGCTGATTCTGCTCCTGCTGCTCCTCAACAGAAACGCTAAAACTTCCTAAAACATGACCGTCTCTGGCTCCGGAGCCGATACACACTACGGTTGCTCTGTCTTTGCTCAGATAAATTCCCAAATATTTCTGAGATTCCACTTTGGACAAACTCCCAAAACTTATCTCGATTTATCGGTCTTAACCGGAAATCACGGCGGCTTGCTTCATCCGATCACCATCTTTCATTATAACAATAGAAGCGGATGCTTTTGCCACACCGCTTACCGCCGTTATTCTAATAGTGAAATAATCACTTGTTGTCGTTATATATTTTTCGCATTTATTAATCGTATCAGAATATCTCAGAAGCTCTTTCTTCAAACCTTCTATATCGGTAAATGGCTGTACACGTCTTAGCTGTATTATGTTTTCGGCAATTTCAGGGGCCTGCGAGAGACCACCAAAAGCAAAAGCCGCTTCTAAAACGTGCCGAGGAGCCGTATTTATATTGACCTTGCTCGAAGCCCACATCCCCAAATACTTCATAGCTGATTCATTTTCACCCTCGATATACGGCCGAGCAAGAGCCTCCCTGTCAATCAGTGAACAGTGAAAAAACTTGGCAAAATCAGCGTTCTGTCTTACTATTTGCTCGGCAACAGATATAGTTCTTGTTGTCACTTGAGGCCGATAAGTTCTTGTTACGGCCGTGGTCGCCTTGCCGCCTTTCGGATTGCTGACGGTTGGAGTTCTTGGTGTTATCGGCCTTGAAATAGTCTGCTTGACGGGTTTAAACTCAATCTGAAATGGTTTTATATCACTTATTTTTCGTAACTGACCATTAAATGACTCAACTACTTCGTTTTCCAGACCCATCCATTCGCAAAAGGTTTGGAATCCCGCTGCGATTTCACGCTGGCTTTCCACATCTTCTATAAGTAACCAGCCGATAGGATATTTTGCATTTTCATCCTCAATTTCGATTAAAACCTTTGCAGTGGCAATATCAAATTCAACCGGCTCACTGACAAACGGCCAAGCAGGGCCGTACGGACCACGTATAGCCATTAAATCGGTTTCATCAAGCTCGGCAGTCTCATCCTCAAGAGCATTAGCATCATTCGGTTCACCGCTATTATCAACATTATGGATTTCGCTGGCGCTTCTTCTCTTTTTTACGCCTTTTTTCGCCCCGGACAAATTGTCGTCGGCATACTGACCTAAAAGCTCCCGGCGTTCAGTTTCACTCAATACAAACAAATCGGAAAAATCCGGCTCGTTCGGCCGGCTAATCAACTGAGGATTAATATCCTGCAACGTAGCAAGGGCGTATTTTACAGCCGAGTCGCAGGCATAGCGGGCCTGACTATAATCTATGATATACTGCCGGCGGTGACGTTGCGCAGCAACGATATTGCTCAAAGTATAACCGAGCGAAGCCAATATTACCAGCAGTACCAACGTTATTAAAAGAACTACGCCGTTCTGCCGGCGAGCACCAAGATTACTTTTGCTCTTTTTCTTCATTGCTTTTTTGCTGTCCCTTTTGTTCTGTTTGTCCTTCCTGCCGCTTTTGCTCTTCTTGTCCCTTTTGCTCTTCCTGCTCCTGTGAAACTGGAATTTCAAACCTGATCTTTCTGGTTCTGTCGATAGCTATAGTTCTTGTGATTTTTTCCGTCTCCGGCACATCCATAGTACCGCCTGCTGTTTTAAAAGGCTCGGCAAAAGAAATCGTCACCTTTATTCCAGGCGGCAGACCAGGGGTTGCCCATACATTTTGCAGGTTTTCTCCCAAGGGAACTTCGATTTTAAAAAAAGTAATACCGGTACAAATTGGCACAAAAGAATATGAGCCTTCCCAATCACTTCTTTTTTCATCAAGCAGTTTATCTTCCAGTGTCATGCCGGTGTGACTTCGATATAATACAAGACCCCTGGAGTCGGTGTCATAATCATAATTTGCCTGCCAGATTATTTCTTCAAATATCTGCTCGTTATTCTTGCTGTCTGTGATTGTCTTGCGAATATTCAGCCTGGCAGTCGGCAGACCTTTATCAAATTTGTTCTCAATTGTTATTCTAACATCCGAGTCGGCAGCAATTATCCTGTCGAGGTCCTCAGCGATGCGCTGCAGAACCTCTGATGAAAGTCTCGGACTTTCGAGCCTTCGCATCACCGCAGCGGCTGTATGCTCGGCCCGACTGTAAATACCAAGCACCGCAGCCAAAACCATTGCTGATATTGTCAGAGCCGCCAGCATCTCGGCCAGCGAAAAGCCCCTTTGCCCTCTAATCGTTTTACGATTTATTTTCATATATTATTACTTGCGATTACGCAATTAAACTCAACCTTGTCAGCGTTTACGTTCTTTTAATATGTTGAAAATCTCGTCCACATCTTTCTTATCGATATCCTTATAAGGTAAACCGGTTACAGGGTCTACTTCGCCCTGCTGTTGTTTATCTTTAGATTGATATTGTTCTCCCACCATCGCCAACAGTTGCTCAACGGTGCTAATCTGCATGTTCTTTTCATCGGTGCTCGGTTTGCCCCCGGCACTTTTGTAGATATCAAGATTACGCTTGAAAAAAGCTCCTTCTTCAGTTGTTATTAATCCATCATTAATCCATTGTTCGATTGTTTGAACATCGACTCGAGCATATGCGGCAGCTTCTTCTATGGTGTCAAGAATCTGATTAGCCAGCCATTCCTGTTCCTGCTCATCCTGACCCATAAGCTCATTCATCTGCTCATCTGTCACCTGAGTCAGCCAGTGAGTCAGCTCAATGGTTTGTGTTTTATCCGTACTGTCACTGTACTCAGCCGTGCATACTGCTTTGACCCACATCTGCGATGTTATCGGCTCATAAAATGTCTCCACTGCGGTCTGCCATTTAATCTGTGGATATTTTTCGCTGTCCCCAAAATCTGTGCCTTCCTCCACAAACTCCGAGACAAGCAGTTTTTCCATATTTTCACGTGCCACCTCAAAGGCCTGCATTCGCAGCGCCGTATCCGTAGCCGAGGCCGCACAGCGGCCAATCACAACCAACACACCCGAACAGATTAAGCCCAATATAACCAAAGCGGTCATAACCTCTGCGAGAGTAAAGGCTTTTCTCCCTGAAAATTCGCAGATCCTTCGCTGGGGCGCATCGCTATTTTTAGAAAGGTATTTCATCTTGAGCCTTCGGCACTAAAAGTTCAACATTACCTTCTTTTAATTCAATCATCCTGTTAAGCCGGTTGACCACGACCGAATACGGTTTTTCACCTTCATCCAGCAGGACAATCTTACCGCCGTATTGCCAGCCTGAACGTCCGGCTCGGAATTTTGCTCTGCCTTCGTTGGTAAAGTCTGCATCATCAAACTCAACATAGACTACGCGGCAATTGCTGCTAAAATTATTCTGTACGATTATCTCTTCATCCAAAACTTCCGAAAGGTCGGATGTAGTAATCTGGCGTAGCAGGTAACTTTGCTCAGTCAAATCAATAATAACTTCGTATCTTCTATCGCTTTCAGCAGCGGCACTGGCGGCCATTTGCATTGTAGAGACAAAATCTTGCAACTGTCCCTTAAATGTTTTTCTCTGCATCGCTGAAAAAAGATTCACCTGTGCCAAGAGCACAATCAGAGAAATCATAACAATCACGACTATCAGCTCGGTTAGCGTAAAGCCGCCTGAGGCTCGAAGTGCACCTTGTAAGTTGTGTTTCATCCGAGATACGTGATTAGTTTGCATCGGTGCTGAGCAAATCGGTGTCATAGCCTTCACCGCCTTCTTCTCCATCGGCGCCGTAACTCTTGATTGCGAATGACTTACCACTTTCAGGATAAGATATATAGACAAAATCTCTTCCCCAGCCGTCCTTTGGCAGGTCGGTAGTATCCAGATAGCCATCCGGCGGATAACTCGTAACATCATCCGGCGGTGTGATTAGAACACTAAGACCTTCGTCTTCGGTTGGGTATCGCCCGGTGTCCATCTTGAATTGACTAACTGCCGAATGGAGAATTTTCAGGTTAGCTCTTGTAGTTGTGACACGTGCCCTATCTGTCTGACCCACAAAATTACGAACTACAACAGCCATAAGCAATCCAAGGATGATAAGAACAGCCATTAGCTCTACCATCGTAAAACCATTTCTTTTATTCCTGTTTTTCTCTTTCATGTTTTTATCCAACCTCTAAAAAAATCACTTAAGCTGTACTGCCGAAATTTTCAAAATCGGCAATATCGTAGCATAAGCAATTAAACCAATTATACCAGCCATAAAAATTATAATAATCGGCTCAATCGCCGCACTTAACCTCTCAATAACCACATCCGTCGAAGCTTCAAGATTGTCACTTATACTTTTAAGCATTGTTTCCAGTTCGCCGCTTTTTTCCCCGACAGCAACCATGTGTGCGATAGCAGGGTCGATGATGCCGCTATCTCTCAAAGGCGTTGCAATATCGGCTCCTGCAAGAATTCTCTCGCGGGACTGCTGGACGGCTTTTTTCATCAGGCTGTTTCCGGTGACTTCGGCGACAACCCTAAGAGATTCTGCCATAGAAAGTCCCGAGCTCAGAAGCGTTGAAAGCGTAGATGCAAAACGCGAAATAACACGCTGTTTTATCAGAGGACCGAATATTGGCAATGACAGTAAAAACTTATCGCGTAAATATGCGCCGCGTTCGGTTTTAAAGAACTTCCTAAGACTCCAGACAATTGCAAACATTGCCGCTATAACCACTAATACCCACCAGCTTGTCAAAATAAAGCCTACATCCATCATTCGGTTGGTTATCCAGGGCAGTTCCTGCCCCGCCCTTTCAATTTGCTCACCTATGGTCGGAATCACCTTGGTTGTCAGGATTAGAATAGCCACGATACAGAATAATATTAGAACAATCGGATATATCATTGCCGTTAATACTTTAGATTCCACCCGCCGGCGTTTTTCCATAAAGCTGGATATGGTTGCAAAGCTCTGTGCCAAAGTGCCGGTAACCTCACCTACGCGTACCATACTTACATAGATGACATCAAAGTAATTACCATAATCCTTCAGGGCATCCGCAAGTGACTCTCCGGTTATAACACGATCGCGAATATCGGTAATGGCATTTTTCAACCGTACATCGGAAGTCTGCATGGTAAGCACGGAAAGCGATTCGGTCAATTTAATCCCTGAATCAAGAAGCGTGGCCATCTGCTTGGTAAAATCAATTATCTGGCTTTTGCTGCCTTTTGAGATAAATGAAAGAAGTGCAACTCTGCGCCTGATTGATGAGCTGACTTCCGTCACGGATGTGGGATGGATACTCCGTGCCCTTAGCTGTTTTCTCGCAGCATAGGAATTTTCAGCTGCAATTGCACCTTTAAGCTTTTTGCCGTCCGCTGCTATCGCTGTATAACTGTATCTTGGCATAACGAAACTGAAAATCCATTTATTAAATTATATCTGTTTGTGTCACTCTTAAAACTTCAGCAATTGTTGTTATCCCTGCAAGCACTTTCCTTGTCCCATCCATGCGTAGCGTCTGCATCCCGGATTCAAGGGCATTCCTCTTTATTGTACCGGCAGTTTCTCTTTTGTATATCTGCTCCTGGATTTCATTATTAACAAGCATCATTTCATAAATACCGGTTCGACCTCGATAACCCGTTTGAAAACACCTATCACATCCCGTTCCCACAAAGAAGGATACATTGTTCTGGATTGAACTGAATGCTTCCACGCTGCCCAGGCCAAGCTCTCTTAACTCGTGAAGTGTGGGCTCATACTTCTGTCTGCAATTCGGGCAGACCTTCCGCACCAATCGCTGTGCGATTACTGCAATCAGCGATGAGCTTACCAGATACGGCTCAAGACCCAAATCCAAAAGCCGGGTCACCGCCCCTGCCGAATCATTCGTATGCAGTGTGCTGAAAACCAAATGCCCGGTCAGTGAAGATTGTATCGCCATGCGGGCTGTTTCGATATCTCGAACCTCACCGACCATTATAACATCCGGGTCCTGACGCAGCACATGCCGAAGCGACGTGGCAAAAGTCATTCCCTTCTTGGATGCGACCTGAATCTGGCTGATTCCCTCGAGCTGATATTCGATAGGGTCCTCGATGGTTATAACATTCTTTTCGGACGAATTAATTCTGTTAAGACAGGCATAAAGAGTGGTACTTTTTCCGCTTCCTGTCGGCCCCGTCACAAAAATCACGCCATGAGAGCGGTGCAGCAGGGAATCCAATCTTTTCAAATCCTCCTCCCAGAGTCCCAGCTCGTCCAGCCCGAAAAGAGCGGTGCTTTTATCAAGCAGCCGCAGGACACTGCGTTCACCATAGCTGGTCGGCACCGTGCTGATACGCAAGTCAACCTCGCGCTGGCCCAGCCGGACACTGCAGCGGCCATCCTGCGGAAGCCGGCGCTCGGCAATATCCATACCTGCCATAACCTTGATACGAGAAATGATCAACGGCAGCACATTTCTGTTCAAACTCAAAGTGTCATATAAAATGCCGTCAATACGATAGCGAATCTGAATCTTTGACTCATACGGGTGGACATGAATGTCACTGGCCCTTAACTGCAGAGCACGAAAAAGAATATCGTTGACCAGCCTGATGACCGGCGGGCGATTGACCACGTCGAGCAGGTCGTCCGAAGCAGCTACTTCATCAACAAGCTTGTCGAGATTCTGTGAATCAAGCTCTTCCGCCACCTCCTCAATGACAGTTGTCTTCTGCTCGTAGGCGACATCAATCACAGATGTAATAGCGGCACGAGTAGATACGGCGGGTTTAACCGACATACCTGTCATCTTCGAGACATTATCCAGGATATTTGCATCCAAAGGCCTGGATAAAACCACCGTAAGCTCATTGCTATCACCATCGTTTTTTATCCCGATTAGATAATGGTTTTGAGCATAGGTTGCAGGAACTGCTTCAATGAACTCAGCCGGCACCGCCTTTGAAGGTATCTCAGACAGATATTCCCAGCCCAGAGCCTCAGCAAAAAGCTTTAAAACCACATCTTCTGTAAAATATGGACAATTAAGCAAATGCTCATCAAGCCTTCCGGGATTGCTGTTTTCTTCAAGAAACTTAGCTAATTGCTCGGCATCAATAAGACCGGTCCGCTTCGCTGTTCGTATCAATAAATCTTTCATTTCTCGATTCTCGATTCTCGATGCCTGATGCTCGGTCCTCAACGAGTATCGAGCATCCAGTATCGAGATTACTAATATTTTATTCAGCCTCAAGCACTTTCAATGGGTCCATTGGTCGAGGTTTTACTCCCGGCCAGTCATGGTACTGCTGGAATTTATCCTCAAATTTTTCAAACGATGCTCTATTTCTCTGTGATATGTTCTCCAGCTCCGGCAGCCCACCGGCGTTTGCGGTTTGTTCAGGCCTTAAGATATTAGCCTTGACGAAAATATAAAGCCGAGATTCGTTATCCTTGTTGGCTGTGCTTCTGAATAAACCACCTATAAGAGGTAGGTCACCAATTAAAGGCACTTTTTTGCCTCCCTTAGTCTGGTTTAACTTCAGCAAACCTCCGAGAATTATTGTACGACCATCGGGGACGGTCACTATTGTATTGATATTGCTTGATGTTGTATCTGGTGGACTATCCTCGTTAGGCCGCTGGAGAAAATCGGTTCTGTCTAACTCGACCTTCAATCTTAACAGATCACCCTCGCTTATATTAGGTGTTATGGTAAGCGTAATACCGGCTTCAACGTCCAGGAAACTGGTAGCAGTCGTCGAATTACCTTCTTGAGGAGTGAGAATAGTTTGTATTTTAACACTAGTTTTATCGGTAGTTCGAATTGTTCCGGGCTGTCCATCATTGACCAGAATCTTCGGCTTTGCCAAGATTCGGCCATAGCTTTTACTTTCGATGGCGGTCAATAACGCCTGAATATGAGCATCACTATAAAAACCCTGTGCTGTACCAGCCTTTGGGGAAGAAAATGCTTCGGCAGCTGTGCCATTAAGGAATGGTTCAATAACAGAACCAACTACATCCATCTGTCCACCAGGTAAAAACTTGGGGAATTTACTTGCAAGCTGCAAATCAAGGTCAAACTCATCTGTTCTGCTGACTTCCACAAGCGATACATCAATAAGCACCTGTGGCCTTCTTTTATCTAATTTCTCTATTAAACTGGCTATCCAACCTTGATTCTTTTTACTTGCATAGACAATCAGGGAAAAAGTATTTGGGTCAGGGACGATAACTATCTCTTCTTCCCTCCTCTTTTGTACAACTTGTTCAATCTTACCTTCTTTATCCTGGGTCTGGATAGTCTCCTGAATAAGATCTTGCAGTATTGTTGCCAAATGTTCCGGGGATTGATTTTCGAGCGGATAAAGCTGATACGGCATTTCTTCTAATTCCGTCTGGCTGTCCACGTAGTTGACAATAGTCGCTATCTGGACATGCTGTTCGGCCGTTGCATTAACCAATAACGAATTTGTTGCTTCTATTACAACTACCTGTGGCTGTTCCAGCGGAGCTTCCATTGTGGCAATACCGAAATCAACTGACGGGGCCTCCGGCTTGATAACAGGAGGCTTTGCAGCAATTGCTCCGTTGGTAAGTCTCGAAGTAACAGTCTCAGGTACTTCACCGACTATGCCAAGCTCTTCCAGCTTGCTCCTGACCTCTTCAGCACCAACGTTTTTGATTTTATATATGCCAAGAGTTCGCAAGTCCTGTTGCTCAACATCAAGAGCATCTATTAATTCATTTACTTCTTTTAACTGCTCCTCGATCCCTATCATCAGGATGCGGTTGGTTCTCTCATCGGCATCAAGATATACAGCAGCCTCAGCTGCTGCCGGCTGGGCAGGTTTGCCTGCAGCGGCCTGCTGAGCTCTGAGCTGGGCGGCCCTTTGCTGGGCTGCTCTCTGCTGAACGAGCTGCAGCCGTCTTTGATAGGAAGCCTCCGTCTCATTCGACAGACGAGTGACCTGAGGCACCTGTTCCGCCATTGGTTGCTCGGCAATAGTAATTGATACTGTTCCAAGCTGTTCCGCTAGCGTCTGCAGCTTCGGGGCAAGATTTCTCGCCATAG
>MHYD01000043.1:23412-23483 GCA_001824645.1 Planctomycetes bacterium RBG_13_46_10
CTGAATTTTCTCGGCTCACCAGGCCTGTCAACCATCTCTAAAAGTGCCTTAACACGCGGCATACGATAAAC
>MHYD01000043.1:23489-25654 GCA_001824645.1 Planctomycetes bacterium RBG_13_46_10
GGTTACAATCAGCGTTTTCGGTCCTGCCTGTTGCGGAATAGTTATGCCGAGCTTCATATTAGTTAAAAGAGTAATAGCATTGTCCGTGTCGATATATTCCAATTTGAAAGGACGCGTAACGACCATGTCCCCATGTTCTATAGTACCATCCGCTGCCTCCAATAGGTTGGGATCGATGTCCAATGCTTCATCCTGAGGTACAACGGTCACGAGATTTCCCTTGTGACGAGTCATTACAAAGCCCTTAAATTTCAGAACTGTTTCAAGCAAAGGATACAAATCCTTTATCTTAATAGGGCCTCGAAGCTTGCCCTGAAGCATAAGTGTTACGTCGCCTTTGACCTTTTGGGGGTCATATACAAAATCTAAATTAAGATATGCGCCTGCCAGACCCAGCAGATAAACGATATCGAGCTTTTCCGGCAGAGTCTCACTGAGGACTTCTTCGCCGTTGGGAATCGGCGGCAGCTCATAAGAGGTCGCACGAGCTTCCACTCCGGCAGCAGGAGCAGGTTTGGAAGGTTGTTGTGCAACTATTGTTGTATCTGAACCACCCATAGTGGATTGTAAATCTTCGATTAAATCGGAGGTATCTGATGTAACCGTCAAATTGGCATCAACACTTGTCAGGCGAGAATCTGTCTGCTTCATTAAAAGCATATCACCGCTGTTTATCCGGTTAATAGTCAAGTTACCTGATAGTCCCTGTCCGGCCTCAGTTACAGTCGGTGTTATTCTTGAATTAAGCTCAGGTTTCGCTGCTGTATGCCCAGCCATAGATTCCGAATTACCGTGCGTTGTACTCTTGTCACTAATCAGGCCCGGACCTACAACGGCTTGCATAGCTGAAACAATAGTATCTATCCTGTTGGCTGGGGCAATAACTACCACCATATTATTATGTATGTCTATAATGGCCTTTGTAGCTGCATCCCTTGGTGAGCTGGAAAAGCTCCCAATAGATATATTGCCGCCTGGCACACCGGAAGCTGCTATTTCTGCTACACGCTCATTGGAAGGCAGAGATTGAATCCTTGCGGCTGGAAAAAGCGACCTTATGATATATTGTTCTTTTGTATCTACGAACCTCAATATTGCATCAGCTTTGTTTAATTCATGCGGCAAAGCTGTAACTAAAAGTGCACTGGTACCACGAATCTGCGAAACCGTACCAAGCCTGAGTTCAGATAAATATTTGATACCCTGCTCAGCCGATATATTCAATAACGAAATTACCTTATATTGTGGTGTATTATAATTACTACTCTGCCCAGCCTCAGCCATATCCACTAAAGGCGGACTGCAGAGTAAAAAACTCGAAAACAAGATAAAAATGAAAGATTTACCCAAGCTGAAATGTAATCCCTCAATTAAACTAAGCCAATAATACTTCGATATTTTCATAACCCACTCCTATCTTTGCCCTCCACATGAGAACATTTAACAAAATAGTACTATTGCCCTATTGACCCTGTTTTTTATTAAACAATGCCAGATTTACAAACAATAGGCAAAAAACGTCTGTTCTCTGACCTCTGTTAGAGAATCTGATATTTAATCAGACATAGAAACTGCCTAAAAGTTCCCTGCTATAAGCCAAAAAAACATTTTATTAATACTGAAAAGAAGGATGGTTTAGGACGCAATACAAAAATCAAATTTATGGGGCCTTAATAATATATTGTTTCTAATACTGATTCTGAGTTTTTTATCGGTACTAATAAAAGTTAGGTTGGTTTTGAAGCTAAAACTAAATCGATTTTACACATTTTCTCTTCGAGCTATTTTATAAAACTCAGTGGGGATTTATTATATTTTCCTGTCGTTGGTACTGCTTTTAAGTGCGTTTATTTAGATTCTTCCTGATCTTCTTTGCCTATATTGCCCAATTTCTCTGCTTCTTCATCGCTTACCCGTTCGGATTTATAATCGGAGATGATTTTTTTAAGCTGTTCATCCTGAAATCCTTCCGTAGAATTAGTAAGGTTTGGCTCCTCCATCTCTGTTGACATAGGCTGATTTATATCATTTTTATCTGTTTTATCCTTTTGCAGGTCTTTAAGTTTCTCAATGAATTTTTCCAAAGCCTCGTTTTGTTCATTACTTAATACTACCTCCGAAGATTTGTTTTCTGTAATAATAGACGTATCGGCCTTATCCATAGA
>MHYD01000043.1:25674-27572 GCA_001824645.1 Planctomycetes bacterium RBG_13_46_10
ATGGTCTTTGAATGGGATTCTGTAATGAGCCTTTACTAAAAAAGCTTTTTTCGGGCTGCGCAAACGATGCAATCGAGCCTGACGAAGCTAGGATAGATTCATTGGTATCCGAGCTTTTCTGTACCATCATCTCATAAGTCTTCTGGCCGTCACGAATAACAATCATGCCGTCTTTGATCTGTTCAATAACCAGATGGCCGATTTTGCTGGATTGTCTAATCCAACTAAAACCTTTGCCCGGCTCATCAATAAATGCCATAGATAATTCAGGGCGAGCAGCGGAAAAACTTGTGCCCAACAAAGTAAATTGCGCATCAACCGGGCCTCGTGGTGCCGGAATACTACCACGCTGTAAAGCTGGGTTTGTTTTAAACTCAGGGGGATTTAAAATCAACGCAAAAGATTCAGCCTGTTTCACAAGCGGTCCACCACCCGCATAATCCTCATTTCTTGCTGTTTTATCGGTCTTTGACTTGCTGAATTTTTCAATTGCGTCTGGTGCATTCAAAAGTTTGTCCACTTGTCCGTTGCTGCGTATGCCAAAAACAACAGGAAAAACCAAAAGGCTTCCCGCGATAATCGCCACTATAATACACGTTATCCGTAAAGTCTTTATCATAAATATTCCCTGCCTCGAAGATAACATTTTATGACCCCCCAATAAAATTGGGGGGCTAAACATTTAGCCCCGCGATTTATGGCGGGGTCTGTCCATTATTGTTGGACATTGCTGGATGTTTTTGGTTCCTTCCAATGATGGATTTTTTCCAAATATTCCTGTTCATGCCCTGCGTATCCGGCACTTTTTTCAGGTGTATGGCAGAAAATGCAATCTGATTTAGGCTCTGTAGTCTTGGCTAAGCCATCAGTCCGGTTGTGTTCTGAGCCGGGACCATGGCAGTTTTCGCAGCCGACATTCTTTAAATGGCCGGTTTTCTCTTCGCTGGTATATCCACTCTCGTAATCCAGTCCTACAACATGGCAAACAACACACTCCGGGTCGTATTGGGAGCCAACTTCGACGAGCGTCTTATAAGCCTGGGCATGAGGTTTCTTACTCCACATCCTATATTCGTATTCATGGCATTTCTTACAGGATTTCGATCCCTCATACGTCAAACCACTCGGCAAAGCAAACCGCGGAAATTTATCTAAAAGATTAGCTTCTTTAACAAGATGCTGATAGTCCTTATACAACCGAACGAGAGACGGACCCCTTTTAAGCTTTTCTACTACCGGTATTGAATTAAAACTCAGTTCTAATTCATTGGGGTCGTTCTGGCTGGACGTGATGCCTAATTTACATATATATCTTCCAAAGCGGCCGACAGAGAAAATCAAAGGCTTATTATCAGGGTCACCGATTATTCTCGGCTCATCAGAATCAGAAGGAAAAACAATACAATCGACCGTTTTTAATTCCCCTATGGAAGAAATAATCGCCTCATCATATCGGTCGATAATAATGATATTCAAGCTTTGCCGGCCCGACTTCGAAGGTAAAGCTTCTTTGATTTGCTCTATCGGCGATGTCTCCACGCTACAGGTAAGAACCGATATAGTTATATACTTGTCTTTTAACAAATACCGGTTTTGAAATCTACCTGTTATTTTCTCGCCGCTGCTATAAGGGCAGATAAATCCAACAGCCGGATTGAATAATAATCCGAGATTCCCTGCTATTTCGAGATCTTTCCGCGATAAATTAACCACATCATAATCGAGCAGGTTGAACGCCTGGACTAATATGCTGAACTTGATAAGGTCCTGCTCGCTGTCACTTTCTACAAAAGAACCGACATCGATGGTTAATTTTTTTTGTTTAGGCACACTGCTCAGCACCGCCCAGCGTCTATCGAGCCCCACAAGCTGCCCGCCGCTGCACCCGCAGGGCTTTA
>MHYD01000043.1:27645-30172 GCA_001824645.1 Planctomycetes bacterium RBG_13_46_10
GAGCTTTCCATCAGGAACACATGAAGTCGACAATATCAATAAACAAATGCAAATAACAAACCGCTTCATATTTATCAAATCACAACCCTTATCAATTCGGGGCGCTAAACATAAGATTTATTCAACAGGCGGCCGGAGTTTATTTTCTTTTCAAATAAAATCCGCGAAAGGCAACATCCAGTTTTTCTCCGCCTTTTATATTCACATGAAACACATCGGTAAACATTGTTTCACCTTCGTTGCCGGGCGGCGTTATCTCCAGCATAAATTGATAGCCGTTATTAATAGGGTCCTGGCTTTGGACTTTTATAATTCCCTTCTCTGAAGATGCAGATTCGATTTCGAACTTTTCTTCATAATTGTTAAATACCCAAATTTTCCTGAATATAGGTTGTCCCGGCTCGGCATTGAATGCAATAAGCTGCGGGGGGGTAATCTGTAACCTCGGAAGTGCATTATAGAGAATCGTGACAGTATCACCTTCAGGATGTGTCAGGCTGATATTGATAACACCGTTCAAATTTCCCCGCAGTTTTTCCATATCTATCTTGGGCTTCAGTACAAATTTCGTTGCTTGTTTGTTCGGATCGAAATCGAAGGTCATACAATCTCCGGTCGATTTGAAATCCTTTATTGCAAACGGCTTGCCGTCCAGGCTGGTAATGGTAATCTCGGGACATTCCACTTGTTCGTCTTTAAGAAGCAATTTCAGTCCCCGCGGCTCAAAGCTGATTTTGGGCACAATCCTGGCTTTTATCGTTAAAGGAACTCTGGGGTTTGTCTTATCATTACTAAGGACATATAATTGACGGCTCATCAAACCGGCCGTCGTGCTTGCATTATATTCAACTGTTATAATCCCACTCTCAGCCAGCTTATATTGCATCTTTTCCAACTTCGTAGTGACACCACAGCAGCCCTCGACCTTAGTTATTACCAGCAAACTATCGCCGGTATTTGTAAATTTAAATTCACAGCTCTTTTTCAATCCCGGTCCAATCTCGCCGAAATCATGAGTCACTTTTTCAAGAGTAATTGTTGGACCAGGACTAGGCGCAACAGTTTGTACTGTCTCAGCCGTTTGCTGGGCTTCCGGCGATGTCAATACAACCTTAGACTCTGCCGGCACCTTAGCCTGTTCCTGGCAGCCGGTCAATAATAGAAAAGAAACGCTGATAATAGCAGCGAGTACGAGCAGACACTTACCTTTCATAATTTCATCTCCTTGTTAGGTTCGAGTTATAGCATTTGTTAAGTACCAACAACGATATGTATTGTAACTGAACTTTTATAAAAATGCCAAAAACAGGCAAAAAATATCATTGCACAGAATACAACCTATAAAACGACAATCTAAATCCTTATAAATATTATCGGCAAACAACACCTACTGCAAAAGCCTCCTTTATAAAACTACAAATACAGATAAGATACTCATGTCTGGATTAGTCACACCTGATATTTGAAAAATATTCGAATGAATTTAGCAATAACCTTTGGCTATACGCTATTTTCAATATTTATGTTCTGATTAAACGCCAATCAATCTCTGCGCAAGTTTGTGCGAATTTCTCGTTTAAGCCGGCCATTGGCACTTAATCCATAAAAAAAGACCGGAGTTTCGGAAAAACTCCGGTCTTTGTAAGACAGCGTTCATAAATTATTTAGAGCAAATTTATAAATATATACTGTCTTACCAAAACCAAGATATTAAGAAGAAAAGAGCGTTACTATATAATTATAACCAAAAAAACAGATTTTTACAAGTCTTTTTCAGAGCAGGTTTAACTTTATCGAAAATTACCTTGTAATAATTTAAAGTACAAAGTAATTGTGCTTTCTCCAATCTACTACAGGAAATAGGCCTTTACAATATATTCCACGAGCATTCTTTGGGTGTTGAAAAACGAGCCGTTTAATGCCAGCGCGTTTGTCATAATACCCAAATAGGCTTTTTGATTATTGTAGAACATGGGAACAATCACATTCTCAAGTTTATCATAGAGTGCCTGTGCATCATCTGAGCTATTTTCCTCGCTTTTTTCTTCACTGGGCATCTTACCTATAGCCCAACCGGTCAGACCTTCAACACATCCCTCGACCCACCAGCCATCCAAAACACTAAATGAAGGTACAGCATTAAGGGCCGCCTTCATTCCACTCGTCCCGGACGCCTCATGAGGCGGCTGTGGTGTATTGAGCCAGAGGTCAACACCCGGTATAAGTATCTTTGCCAATTCCATATTATAATTTGTTAGATACACCAGTTTTACGTCCGGCTGCAAAAGCTGCTTGGCCTGGAACACTTTTTTGATAATTTCTTTGCCCTCGTGGTCTTTGGGGTGGGCTTTACCTGCGAACACCAACTGAAATCTGCCAACATTTGAGGCAATTGCCTTAAGCCTATCAATATCATAGAACAGTAAATCCGCTCTTTTATAAGTAGCAGCACGCCTGGCAAAACCAATAGTAAAGACATCTAAATCCATATTTGTCCTTGTGTGCTGTTTAATATATTCGAGTAGCT
>MHYD01000043.1:30178-34143 GCA_001824645.1 Planctomycetes bacterium RBG_13_46_10
TCGACTGTATATGCGCTTCCCATATTTCATTTGCGGGCAGGTTCAATGCGTATCGAAGACTGAAATTATTCTCTCGCCAGTTTGGTATATACCGGTCGAGAACATCAGCGAAAGGCTTCGATATCCAGGTAGAGGCATGTACACCGTTAGTGATGGAATCAACAACATAAGAGCCGAACATCTGACTTGATATTTTTCCATGCTCCCTTGATACTCCATTTATATAGTGACTTAGATACAGACCTAAATAAGTCATATTCAGCACACCGGGGTCACAACACAAATCGTGCTCCAGCTCGAATACTTTATGTTCACCAAGGACCTGACGCACCAGGTCCATCGGGAACTGGTCCTGCCCAGCCGGCACCGGTGTATGGGTGGTAAAAACACATTTTTCCCTGACCGCGTCAATAAGGTCGGCTGAAATCGAATCGCTGCTGTTTTTGTTTATTTCTTCGGTCAGCAATTCCAGGGCGAGCATTGCAGCGTGCCCCTCGTTCATATGGAATCGCTCGATGTTATTATAGCCCAGGCTACGTAACATTCGAACGCCGCCGATTCCCAATATTACCTCCTGGCACAAGCGGTAACGCTGGTCGCCTCCATATAAGTAGTGACACAACTGCCTGTCGGAGGAGCTGTTTTCCTGCAGGTCGGTGTCTAAGAAAAATACTGGAACTTCGCGCCCTTTTACGCCGGACACACGGTACTTCCAGGCTTGCACATAGACAGTACGATCTTCCAGAACTACAGATACTCTATTCGGCATC
Organism: Planctomycetes bacterium RBG_13_46_10; assembly: GCA_001824645.1. Classification (GTDB taxonomy): domain Bacteria; phylum Planctomycetota; class Phycisphaerae; order Sedimentisphaerales; family Anaerobacaceae; genus RBG-13-46-10. The sequence continues at coordinate 30,949 of MHYD01000043.1, forward strand.
GGTTGCAAAAAGTTACTAACATTCCAGTTTTCCGGCTGCTCACTTTGGCTTCCGTCCGAAGCTAATCTCTGGAGAAAATAGCCCTTTCTGGCAAGCAGAGTAACGCCTACGGTCGGCACAGCCATATCGGCGGAGGAACGTATGGTGTCAGCAGCCAATATACCGAGGCCACCGCTATATGTCGGCATCCGCGGGTCTAAACCCATTTCCATAGAAAAGTAAGCTATCTTTCTATCATCAGCCATCGTTACATCCAATTCCTAAATTGATAATTCCTATATTCTTATCGGCTTTTTTTGCTAATAACTGGAGCTACACAATATATATAAATTAATGGCTCGTCGCCCTCGTTTTTAACATCGTGTAGTGTATTTGGCGGTATATAACATGCCTTACCTGTGCCAATAGGGTAACTTTTTTCTTCCCCAATTAATATTTGACCTCGTCCTGAAAGAAAAATAAGCAATTCTTCATTATCTTTTGTGCTGTGCTGGCCGCAGCTCTGGTTAGGTTCTAAATATACCCGGCCGGAACGCATTCCACAGGTTTGAGGACGGCCATTTAATAGCTTTTGATACTCAGGAGTCTCGATTAAGCTAATAACCAGAGCTTCTTCCGAGGATGTCATATATACTTCCTTAAGATAATTCTCGTATATTGAAACGACTTATTTAGAGAATTTATTGATTTCTGTCAATTTTTTTATTGAATCAGTAACACGTTCTTAATATTCTTATGCGCTATAGCATGATTTTTATAATCGTATGCGTTACTAAATTATCTGTTTAATTCTGTTATGGAGGAAAATGCCATGAAGAATCTGGCTGTTTTAACCACAATTGTTGTTTTGTCGCTTGGTGTTATTGCCCAAGCTCAACCTACTGTTGCACAGATAACACATTCCCAGTTCCAAGCTGTAAATGATGCCGGAGAACAAACTTATAACGCTACAAATAAAGTAATTTTAGAAGGGATTCTGTTGCACAATCCTGCTGATATGCTGAATCCAACGGCTGATGAATCTGTAACCGAACTCCTTAATATAAGCGGACAGTGGCAGATATTTTTCCAAGGCGAGGGAGACGATCATGCAGGCACTGCCGCCTGGATGGGGCAAATGTATAATAATCTGCCATGGGTACCCCTTGACGGCGGTTATACAAATGAAGAATTTATAGCTGAGCTTAGACGCATTAACGCAACTCAATTCTGCCCAGGTGACAGAATACGTGTAACCGGCTATTTTCTGCCATACAATGGCAAAACGAACATAAATGAACAGCATAAAAATAATCCCGATTATGATTTTACCATTGAATTATTAGAGCGTGGCGTTGGAATACCCAAACCGGAAGTTGTTACACTTGACCAGCTAAAAGATAACAACGATAATTTCATTTTCGATTCCACCCGTCTTACGGGTTGCGAATATTACCAGGCACGCCTCGTAAAGATTGAAGATGTCTGGTTCGTGGACCCGAATGGCTGGGGCCCAAACGCTGCACTGACAATAACTGATGGCGTCAAGACATTCCCGGTGAAATTGGGACGAGGTAATGGCATATACGCCGGTTCGTACAATTTAAGCGAACCTTTCGATATCATCGGCATTATGGATCAGGAAAGCAAAGACCTAATAAACGGTTATCGCTTATGGGTGATGAACTATAATGGAAACGGCTTAGTTTTATCCAGCTATGAACATCGTATGGCAGATAAAGAATAATCATCGCCGTTCCGGTGGCGGCTAAACGCGAAAGGAGTCATTGACTTTTGAAACGGGCGTTTACTTTAATTGAGTTGTTGGTGGTTATTGCTATTATTGCGCTCTTGTTAGGAATCTTACTTCCTGCAATGGGGCGGGCCCGTCTTCAGGCGAAGGTTATTACAGTCAACGCCGAGCTGCGCGAGATTGGCATGGCTCTTGAGGCCTATTCGTTCGACAATGACAGCAAATTCCCGCCCACTCGTGTGGATTGTATGCTCGGTGGTCATTTCTATCAACTGCCGCTGGAGCTTGTCGAAAGTAAATATCTGCCTCTACCGGACAGCAACAGTTTTATGGCAGCCGGCATAGAAGACAGATTCAATAAAGGATATACATACAAATACAGGTCTGTAGGGACGCTAATCTACAACAGGACTGTCACCATCAAAGACGGGGCATATCTTTGGGTGCCGGATGGTTTTCCTGACAATGAAAAAGAACAGGGGCAAAGTTATTATTCTGCAAAGGAATCACCTGTAAGCTGGGTTCTTTACAGCCAGGGGCCAAATTTCGACTTGAATCGTATGAGAGAATTGGAATATCCAGTGCCGAGAAAGACATGGTATAATTCCCAGGACCAAACAGGTGTTATCGTTCGGATACGGCTGAAAAATGGTTTGCAGATTGGCTCATTTGAGAAATGAAGGATGTAAATTTAAAATGTATATTGATGTTTTCTACTGCATTGGTCGGAGTCTTAAACGGCTGCAGCAATAGAGAATTCAACAATAAAAAAACTGAAATTGCTGTCACTAATTCTTATCTGCAATGCGTGGTCAAAGACCTATGTGGAGACGACACGGAAATTCTCTGCTTGGCTCCACCGGGTATGTGCCCGGGACATTTCGATATTTCACCGATGCAGATAAAGCAGCTCTGCGATTGCAAAATATTATTGCTTTTTGACTTTCAGCAAAAAATTGAAGATTCACTTTCACGAATGAAGAAAAACGGTCTAAAGACGGCCTTGTTAAAACCCCTGCCGGGTTTGTGTGTGCCTGAAACTTATGTGGTTGCCTGCAGGGAAGTTGCCGATATACTCTCAAAAGAATATCCTGAAAGACAGACCCAATATGAGCAAAGATTGAAGCTGATAGAAAAGCGTATGAAAGAGCTGAGCCTTGAGCTTCGCACCGCCGTAGAACAAACCGGAATCAAAGCGGCAGAGGTTGTTGTATCTGACCATCAGGCTAAATTTGCCAACTGGCTCGGCGTGGAGATTATAGCAACTTTTCAGGGTAGCGACACCGAGACGGCTTTCAACGTCAATCAGTACCTTACAAATGCCAAGAGCCGGAATGTAAGATTTATAATAGCCAATAAGCAGGAGGGCACAGCTCTTGCTGATGTGCTGGCCGACCGCCTGCAGGCCAAAGCAGTAGTTTTCAGCAACTTCCCTGAAATTAATGCAGACTCGAATGGCTTTG
>MHYD01000043.1:34326-41326 GCA_001824645.1 Planctomycetes bacterium RBG_13_46_10
GTGCAAAACCTTTATTGACCCATCTGAAGAAGCAGGATTACCAAATAGTCGATACCTGGATCAACAAGCTTGGTTTAGCCGGTCTGAGCAATCAAACTTTCAGGACCCTTTCAGGCGGTGAGCAGCAAAAAACCCTTATTGCACGGGCAATGGCGCAAGACCCCACAATCTTGATGCTGGATGAGCCGTGCTCAAATCTTGATTTTAACTGGAAATACCAAATTACCGAAATTATCGACCGGTTGTATCGGCAAACAAACATAACCATTCTGATGGTTTCACATGATACAAATCTTCTGCCTTCGAGCTGCGGCAGAATTGTCCTTTTACACGAAGGAAATCTGCTGGCCGACGGCAACGCGGAAGATGTTTTCGCATCCGATGCTCTTGAGGCGGCTTATCAGTGCCGAATTGAAATGCTCAATATCGGTGGACGAAGATACGCTGTCAATAAAAAGCAACCGCAGGAACCTTAGCTGTATATGGATTCATATTTTTATTTAGTGATTTTTGCCGGTCTTATCGCTGGGGCGAGCACAGGCCTTTTGGGCGTATACATAGTAGGCATGAGGATCCCATTTATTGGCACTTGCATTTCGCATGCTGCGATGGCTGGATTTGTATATGGCAGTTTTTTTACGTTTCAAAGTGCAAGTTTAACCGCCGTAAGTCCTGTTCTCGGCGGTATAGTCGCCTCAGTGATAGCGGCGCTTAGTCTGGTGGCTATTCGGCCTGATAAGCCAAGGATGGACATAAATGTCGGCCTGGCGATAGTGTTTTGCCTTATGTTAGGTCTGACTTTTCTCGGAATAGGTTTGAATCAAGGCAGCCGATCCGAAATGCTCGGCTTGCTATGGGGCAATATACTTTTTACAGACCGCTCCGGCACAGTTACTATCGCTATAATGGCTCTTGTCTTAGTGCTATTTTCTTACGCTTTTAATAAAGAGTTGAAGGTATTGCTTTTCAGCCGATCTATCGCGGCTGCGACCGGCATTCATGAGAGATTTGTTTACGGCTTGTTTTTGATTTTGTGCGGTATAACGCTGGCGGTTAATCTGCCTCTTATTGGGGGTCTGATGATTTTCAGCCTTGTTACCTGCCCTGCGGCGGCGGCTTATCGGATATGTACAGGACATAAATCGGTAGTTATTACGGCAACTGTTTTTGGTATGCTGAGCGCCTTGATTGGTTTTCTGGTTTCATATTACCTTAATTTGCCGACCGGTGCCTGCATAGTCATTGTTAGCACAATCATTTTCGCCCTCTCGGCTGTTTACGGAACCATTCGGAACAGGGCGGATTAATCAGGACGGCATTTCTCTGCTGCTCATTGATAATTTCAAGGCGCCAGATTCTCTTAAGAGCATAATAGGTTTTTAAAATTTCTTGCAGCCGGGCCAAACAAGCCTTAAAATCTCCACAAATCCTTCGGCTCTGCTCAGGACAGGTCAAAAAAAAGGGAAAAATATGTTAGCCAGACTGCATAGTGTCACGCTTGAAGGGATTGAAGGCGTAATCTGCGAGGTCGAAGTTGACGTCGCTCGCGGCGGGCTTGAAAAGTCTCTCATTGTAGGCCTGCCTGATGCTGCAGTAAAAGAGAGTACCGAGAGAGTCAAAAGTGCAATTATAAATTCAGGCTTTAAGTACCCAAAGACCCATTCACTGATAAATCTGGCACCGGCCGATGTGAAAAAGGCAGGTCCTGCCTTTGATTTACCTATTGCTCTGGGAATGCTCATCGGGCAGAAGATACTGCCAAATCCCTCCATTAAAAATTTTATTATTGTCGGTGAGCTGGCTTTGGACGGCAGGGTCAGGCCTGTTAACGGTGTGTTAAGTATGGCAATAACCGCAGCCGCAAATGGCTTCACCCGAATGATTGTCCCCATAGACAACGCCAAAGAGGCTGCGGTAGTTCAGGATATAGAAGTCTATGGTGTCGGCTCACTGGCCCAGGTGACAGGCTTTCTCTCAGGACAGTTGGCCCTTGAGACAACAAATGTTAATATTGATGACCTTTTTAACATTGCTTCGAATTACGATGTAGATTTCGCAGACGTCAAAGGGCAGGAAAGCGTCAAGCGGGCGCTAACCGTCGCTGCTGCCGGCGGACATAACATAATGATGATTGGCCCGCCGGGAGCAGGAAAGACAATGCTGTCCCAGAGATTAGCGACTATTCTGCCTCCTTTGAGTTTGCGGGAGTCACTTGAGACTACCCGCATATACTCCTCGGTCGGTTTGCTGGATAAAGATAAGGCACTAATGGCAACTCGACCTATGCGAATGCCGCATCACTCCGCCAGCGGCCCGGCTCTAATCGGAGGTGGTACCACACCTCATCCCGGAGAGCTGTCTTTAGCCCATTTCGGAATATTATTTCTTGATGAATTCGTCGAGTTTCCGCGGCATGTTCTGGAGATGATTCGTCAGCCGCTGGAAGATGGTTTTGTCATCGTATCACGAGCCAAGAGAACAGTCAGATTTCCCGCTCAGTTCATGTTAGTGGCCGCAATGAATCCATGTCCCTGTGGTTATTTTGGAAGCGATGCAAGAAGGTGTAAGTGCACGCCCGGCCAAATCGAGAGATATTTATCAAAAATATCCGGGCCTTTGGTGGACAGAATTGATATTCACATTGACGTCCCGCCGATAAGTTTCAGCAAACTTCGTTCCGGTTCCAGCCAGCTTGATTCAGCAACGATAGGAGCTCAGGTTATCAATGCAAGAGCAATTCAACAACGCCGCTTCAGCGATTCAAATGTAATGACCAACGCCAGGATGAGTCATAAACAGATTGAGAAATTCTGCAGGCTTGACTCCGCCGGAGAACTGATGCTAAAGCATGCAATGACAGAGTTCGGGTTATCAGCTCGCGCGCATGATAAAATCTGTAAGGTTGGCCGCACAATATCGGACTTAGCCGGCGAAGAAAACATCCTCCCGGAACATGTCGCAGAAGCCATAAGCTATAGAAAATTAGACAGAAAATTATAACATGCCTATCCGTCGATTTGGCACGATACCGCCGGATTCGTGACGAATTTTGCTCTCATTATAAGCACTTCATTTCTTAAATGCCTGTTGTTACAGATAGATACAGTGGGGTGATAAAATCCCATATCATCTTCATTTGTATTCTCTTTTTTAAGCAGATTTGCAGGAAAAATAGATTTCTTAGAATGTCTATTTGACGATATTATTTTTGCTTAATCATACCTAAACTTATGCCGATACAATATTTTGATAATCCCTTTAGCATATATAATTTAACAAGGAGATAAACGATGGGTATTCAAAATTGGTCAGAAGATATTATTCTTGTGGACCTGCCAGCCGAGCCGGAAATGGGCGATGAGCTCAAAACGGTTATTGAAGTCGTGCGGGACAGAGGGGACTGTGATGTTGTAATTGATTTTGGCAGCGTCGATATTGTAACTTCCTCAAGCTTATCCAAATTGCTGAAGCTGCGTAAGCTCCTGGGGGATTGCAGTCATCGACTTATATTATGCAGCGTTGCCGCAGCAACGAAAGGCATCTTTACTGTGACCGGTCTGGATGGCATCTTTGAATTAACTGATGACAAATTTGTTGCATTAGCCAGCCTGCAAATGGTCGGCTGAACCTTGATACTTGATTCTCGCAACTCGATTCTCGACGAGCATCAAGTATCAGGAAACTTGACAACAGGCTTACTTTTGGATAATTTTAAGAGATATGTTTTTTGTTGAGCCGGCTACGAAGACCACTAACGATGCCCACTGTGACGGCATCGACTCATAGCGGTGTTCGTAATCTGCTCGCGATGAATTGTATAATTAGGATTAAATTTAATGGATAAAGAGATTCTGCAACAAATCGAGCAGATAATAGGGTATCAGTTCTCAAACAAAACTCTTTTGGCCAAGACGTTCGCTCATTCCTCCGCAGTCGATAATCGACTTTCAAGTAATGAAAGGTTGGAATTCCTCGGCGACTCCATTTTAGGCGCTGTGATTTGCCAGGCACTGTTCGAGCGTTTTACAGACCATTTGGAAGGCGAATTGACAAAACTTAAAAGTATGCTTGTTTCCCGCGAGACCTGCGCTCAGGTTGCAAAACGTCTGGGTCTTCATAAATACCTTAAAGTAGGAAAAAGCATGATTTCAAACAAGGCCTTATCCAGGTCTATTGCTGCCGCCCTGCTGGAAGCTGTTATCGCAGCGATTTACCTTGACGGCGGCTTCGATGCCGCCAGCAGTTTTATCCTGAGAGCTTATGAACCACTTATCGAACAAGCCGACAAAGAGCAGGCCCAGGGTAATTACAAATCTCTTTTACAGCAATATGCCCAGGAAAGATACAATACAACGCCTGTTTACATCTTGCTTGATGAAAAGGGGCCGGACCATGACAAATGCTTCGAGTCTGAGGTTGTGATTGCAGAACGCCATTTTCCAAGTGCCTGGGGGACAAATAAAAAAGAGGCTGAGCAAAAAGCTGCTTTTAAAGCCCTCATCGAACTGGGCATACTCAAGCAGAACTCGCAATAAATTGCAGACTAAACAGATAATATAAAATTGCAGCTTTGGTTATCGCTTAATCCCGCTTACGGCAGCATTAAAGCAATACGGCTTAATCAGCGCGTCACTCTGTAATCAGCCAAGCCAAACTGAACAAGGTCAACGCAATTACAATAATAAAAACAATAATCGAGCCGGATAAAATTAAAACTTCTTTTATAAAAGAAGCTGTTGTAATGGCCGGCATTTTCGTAGCTTTATAAACTGCAGTGATCGCCACCGTAAGCGGCAACAACCACAATATGGATTTCACATTTGTCCCAATGTTTTCCGGTGCCACAAAATTCGCTAATATCAAAAAAACAAATGGCGACATTTAACCTCCAGTTTTAGACTTAGCCGACTGTTTTATCGGCATTTGGATTGTCCCCCTCAGATGAGCCATGTAAACAGCATTTACTACACACAAGAGGTTAAGCAAACCAGCTATACTCGTGTAGTATTGTCCAATCTCGTTTGGCCTTCCAAATACACGATACTTTTCCGGTTCTGTTGATGTCAAATGTCCCAGGTATGCCACGACAGGCGAATTCATAATCTGCGCCAAGTACCAGGCCTTCGCATTGACCGGATTAATTACGCCTATGGAACCTATATACAATCCAATAACAAAGGTCAGAACAATTGTTATAAATATGATTATTGCCCGTTTTTTTTCCTTGAGAATATAATGGCCCGCCCCGGGCACAACCCAGGCCAGAATTCCAACAATTATCAATAAAAACACATTGTTAGCTTCTGTTCGCTGCTGCGGCATTATCCCTTATCCTCTGATTTGGTCTCTTCCTCGTTTTCTTGATCCGCCAGTCTAAACTTCGTACGTTTTAATATATTTTCAGGATTAAAATGCACCAGAGCCATAGACTGTGACCGAATTTGGTCTTCTCTGAAAAACGTTATTGCTCTGATTTTTTCGTATTCTTCCAGGCTAAGGCGCTTAACCAAAATATCTTTTATGACATAAAAACTCGTCTCCGGCTGAAATTCCATAAGTATGGGCAATTTATCGACTGTGCTGCTGTTTTGCGGAACAAGCGAATAAAGCTGGTCAATAAACCGGCTTTGAATTTTAGCATCATTAATAGACAACCACTTCTGGACTTCCTGGACGAAAACCTGCTCTCCCATATTCCCCTCGCTCTGAACCTCCAATCTTGCCAATATCTCCGCTGGAATTCTCCGCAGATCCGTCAATTTTTCCACTGTAAAAACATTTGGTTCGCTTGCATCCTGTTTCGGTTCAGCCACTGTTGCTTTCGCTGCAGTCTTCCCGTAAAGTTTATTAAACTTATCTACAGTATTATCCCAGCCGTCTTTCGCCGCCATGGCAATAAATTCTTCAGCTTTTCCCTTAAGCAATCCATCACGAATTACCGCAAGCTTCTTTAAGTCATTCGTAACTTTTTCTCTCACCGAGTAAATTTTCTGACCTTCCACAGTCACCACTTCAGTCGTCCGCTTTTGCTCGATATCAAATGTTTGTTTGCTAAAAGTCTGATCTATGCCTGCCGGAGCCGATGCTTTCTCTGACCATGTTACTCGTACAAATAACATTACTTCTGTCATAAGGTCCCTAACCGGTCCAACGCTTTCAAATAACTTCGGCCTTTGTCCTGTTAAAGACTCGGTGCCTGTATCGCGCTCGTCCAGTAGCTCCTCAATTGAGAAAACTATCTGTCGCAGTTTCATCGGATTGCGCCCCTGACCCAGCAGATAAAACCTCCGAAGGTATTCATCTGTGTCTATATCAGCTCTGCTTAGCTGCCCGGTTTGTCCCGAATAAATATTAATTTTGTACTTCGCCGCCAATTTATCGGCAATAGCTTTATAATCGCCTGCTTTGTCAGCGACGGCCTTAAGCTGTTCCGCGTTTAAATCCTTTGTTTCTATATCCTGCAGATTCACATCAGCCAAAACCTTTGCTTCCTGGAGAATACTTTCAGCCTTTGAATTTATTTTGTCCTGTAAGAGCTGCTTGGATATGAAACTTTCCATTTCAGCATAGCTCCTGGCTCGTTCGACCAGCGGTGAATTCGGGTCATTAGGGTCCTGCGGCACTGACTCAGTGAACTGGCTTATATGTTTTCTATAGTAATCTTCCGTCTCCGCAGGAGTAGGCAATGTCACTGTCGGTGAAATATCACCAAGCTTAACAGCTATGTATTCAAACCGAACTCTATCAGGAAGTTTATACCCGAAGCCATAAGGATTCTCTTCACTTACGTTACCGGCGAAGATTTCCTTATATTTGTTGAAATGCTCAAGTATTTGTTCCTCGCTCGGCTGCTCTTTGTTCTCGATAAATACAGCGGAATCAAACTTGACAAATTCAACATCTGTTGTTTCCTTTTCGCAACTGGTTAACCACCTTGCCTGCGAAACAGTAACATCTTCAATCGAGCAGGATAAATGCGCATACTGCAATACCACCAGCA
>MHYD01000043.1:41386-44562 GCA_001824645.1 Planctomycetes bacterium RBG_13_46_10
GGTTTGCTCTTATCGTTTGTTTTAGCTGATAAATTAATGCCGTCGAAGGTCTGCCTTCTGAAAATAAAAGCTCCGCCATAAAAAAGCCGCGTAAATCCTGAGCTCTCAGCAGGTCATCTGCTCCCAGGAGCTGCAGAATCTCCAGCTCCTGACGGGCCAAAGACAGATCGATACTTTTAATTTTCTTGTTATTACCAAAATATGCTATGGCCTTACGCCCAGAGGACCTATGTGGACTAAGCAGATAGTCTAATGCGCTGCCACCAATAAAGGCGACCATTAAAACAACGACCACAACGGCCATAACTTTTGTTTTGTTCTTTCGAAGCCATTTGACTAAATTCATATTTTTGCTCCAGAACCTGCTGTAAAACTCCAGGTTAAATCCGCCGCGGGCGGATAAATATTTAATCCTGCCGTTTAGCAGGGAACACGACTACCGGCCATTTTACCGGTTTTGAAAACCTACAGTATAGGAAAGGTATTGGGCTTTGCAAGAAAAATAGCCCGCGAAAAGATGATTCACCAGACATCGGATATACATTTAAACCTACTGGATTCTTGACCAAGTCTCCAATAGAATGTATAAATTACATAAGCAATAAGAATTTCCAGCAACATTTAAGCCAAAAGGGTGTACAATCAACTTCCAAAAAGTACTAATATGGTTCAACAATGACAAGTCATAAAATAATTACTGGCGATTCAAGAAATATGACGGAATTACAGGATGAATCCGTCCATTTGGTTATTACATCACCTCCATACTGGCAGCTCAAAGATTATGGCAACGGCAGCCAAATCGGATTCGACGATAGCTATGAGGATTACATTAATAATCTAAACCTGGTCTGGAACGAATGCCATCGAGTATTAAAGCAGGGCTGCCGCCTGTGTGTGAATATAGGTGATCAGTTTGCCAGGTCTGTCTATTACGGACGATACAAGGTTATTCCTATCAGAACCGAGATTATCAAATTCTGTGAAACTGTCGGCTTTGACTATATGGGAGCAATTATATGGCAAAAGGTAACCACCTGCAACACCACAGGTGGCGCAACCATAATGGGATCGTTCCCATATCCTCGCAACGGAATAATCAAGATTGACTATGAATTCATCCTTATTTTCAAAAAGCAAGGTGTGCCACCTAAAGTCAGCAGAGAAATCAAAGAAAAATCTAAAATGGCCATAGAAGAATGGAACCAGCTTTTTACAGGTCATTGGAACATTCCCGGAGAAAAGCAGGATAAACATTTAGCAGTGTTCCCAGAAGAAATACCTCGGCGCCTTATCAAAATGTTCAGCTTTGTAAATGATACAGTTCTTGACCCGTTTCTTGGCAGCGGGACAACATCTTTGGCGGCAAAAAATCTCGAAAGAAATTCGATAGGATACGAGATAAATCCCCACTATATATCCATCATAAAAGAGAAACTCAGTTTGAAAGACAAAGGATTCTTCGATAAGTTTAGTTTTGAACTCGCACAGAACGGGGAAGACAAAATCGAATGGAAAGAGGAAATAAGGAAATTGCCCTATATTTTCAAGGATCCCGTGAAATTCGATAAGAAGGTTGACCCACGAAAATTGCAATTTGGCTCTAAAATCAACAATAAGAATTCTAAAAGAGAAAAATATTACATTATTAAAGATGTTATTTCGCCTGAGCTTTTGTTAATTGATAACGGTCTGAAAGTAAGACTGTTGGGGATAAAGAGAAAACCTGAAACAAGTTGTGAGGCAATCGAATTTTTAAGAAAAAGTACACATGGCCAAAAAGTCTTCATGAAATTCGATATGATAAAATTTGACCATGATAACAACTTGCTTTGCTATTTATATCTTCAGAATAAAACTTTTCTAAATGCACATCTGATAAAAAGAGGTTTGACCGACGTGGATCTTACTTTTAATTATAAATATCAAAACAAGTTTTTAGGATATCTAAAGGAGCTTAGAAATGAATGAATCTAAATGGATTTGTGAAAGGTGTAAAAGGGAGTTTGATTTAGAAATGGGAGAAGGCTGGATCGCTCTTGCCGAGGAAATACCATCCCCAGAACATGGTAAACTCACTCCATTAGAACCTTACGAAGTGGTTTGTTACGAATGCGCAGATGAACTTTACGCCATTGTTGAAAAATGTAACAAGGATTGTATAAGCTGCGAAGCCACCAAGACTTGGAATTTGTCTATCAGGGACTGTCTTATGTTTCAGCTAAAATTTGAACTTCTTACTTTGCCATTACCACAAGGAAAGGTATCAGTGCTTGGTAGTTTATATGAAGCAAAAGATGTTTTAAGAGTATTTAAGAGAATGTAATAAAAATCTAAATTTAAGGGAGAAGATAATGCCGAAAGAATGGATATTAAACCAGGCAAACATGCGATGGGGACTAACGCGAAAGAAACAGGTTGGTCCTGTCTCCGAACTAATACGAAAATGTTCGCCTAAGTTACTTGAAGATTGGGAGAAATATTACTTTGAAAATGCTTACCAGAAAAGTCATCTTGAGGAGCTTGGCAGAAGGTTGTATGTTAAAATCACCGAAGTATGCCAAGCAGAAATTGAAAGCATTTCAGAACAGGATTGTATAGATTTTATTGTCAATCTTGTCATTAACAGAACTTTCGACGGTTATCAATCCGAAATTCAGACAATCTACGGACAACTACAGGATGCTCTTGGAGTTCCAATTGAACCAGCCCCTGATGAATGGGATAGAGGATATAATGTAGATTTTTTCATAAGAGTTAATGATAAATATATCGGTATTCAGATTAAACCTGCTGGCTATGCTTATATTACCCAAATCATTAACGAATTAAAATTCCAAAAAGAGACTCATGAAAAGTTTAATGCCAAATATGGAGGTAAGGTTTTCTATATAATTTCGATAAAGGAGGGGAAAAAGAAAATTATTTATAACCGAGAGGTTATTGAAGAAATTAGGTATGAGATAAAGAGGTTGGAAGGTTAAGAACACTTTAACTTCTTAGAATACGTAAATTTTTGTTAATGAAACAAAAAATTCTGATTGCTACTACCAATCCCGGCAAAATCGCTGAGATAAGAGCGATGCTCGATGCCGATGTCAAGTGGGTGGCTCTTTCTGACTTCGCCAATATCAGCGATATTAAAGAGGATGGTGCTACCTTCGCCGGGAACGCCC
>MHYD01000044.1:0-248 GCA_001824645.1 Planctomycetes bacterium RBG_13_46_10
GAACCAGTCCTCAATAAACTCGGCGTTGAGCTGCTGAATATTCGCATAGAGTCCCCAGTTTTGGCCGTTGATAACCAATTTTACAAAGTTAGCTTTGGCGCTAGGAATCTGCTGCCGGCAGGTGTTCGAATAGAGCACCTCACGCATAAAGGTCGCATCATTCGCGCAGTTGATGAGATTGAGTGTTTTGTAACCCATTAGACGCTGGCCTTGGACTGTGTAATCAATCTCGATATTGAATGATTTCT
>MHYD01000044.1:345-537 GCA_001824645.1 Planctomycetes bacterium RBG_13_46_10
TTGTTTCGCCTGATAGTTGGCTGTCAATTGGTTCCACCAATTCGTTTGTAAAAATTCCAAATAAAGGGTTCTCAGCACGGTTTCATCGTAGAATTTCTCTCCCGCGGCATAGGCCGCTTGGCAAAATAAGATTAGTGCAGTAAATACTAAAACAATCTTTTTTGGCATTTTTTAGCCTCTGACCAGTGTATT
>MHYD01000044.1:610-3749 GCA_001824645.1 Planctomycetes bacterium RBG_13_46_10
TCCATCCACTGGGATGCATTGAGGCAGATTCATCGGGATTCGAGATATAAAACTTCCCCTGGCCATCAAATCAGCCGAAAAGAGGTGGCTTTCCCTCCCGGCTAAGTGAATTTACTTTAGTTTGGTCTGTACTCAAATTTTAAAAATACCCTTCGTGGCGTCGAACGCAGGGGTCCCACATTATCAAAGAAGAAAGTATAGGTCCCTGGGAACGTAATCTGTGCAAAAAAGTTTTCTTTTGATTGGCCGGAAGACGACTGCAAGAGATTATCTTTTGGGTCTGTAAACCGAAAAGCTGCGATAGTGTCATCATAGCCACCATACCCTTTGCCGCTGGATTCCCAAGAACCAAAGAGGATACCTGGTATAGTACTCGGGGAAAAAGTATAGGTATAAACCTTGCCCGCATCGACGACAAATTCTTCATTTATTGTTACCGAAGCTTTCTGCTTATTTTCGAATGCACTCAATCTATTTTCAAGTTTACCCTTTTCATTCTCAGTATTTCTTAACTTAGCTTCAAGCTGGCTCTTTTCGTTCTCGGTATTTATTAACTTGGATTCAAGCTCACTCTTTTCGTTATTAGAATTCTTTGATTTGGATTCAAGTTCGCTCTTTTCGTCCTCAGTGTTTTTTAATTTGGCTTCAAGATCACCTCTTTTGTTTTCAAGCTCTTTCACCTTTTCTTGAAATACAGAAATCTTGTGAAATGATTGGAAAAGAAAAAAAGCCGTAATAGCAAGAAATATTCCAAGAATTGCGATTATGTATTTTGACATAAATTACCTCCATAGAGGAATTCTTTTAATGTTTTTGGAGCCATAATATCTAACTACATTCATATCACATAATTTCTGAACAGACACTAACTCTATAAATCCTTATCTCTGCACACAATTGCGGCATAAGACTCATTCCATCTGCCAGTTCGTATTGACTCAATAAACTCTAAGCCGCCATCAATGGGGCCAAGTCAGCCCGCTTCAACGGCGAAAAACCGAGTTTCCGAAGCACTCGATTGAACACAGTTAAAGTAAGCTTGTCAGGCGCTACAATCTCAATCCCAATAGGTTTTCCATCGCGGGTAAAATCAATCACAAGCCCCGGCTCAACTCGCCTGGTTCGATGACTCTTGTCTTTTGGGCGGCGAGGCAAATAGTAGTACGCAGCCATCGGTCTGCCATGTCGAAACATTACTTCCAAATATGAATCGTTCATATCAAGACTCCCAACAGGGATAAGCTGTTATTACAACCAGACGCTCGGCATCAAAGTCTGGCTCCACAATAACTTCCCATGTTCGCCTGCGATGCGAAGTGACTATGACCCATTGCCCTTCAACTATGTCAGGTCGATAGCCTCTGGAATGCTCAAGCATCATTCGCAGATCCAATTCTGAAAAGCCACGGTCAACCATGCGCTTGAATAAATGGGGGCTGAGTTCCAATTCCCAATCCCACCATTCTGGCCAACGCTGACGTTTCATAGCACCACAAGCATTTTATCACAAAATCAGATATTCAAAGCTTATTTTTCTGTCATCATCGTTTGATTCGTCACTTGATTAATCCATTGTCTCGCTGCATGGCAATTCCTTGATTAATATTACACTGATTATCATTTTATGATTGGGTATATATTTCGTCAAATCCATTTTTTACAAATACTTAGATTATGTTTATCAAGACCCGCGTTTTTTTCTTTTCATTGCCCTTTTTCTATGCTAAATTGTTTTGTTATAGAAAGCAGAAGACAGAATTTTTTTTGTTTATTCTCTGTATTCTGCCATCTGCTCTATGTTCTGCATGGAAAGGATGCTATGGAAAAATTGAGTTTTCATCCCACTCCGAGTTACTCCAGAGTGCGAGAACGGATTACATGTGCAATTCACCCCACATTACGAGGCTGTATTGAATGAATAATCTAAGTATAAACGTTGCTCAAAAGATAGAAGATATAGATACCAGCTTACCAATCAACAATAATGAATTGAAGCTGGCAGGTCAAAAATTCCACTTTATCGGCGCAGGCGGCGTTGGAATGAGCGGACTGGCGCAGCTTTTAATAAAAAATAGCGCTATTGTCACCGGCTCAGACCAGACAGCAAGCAGTGTCACAGACCGCCTGTGCCAAACAGGGGCAGATATCAAAATCGGTCATAGTCCTGATAATCTCGGCGAAGAGACGGATGCGGTTGTTATCTCGGCGGCTATAAAGGAGGACAACCCCGAATTAATACTTGCACGCAAAAGAGGATATAAAATTTATAAATACGCCCAGTTGTTGGGGCAGCTAATGGACCATTATGACGGCATAGCAATAGCCGGCACTCACGGTAAAAGCACTACCAGCGGCTGGTTAAGCTGGCTTCTGCGGGCAGCGGGAATTGATGTAAATTTTGTTGTCGGAGCACAGGTCACGCAGCTTGGCGGCTCTTACGGTGTTGGAGACAGCAAATATTTTGTAGCTGAGTCCTGCGAATACGACCGAAGTTTTTTGAACATGAAGCCTGCAATCGCCTGCATACTCAATATTGAGCAGGACCATCTGGATTACTATAAGGATGAGGAGGAAATTGTCGAGGCGTTTTGCCGGTTCGCACTTGGGCTAAAACCGAATGGAGCTTTGATAGCTAACGGTCATGATTCTAATGTTGCGAAAATAATCCAACAGCTCGCAGGCCATTTTGAGGTAGAGACTTTCGGTCTTGATGAAAGCTGCAATTTCTTTGCCCGGAATATTGTGCTGAGCGACGGTTTGTATGAATTTGAAGTCTATCATAACGAAAGATTATTGGGCCGGACGAGAATTTCAGTACCGGGCAGGCACAATATCCTCAACGCGCTGGCGGTCACTGTGATGGCTACAAAAGCTGGATTGTCCCCAGAAAAAATATTCGAATTGCTCCCAGGCTTTACCGGCATTGACCGGCGGATTATGTTGAAGGCGCAATTGGGTGGGGTAACTGTTCTTGATGACTATGCTCATCACCCGACGGAGATTAGGGCGTCGCTTGAAGCAGTGCGGCAAAAATACCAGCCGAAGCGGATTTGGTGTATTTTTCAGCCGCATCAATATAGCAGAACCAGGTTTTTACTTGATGATTTTGCGGAAAGCTTTAAGCTTGCTGATGTAACAA
>MHYD01000044.1:3786-4390 GCA_001824645.1 Planctomycetes bacterium RBG_13_46_10
GGGCAAAAAAGAAGTAAACTCGCAGATTTTAGTTGAAAGAATAAAAGCTCATAAATCGGATGCGATTTTTATCGACAGTTTCTCTGATATTTGTAATTATCTGTATAAAAACGTAACTGAAGGCGACCTGGTAATTACTATGGGCGCCGGCAATATTTGGAAGGTAGCTGATGAATATATTCAGCGACTTGGAAAAAATAGTTGAAGCCAATCATCCATTGGCCAAACACACATGGTACGGTTTAGGCGGTCCGGCTGACTACTTTATCAGGCCGAAGAATGTCAAGCAGCTCAAAGTGGTAGTTCAGCGCTGTACCGAAAACGAGATACCCATTTATGTGCTTGGTTTTGGTTCTAACTTGCTTATTAGTGACCGGGGGCTGCGGGCGGCGGTGATAAAGCTTGAAGCGGATGCGTTCACACAGGTAATATTTGACGAGCAAAAAGTTACCGTCGGGTCGGGTGCAGAATTGAGCAAGCTGGTCTTAACGTGCGTGCAGAAGGGCTTCTCAGGCATCGAATGTCTTACCGGTATTCCGGGTTCGATAGGCGGAGCTGTAAGAATGAATGCAGGCGGCAAGTTCGGTGACATCGGCTCAGTTAT
>MHYD01000044.1:4410-4639 GCA_001824645.1 Planctomycetes bacterium RBG_13_46_10
ATATTAACGGCGATATCTTTGAAAAGAAAAAGCCCGAGCTTGTTTTCGATTATCGCAACTCAAATATTACCGCGAAATTTATCTTAGGCGCACATCTGGAGCTGTCCGGTGCCGACCCGGAGCAAATAATGCGCACGGTAAAAGAGATATGGATTTACAAGAAAAATAGTCAGCCTCTGAATACAAGAAACTGCGGCTGCATCTTCAAGAATCCGGCAGGCGCATCGGC
>MHYD01000044.1:4707-5240 GCA_001824645.1 Planctomycetes bacterium RBG_13_46_10
ACGCAAACTTTATCGTCGCAGAAGAGGGCTGTACAAGCAAAGACGTCCTGAAACTCATAGATACTGTAAAACAAAAAATAAAAGAGCAGTTAGGCATCGACCTTGAGCTTGAAATAAAAATATGGGAGTAATTTCGTCTCTCGTGGCACGTGACTCGTCACTCGATGGCCGAAATACATATCGATACGCATGAAGGTAATAACTTGGCAGCAATGGATAATAAATTAAAGGTGGCTGTGCTTATGGGGGGCATCGGCGAAGAGCGTGACATCAGCATCCAAAGCGGCAGTTGTGTCGCCGAGGCGCTTAAAGAAGCCGGCCTGGATGTCTTGGCCTGCGATATTACGCCAAACAATCTGGATATACTTGATGATACAAGCATCGATGTTTTCTTTTTGGCGCTGCACGGTAAATTCGGAGAGGACGGCCGGCTCCAACAGATAATGGAGGAAAAATCTCTTTGCTATACAGGCAGCGGCCCGGCGGCAAGCAGATTGGCTTTCGACAAAATGGCTGCCAAAGAATGTTTTATT
>MHYD01000044.1:5255-6468 GCA_001824645.1 Planctomycetes bacterium RBG_13_46_10
ACGCCCAAAGTCGTCAGGTTTGACAGCCGGGCAAAGACGGATTTTCTCGAACAGCAGTTGCTGCAGCTTGGCAGGAAATTTGTAGTAAAGCCGGTCAGACAGGGGAGCACTATCGGCGTCAGCATTGTCGATGACCCAGGCTCGGCAATAGCTACTGCTCGTGAATGCGAGATGAAGTTCGGCGATTGTATGATCGAAGAATATATTGCCGGCAGAGAGATAACCGTCGGTATATTACAACAACAGATTCTGCCGATTATTGAGATAAAAAGCAGAACCGGTTTTTATGATTATCATGCCAAATATATAGATAACCGGACCGAATTTCTTTTTGATACAATTGACGACTGCAATCTTACGAAAAAGATTGAAGCTGCGGCTTTGGGTTGCTTTGAGGCGCTCGGCTGTCGTCACCTGGCAAGGGTTGATTTCATCATTAGCGGCGACTGCACTGCTTATACCCTGGAGGTTAATACTATTCCGGGCCTTACCACACATTCGCTCATTCCTAAAGCGGCAGCGAAGGTGGGACTATCAATGAGCCGGTTATGTATGAGAATCATCGAGGCGGCATATTCCTCGTTTGAAAAATGCAGGGAAAGCCAAACTTAAAACAAACCGGAAATAAAGTAAAATATTAGATAATGGTTATCAGAAGAAAAAAACTGAGGAGCAATACCGGGAGGATATCGTTTAAGAGAGGTTTGTCCTCGTTTGGGAGGAAACGTGCAGCGGATCGGCAGAACAGCGGCTTCGGAGTTTTTTTTAAAGCAGCAGCATTGGTTTTTGTTTGTGGCGCTATAGGAGTCGGATTTGTTTATTTGGACAAGTATGTGAAAAAAGTTGCTCCTACATGGGGCAGCACAATTGAAGTCGAGCTGGTGGAGCCGCCGGCCTGGATAAATGAGTCACTGCGGGAAAGGATTATAGCCGCAGCTACGGGCCTGTGGCGGGGAGAAGATGTAAAACTCGAGGAAGAAACCGCCCGCTTGATTCAGAACAATCTCCAGCGTGATATTGCCTGGCTGCAGAACATAAAAGTGAGCGCCACGCATGATAAGGTCCTCATTAAAGCCGATTATCGAAAGCCCGTTGCCCTGGTTAAAATGGGCATGCAGAAATTTTACGTTGATGCTGAGATGGTTGTGCTCGATTTTATTCCCATGTCGCATCTGCCTATTGTGAATATCAAGGGGGCGGCGATAATAACAAA
>MHYD01000044.1:6689-18950 GCA_001824645.1 Planctomycetes bacterium RBG_13_46_10
CTTTGTATTGATAAGGTATGTTTAGCCCGGAGCAGAGGGATTTAAACTTTTTTAGAGCTGACTCGCTCAATGTGCTTTGAAAGTCTTTGTCGGCCCGGCAGCAAAAGATTCGACAGCCGGCAAAACGATATTCATAAACACTGCATTTACCATCGATATTGTAAGGACATAGACCGGTGTGCATTTGCTTTATATTTTCACCGCCCAGGTTTGCAGCTAAATAGATTATTTCCGGCGGCGTGACAAATAATTGATGGTCGAAACCTTCAAAATCACAACACCTTCCACACGCATTGCACTGACCGGCTAAATCGGCAGTCCGTCGATTCGGCGCGATATCGCCGGATTCGCGACGAAATTCGCGGATTTGCCAATCCAGCCAGTTGTAGATTTCAGCTACTTTTTCTAAGAGCTGTTTGTTTTCGTTGGATTCTACCACCATTTTTTAGTCTTTTTGATTTGTTCGATTTCTTCGCAACTGTAGAGTCTGCCGCGATTGATGCCGGGACATTTTCTTGCTGCCTGGTTCCAGGTATTAAGGCTCTCTAAATTGTTCGGCCAGAAAGGCCAATTTCTGCACTGGTTTGGCCTTACATGATAAATCATACAAGTTCGTTGGCCGGCTTTTTCCTGAAGGAATATGCAGTCTTTTGTCGCGGGATGTTCAATAATTGTTGTTCGCAGACCAACTCGTCTTAAGAAATTTCGTCGTAACTGGCTGATTGTCTGTTTCAAATGGTTTGCTATAAATTCAATCTCTGTCCGGCTGACCCAAATAAAACCTTCACCAGGCCCGGCACAGCATCTGCCGCACTGCACGCACTCAAAATGCAGCCCGTCTGCGTACCATGGATTGTTCTTCTTAACCATAAATCTTGCGGTTGTTATAGTTATTTCTGAAAGTACATCACTTAAGAATAGAAAAAACACAGATTCTATAAACTTATTGCGGCTGAGCCGTAAAAATACTGCTCTCTATGGATTATAACATTTTTTAACTTAAATGCTATCCCAAGGTGCTAATTTAAACATATTCAATTGCGTTTAATATTTTTAGTTAGAAAAAATATGCTGCTATTCCCAGCGATGTCGGTTAAATTCTTTCACAGCGTAATTCGCAGAGTAGAAGCCGCTTGGGTAACAAACAAAATTATACGCGATCACTATTATCAAGGAGTTTTGTTTTGGCCTTTTTATTACAACCTAATATACAATATAAATCTATTTAAGTATTTGCATACATATTTAAATGGCTGAAAAAGGAAATGATTATTTGTGTTCAATGTCTAAATGGTGATATAGCAATATTTCGGCTGGCAAATTTTGGTTGATACGACAGTTTTGTATAAACGGGTGGCTATACGAAAAGACTACTCTCCGCCGCGACTCGCTGGGGCGGAGCCCTCGCCGCCGCGAAGCACTCTGGCGTAGCGGGGTTGATTTAATACACTAATATTTTCTTAGGTCAAATAGGATTAATTGATCTGTACGTTCTTGAGGGCATATTAAAATTTTGTCTTTTGAATTGCTTCAATAAACCCGAGTATCAAACCAGCTTTGCCTTTGACTCCCATCTTCCGGAATATGTTCACAAGGTGAGCACGTACTGTATTATATGAAATACCTGTCTTCTTGCCGATTCTGCTGTTATCTAATCCCATACAGACCAGCTTGGCAATCTGGATCTCTCTGGGCGTGAGGTGCCAGCATTTCTTCAGATAGTCCCAATATTTTGCACTGAAAACCATACTATTTATTTCCCAAAAAGACCCTTGGGCCAATTAAACCAGATTCAACCCTAAAATGTCAATAGTCTTTTCGTCTAATCAAAAAGACTATTGGCTTAATATAACTATGAAATTTTGTTTTCTTATCTGTTTTTATTTCCAGTCCTCTAAACCTGATCCCTGAAACTTGAACCCTGCGGTTATTATTTCCATCTCAATTGTTGGAGTTCTTCTGTCGTACGAGTAAATTTGACGGTGCCATCGTTTAAAAGGATGCAGCCGCTATGGGGTTGTGGTTGTCGAAGGTAAAAGGCTCGGGAGACACCATGATACGCTCCGTAATGAATTATTGTGTCCCAAGATCTTCCAATCTCTTCCTGCTGGTCCATCCAGGCGGTGGCGGTGGTGGTCCTTCTGGTCCCCATGTTTTTATGTTTATCTGTATTCCATCCCAGTATTCTCCAAGTTGGCCGCGATTTTCGAATGAAGATTTCGGACACTCCGTCTCATATAGATTCTTATTCTCTTTGCTTATTTTCTTTAATTCATCGAAGCCATCGAATCGGTCAAGGTAGAAATCGGCTATGTGGTAGTAAAATGGAATCATCCATTTAAGTTCAATATCAATAACTCCCCTTTTTACCATATCATTTGTAATTCCTAATACTTCTTTAACAAGCTGCCTGTCAAGTTCTTTAATGCCGCTAAGTTCGTTAGGCTCTGAACACTCATACCACAATAGAAATAAGGCACGTTTGAGAGCTTCTAAATTACCTTGTCTCACTAAAGAAACATATTCTCTGAATATCATTCTCCAGGCATCATATATCCCCATCTGCTCACATAATGCATCCAACTTCTCTGGGTATGTGAATGCGCCATATGGATGTTTTGACATCCATTCATATTCCAAAGAAGTAATCTCTTCCAAAGTCATTTTTTTATTCCTAAACTATATATATGTGATTTTCATAATATAAACTTCATCCATTATTAATGGCAACAATAAATTTGTATCATTATAAGTTTTCAGAATTTTATACAAGGTTATTTTCATCGACAACGTGGATCAATATTAATACCTGCATTCCAAATCATGCCTTTGTATACCTCTACCCAAATCACACGACCTCCACCGATAGCCTTATGGAAAATTTGTATTCCACTATTTATCTTATCTGGATCCGTTGTGCCTACTTGATTTGCTTTATTTGATGCTACATCGATAAACATTTGAGCCCATTCCCAAAGCTTGGATATATCCTCTGAATTTACATGACCTTTTGCATCACGGAAAATATGCCATACTCTGTCCGCCTCGTTCCATGGAAACGAGACTTTAGATCTATGGACAAGCTCTGAATCGCCTTGTGCAAACTTTGTAGTTAATGCTGCAATGTCACCCGCTACGATAGGGGCGAACTGTATCACTGCTGCACCGAGGGTTGCAATAGAACTAACACCACCGCATATTTGAGACCACCATGCTTCTTTTCCATATTTCTTTTCAAGCTCGGCAACCTTAGCCGGGTCTCCTATAATTCCAAAGCTAGCTCCATAAGCAGTTAAGTAAATACCATCCCCCAATGCATCAACGAAGGATAGCAAATCATCGCTGTTCCACCATTCAACGAACGCATCTCTCACCTGCGCGTACGCTTCCGCCATCGCTTTACAGCGAGCAAACCAAATATCATCTGGCGGCAAGACGAGACCAATATTACCTGTGGGATCCACGAGAACCAAAGGTCTATTACTACAATATTGGTATAAATTCATCCCTGCATCGTAGCCGATAGGGTCGGTTTGCAGGAATCGGCCGATGTATGAATTATAGTATCTTGCACGGTAATAGTAAAGGCCGGTCTCAAAATCAAACCTTCGGCCGGTGAACATAAATGGATTTGTGCAATTGGGGTCTTCCGCAGCCACCTGGCCAAAGACGGTGTATTCATACGTCTGGACGGTATCGCCGGTGGAATCACTTAAGGCTACGACGGAGCCGAGGCCATCGAAGTGATAGAAATGATACGTCGCACCACCTTGTTCAATATCATTTTGCTCATCGTAAATCTGCTCTATCTGCGGTCCGGACAGGGCCTCGTCAAAAAGCATTACTTCATCTATTGAGCCATTTGTGTAATAACTTCCTCCGGTATTATGTGCCCCTATTACAACGTTATTTGCAGTGCTGTTTATAGTTCCGGACAGGCTTATTTTTTCATTTTAGGAAACAAACTAAAAATTTCTTTAGCTCCTATAATTATTTTATTTTCAGCACACAAAGGGACATAATGAGAAGATTTTGTTTGTTGCTTTCGAGGCTTTTTAAATTCTCTTGACTTTTATGTGCTGAAAAGGTATACTGATCTCATAATCGGAATGGGGGGTATTAAATTATCCACCGATTCAGCAAATGGGAAAATCCGGGTTTTGTTTACTCTTATAGATTCAATAGCCGGATTAAATCTACGCAAGTAACAAATTTTGGGGGGTGTAAAATGAAGACACGCAAGACAGCAACAATCCTTTGTACGGCAATAGTCCTTGTTCTTCCATGCTTAGCAAAAGCTACTCCTGTCGGTACTGTTGATATAGTGCATGACGGCTATGGTGCGAGTGACGTACTTACGATTTATGGTGGTGGACACAGCGGTTTAAATGGCTATGGCGGTGTTTATATGCTCGATAAGACAGCCGGCACAGGCCAGGGAAATATTTGGTCTAACGGCCCTATTGGGGGTTTCTGCATTGAGTTACACCAGTGGTCGCCGGATACAACGACTAAATATGATGTTGTTGCACTGCAGGAGGTAAACAACAGCTTTATGGGCGGCGTCATGGGCGCAGCCAAGGCCGATTATCTTGCCGAGCTGTGGGGCAGGTTCTATAACCCGGCCTGGGCGGATGGCGGGCCATATTCGGGCGAGGAAAAAGGCATGGCTGAGGCTTTTGCTGCTGCTGTATGGGAAATTATATATGAGGACATGCCGGCATCGCCTCTGAACTGGGATGTCACAGTTGACGGCTCGGCGGGTTCTCATGGTTTTTACGCTCAGAATGTTAATTCAGCCCTTGCTAATAGCTGGCTGAATATATTAGACGGCACCGGACCGAAGGCGCAGCTTATGGCCTTTGTAAACGAAGGAAAGCAGGATTTCCTCGTTCAAGTTCCTGAGCCTGCAACTGTTTGCCTGCTTGGTCTTGGATGGTTAGTTTTCCTTCGTAAGCGGCGAACAGCATAAATGGGTCATTAACCTTAGTAAGATAAAGGGCTGTGGTGTTTCATCGCAGCCCTTTTTATTTGGTGCGCACAGCATGGCACGCCTAAAGAATCCGGATTAAAAATGATTTAATCACGAATGATAATAATATCGGACATTGTGCTTCACAAACAGTTATAAACAACCTCGCCTTTTAATAGTTTCAATTGACCCAATATAGCTTTACAACCGATATTTCTACTATTATTATGTTTTTACATAGAAACGAATTGTCTATGGAGTCAAATATGGCTAATTTTGCTCCGGAAGTTTCAGTAGTAGTGCCTCTGTTAAATGAGCAGGACAATATCCAGCCGCTTTATGAGCAGATTAAGGAAGCTTTGGACGGCAAGAGCAGTTATGAAATAGTCTTCGTCGATGATGGCAGTACCGATGACAGTATTAACATTTTAAGCCGTCTGCAAAAAGCTGATGCTCGAATTCGGATCATCCGGTTTCGAAAGAACTTCGGCCAAACCGCAGCTCTTTCCGCGGGTTTCACCCATGCACGGGGCAAAATTATCGCTGCGATTGATGGAGACCTGCAGAACGACCCTGCGGATATACCGAAGATGATTGATAAGCTCCACGAGGGATACGATGTTGTCAGCGGCTGGAGAAAAAAGAGACACGATAAGGCCCTGACCAGGTTGTTGCCCTCGAAAATAGCCAACTGGCTGATAGCTAAAATTACAGGAGTTAAGCTCCATGATTTCGGATGCACACTTAAAGCATACCGCAGAGAGGTTTTGGCTGAAACGAAACTGTATGGTGAGATGCACCGGTTCATCCCTGCACTGGCCAGTTGGAGCGGCGCGAGAATCGCTGAGGTTATAGTTAATCACAGGCCAAGAACAGCAGGCGCGGCAAAATACGGCCTTGAAAGGATAGTAAAAGTAATATTAGACCTTATTACAGTTAAATTTCTTCTCAGTTTCTCTACCAAGCCAAATCAGCTATTTGGCGGCTGGGGAGTTTTGGCACTGTTTTTGGGAAGCACATCGGCTGTCGCAGTTATTCTAATGAAGATTCTGCGGGGCACAGATATGACGGGCAATCCTCTGTTATATTTGTCTATTCTGTTTTTTGTTGTAGGAATTCAGTTCATATTGATGGGCCTTTTGGCTGAGCTTTTGGTCAGGACATATCATGAATCCCAAAACCGTCCCATTTATGTTATAAAAGAAATCCTCGAATCACCAGCCGAAGAAAGATAATAAATATGAGTGGTCTCCCAAACATAAAACACCACCAGAGAAGAATGAAGCCGCAGGCCCAGAAAATCTTATCGCCCCAGGAGCAGGAAAAAAGGGCTCGCCGTCGGCGGGCTGCGGCTCTGGTCATAATAATCATTCTGGCGGCGGTTTCTTTTTCTTTTGGTAAATATTTTGAATTTATGCAGCCCGACCCATTTGATGGAGGTGCATACGCCTATTCGGCATATCATATATTGAACGGGGCCAAGATCGGTGTTGATGAGAAACCAAGTGCACAATTGGGGACACTGCTGGTCAACATGCTCGGAGTCCGGATATTTGGATTTAATGAGGTCGGTGCAGAGATTGTTCAAAGCCTTCTGCAGATAGCGGCATTGGTTTTGATGTTTCTGGCAATGAAGAAATTATTCGGAACGCTGCCCGCTGCTGTTGGTGTCATTGTAGCTTCGGTTTATCTTTCTGCGCCTGTAATTGCAAAATTCGGCAACGTAAAAGAGCAATATATGATTGCCTGCATGGTGATAGGTATAAGCTGCTTTGTTTTGTATCAGCTTGGCGGCAGATGGCCTCTTGCGGTCTTGACGGGAGCTTTTCTTAGCTGGGCGCCGTTATTTAAGCCGACCGGGGTCTCAGCTGCCGGGGCAATCGGCTTATTTGTAATCCTGCAACCTATATTCAGAAGCAGAACTCTAAAGCAAACCGGCGTTGACATTTTATTGTTATTGGCCGGTTTCGTGATAGCGATTGCGCCGCTTTATATATGGATTTTGGCCTGGAATGTACAGATTGAGTTACCTTATTCGTTTGTGTGGCAGGAGCTTGGAAAAATGCTGCCAAGCGGAGCTGCTGAGCAAAAGGCAAAGCCGGTGACGGATTATGTCAGCGGCAGCCGAAAGCTTGTACCCCTTTCAAAGCAATGGCCCATGGTATTGCGATACTATGGCGTGCTCATTTTACCTATAGTCTTGGCTATCGGTGCGATTATTGCACGAGTTACTCGTCTGATTTGGCAGGCTGTCTCAAAGAGTAAATCAAATGTAAAAAGCTATGACCGTTTTGTGCTGCTTCTTGCTGTATGGTGGATACTGGATATGGCCTTTGTCTGGATAAGCCCCCACTCTTATGAGCAGTATTACCTGCCGCTAAACGCATCGGCCGCAATGACAGGCGGATACCTAATAGCGATTTACTGCGACAAGGTTAAATTCGTAGCTAATAAAACCGGGTGGATTATATTAGGTATTTTTGGTTTGTTTTTAATGATTGCTTTATCGTGGCACATATTCTTCGGCCTGGAAAAAAGCCCGCATAGCGGGCGAAGCTACGAAGAAAGGTCAAGAGGCTACTTACAGAAATACAAAGAAATCTCTCGGAATCCGGATTATCCCTGGCAGTCGGTGGGCGAATATATCCGCACAAATTCGCAGCCGGCGGATAAGATTTACGTTTGGGGCTGGGTGCCCGGCATATATGTTAAGGCCCAGCGGTTATCTTCTGCATCCCGTGCCTTTACCAGCACGATGCACATAAAAACGCCGGATGAGCTGGCGGAAATAGTAACCGGACTTTTGGCGGAATTCGAGAGGCAGCCGCCGAAGTTTATTGTCGATACGCATAACGTACATTTTCCGTATGACGGCAGGCCCCCATTGGAGCTCTGGCCTATTTTGGAGCAGCAGATTGTAAAGAAGGCAAATTTAAAAGCCGCTAATACCGATGATGCCTACGCCGAGTGGCTTACCAAAAATTTTGGTGCTGATGAAGCGGGGCGCTTCAGGGCAATGAAGCCGTTCAGAGAATATGTTATGAACAACTACAAAATTGCTAAGTTTTTCGGGCAGATGGTTGTGTTTGAGCTGAAAAATCCTCCTGTGGGTAAGGAATCGCAATAGTTGTGTCACAAATAAGGCTGCTTATGCTCAACTTTGAATTTCCGCCTATTGGCGGCGGGGCGGCTCATGCACACCTGTCCCTCTTGAAACAATATGCCGGTCGTGGTGACTTGAAGGTTGATGTATTAACATCGGCGCCGCAGCCCGGAAATTTTACCGAGAGATTCTCAGACAATGTCACTATCTATAAAGTCGGCCTGCACAAAAAAGACCTGCACTTCTGGCGCAAGACAGAGGTAATAGAATGGCTGTTCAAGTCTAAATTTCATTACAAAAAATTGCTGAGACAAAACAATTATGATTTGGTTCATGCCTTTTTCGGCTTTCCGACGGCGTATCTTTGCTATAAAAGTGCGAAGGTACTGCCTTATATAATTTCGCTCCGCGGCTCGGATGTGCCGGGTGAGCACGCAAGATTGAAGCTCGATTATAAAATCCTGGGCCCATTATTATTTAAGCCTATCTGGATAAATGCTGCTTTATTGGTGGCTTGTAGTGAGGGATTGAAAAAGCGGGCTTTGAGCTTTTTGCCTGATGTCTCGATTGATGTTATACCAAACGGCATTGACCTCGACCGCTTTAGCCCTGCCATCCTTCGACCATGCTCAGGACATGCCTGTGGGCAGGGCTTAGCCCTCGGCACAGGTCCGGGGGCTAATCGAAGCTCGGATATGCTCAGGCTTCTGACTGTTGGCAGATTATCCGTAACCAAACGTGTGGAAATGTTGATAAATGCAGTTCTGATATTGCATAATGATGGATATAATGTTCACTTCACTATAGTCGGCGGCGGGAAACTGGAACAGAAGCTCCGTCAAATCGTCGCGGAGGCAAATCTTAGTGACATCGTCGAAATAACCGGCAGAGTTGATGCTGAAAAGATGCCGCACATATACCGTCAAAATGATATTTTCATAAGCGCAAGCATGCAGGAAGGGATGAGCAACGCCATGCTGGAAGCGATGGCTTCCGGCCTGCCGATTATTACCACTCATTGCGAAGGTGTCGAAGAATTGATAAAAGATAATGGCTTTATCGTAGAAGATGCTCAGGCAGAACAAATTGCGGCAGCAATCGGTAAATTGGCCGGTGACAAGGAATCTTTAAGAAGGATGTCCGCCGCTGCGAGAAGACAGGCCGAGAATTTTGGCTGGGACAAAGTGGCCCAGGATTATATAGAGTGTTATAAAAGAATTTTGGAACACGCAACGAAAGATGAATCGACATAGTCATCATATTGAGATATGTTTCATTGCTCCGAAGGCATACCCGCTGTTTAATCCGGATATCCAGGAGCCTTTCGGCGGGGCGGAGCTGGATTTGTACTTTTTGGCTACGGAACTGGCCAAGGATAAAGATTTCGCGGTGAGCTTTATTACGGCGGACTACGGGCAGCAGGATATAGAGATTATCAAGGGTGTTGCAGTTATCAAAAGCCTCGATTTCAAGAAAAATGCTCTCATTGGTGCTGTCAAAGTCTGGCGGGCACTGCGAAGAGCCGATGCAGCGATGTACATGATTAAAACCATATCGCCTGGAATGTTTTTAACTGCTCTTTTTTGTCGGCTTAAAGGGCGAATATTTCTTTACCGCACATCCAACACTAACAGTTGTGACGGCTCCTATCTGAAACAGCACCATCTATTGGGCAGAATTTATAAATGGGCCTTGAGAAGTGCAAAACAAGTTTTTGTACAAAATAGAACGGACATTGATAACCTGCTGTGTACCACAGGTGTTCTCGCTACAGCCGTACAGAATGCGCATTGCCTGGATGAATTGCGCCAAAGTATGCGTGACACCATCCTCTGGATCGGGCGAAGCGTGGAAATTAAAAAACCGATGCTTTTTATAGAGCTTGCTGAGAAGACACCTTATGAGCATTTTACAATGATTTGCCAATGTGCAACCGGTGACCGGAATTACGATGGGCTGGTTGCACGAGCCGAAAGAGTGAAAAATCTGCAGTTTATTCAGCGAGTGCCTTTCAGCGAGATTGACAGATTCTTTCAGCGTGCAAAAGTATTTGTTAATACCAGTGACGCGGAGGGATTTCCCAACACTTTTATTCAGGCATGTGAATTCGGCGTGCCGATTTTATCGTTGAATGTCAATCCCGACGATTTTTTATATGAGTATGGCTGTGGAATAAGCTGCAGGGGCAGCTTTGAGCACCTTATTGATTCTCTTGATTTTATACTTGCCGAGGACAGATATATCGAGATGGGTAAAAGGGGCAGAGCATACGTTGAGCAAAATCACGACATAAAAAAGATAATTGAGAAATACAAAAAGATATTTCGCCAGATATTAGGTTCGACAGGCTCACTATAAAATGGATAGATTCGCTTTTGGAAAAAACTGGGACGACTTCTCCGCACGCCTGCAATATGAGGATTACATTGCAGCCAGGGAATCATTAAAAAAATTAGTGCCGGATTTGCAGGGCAAAACCTTTTTGGATGTAGGCTGCGGCAGCGGCCTGTTTTCCATTGCAGCAAGCGCCCTCGGAGCGAGGAAAGTTTTAGGCTTTGATTTCGACAGGGACAGCGTCGCTGCTTCAGAAAAGCTAATAGAAATTATCTCTCGATGGGATGGTGACGTCAAAAAAGATACAATTGAGTTTAATGTGGGTTCCATATTAAATGAGAATATCAGCCTCGAGCAGTACGATGTTATTTATAGCTGGGGTGTGCTGCATCATACAGGTGATATGTATGCAGCTTTCGAGTGTATTAAAAATCTGGTCGCCGAAAAAGGGACTTTAGTTCTGGCAATCTACAATAAACATTTTACATCGCCTGTTTGGAAGCTTATAAAATATACTTATGTAAAAAGCCCGAACTTTATAAAAAAGATTTTGATTTTTCTTGTCATGCTTATAAAGTTTCCGGCTGTCTTAATAGTTTCGCAACGAAATCCTTTTAAGAAGAGACGCGGCATGCACTTTTATACCGACATCGTGGACTGGGTCGGCGGATATCCTTACGAATATGCGTCCGTAAGCGAAGTGACCGATTTTTTTCAGGCAAGAGGATTTAAATTAGCGAAGCTGAACAAAACCAAAGGTTTTACAGGCTGCAATGAGTTTGTATTCGAGAAAGTATAACGGATGTGCGGAATAATCGGCTTTAACTGGCAGGATGAGAATCTGATAAAATCCCTGGCGTCTCTGCTTGAGCATCGGGGCCCGGAGCAGGATGGTTTTCACGTCCGAGACGGTGTTTCAATCGGCCACAAAAGGCTGCGCATTATTGACCTTTCGGAAAAGGGCAGACAACCCCTTTACAACGAAGACCGCACGGTTTGTATAACTTATAACGGTGAAATATTTAATTTTCCTGAGCTTCGAGAAGTTCTTGAAAAACATGGGCACAAGTTTGAATCCAATACCGACACAGAGGTTTTAGTGCATGGATATGAACAATGGGGCACTGAGCTTCTCGGGAAAATAAACGGCCAGTTTGCCTTCTGCATTTTCGACAGCATAAAAAACATCTTCTTTCTCGCCAGAGACCACCTCGGCATAAAGCCGCTTTATTATTACTGCCTAGGGAATAAATTTATATTCGGCTCGGAGTTAAAGGTCTTTCTTAAAAGTGACATCGAAAAACAAATCAGCCAAAAGGCCCTGGATTATTATCTGCTCTTCGGCAACAGCCCTTCGGGACAATCTATCCTCGAAAATGTCAAAAAGGTAATGCCAGGCACGTACATAATATATGACTTAACTACAAAAAGAATAAAAGAGAACGGGCGATATTGGACACTTACATTTTCGCCCGATGAGACTCTTTCCGAAGGTGAGGTCAAAGAGCAAATAGTCCAGAGGCTCGATAAAAGCGTTAAAATGCAGATGATTTCAGATGTGCCATTGGGTGCCTTTCTTTCCGGCGGAGTCGATAGCTCTATTATAGTTGCTCTTATGAGGAAGTATGTTAAAAAGTTGAATACGTTTTCGATAAAATTCGATGTTCCGGGCTATGATGAGTCACAGTACGCAAAAATCATCTCCGATAAGTTCCAGACAAACCATCACGAAATCGAGTTTAACGCCAAAAGTGTTCAGGACTTAATCTACGAGCTGCCCTTTTACTACGATGAGCCTTTTGCCGACCCATCCATGATTCCGACGTGTCTGGTCTCCCGCGTTGCGAAACAG
>MHYD01000044.1:18972-23070 GCA_001824645.1 Planctomycetes bacterium RBG_13_46_10
GCACGGGCGGAGATGAGTTGTTCGCAGGTTATCCTCGCTATCTTCAGCTAATGGTCTTGAAGAAGCTGAACCATTTGCCCTTTATTCTAAAGAAAGTATTAAGCTCCGGCACATCGGCTATAAATGTTTTTTTGCAGAACGATATTCTCGGCAAGCTTCAAACGTTTCTTGGCCAGCCGGAGGAGGCATGGTCATTATATATGAAACTATTTAGCTACATGTTTCGCAGTAAATCCGAGCAGAATGAAAAACTTTCAGAATTTGGTTGTTTTAAGAAACATTTTAAATATGAAGATGACATTACTAATGCCTTGAATTATGATATAAATGAATATCTGCCGGACTGCCTGCTTACAAAAGAAGACCGGGCATCGATGGCAGTAACATTGGAGGTGCGTGTTCCTTTTCTGGACCATACATTTGTGGAATTTGCCGCTAAGATTCCCACGAAGTTCAAAATTAAAGGAACCGACAAAAAACATATTCTAAAAAAAGCCTTTTCCGATATCCTGCCGAAAAAAATCTTGTACCGCAGGAAAAAGGGCTTCTCTGTTCCACTGGCACATTATTTCAGAAATGAGCTGAAGGATTTTGCGAGCAGGGAAATATTTGACTCTCAGGAGTTCGATTATCTCTCGACCCGGCTCGAGACGGGTTACGATAAGACCTTTTTGCAGAACTTATGGCAAAGGCACCAAAAAGGCAGTGCAGATTATTCCCGCATCTTCTGGAGCATTATTATGTTTAATTTATGGCACAGGAAGTGGATGAGTTAAGCAGAGATGAGCGAGTCTTGTAAACAAATCCTGAAGTTTATTGCGAAGCTATCCATCACGGCCGTTTTATTGTACTGGGTGTTCAGGCAGATAAACTATACGGAGTTTAGCCAGGCATTAGAAACCGCTCAATGGCGCTATCTCTGGATTGTTTGGGGAACAACCATTCTGTCTTACTGGTTGCTGTCGATAAAGATGGTCATGATTATGAAGAAGCAGGATTGTCCCGCCAGTACCGGTTTGCTTTTCGGTGCCAGCGCAATTACTGCACTTTATAGCATGGTTTTGCCCGGGATGCTCGATGCGCCCGTTAAATGGTATATTTTAAAACAGCATACCGGCAAGGGCAGTAATGTCTTTTGTAGTATGGTTTACAATCAAACTACGATATTATTTTATATGGGTGCAACTGCTTTGGTCGCATTGATTGTGACAAATCCTGGAGGCAACTGGCATATTCCTGTGATTTGCTCGGCGATTCTGGCGCTGTTAATTGTTATCTGCTTATTGCTGTTTACTCCGACAATCGGTCCAAAACTGACAAACAGTCTGTCACATATTCTAAAACCCTTGCCGGTATCATTTCGCGACAGGGGCTTAAAAGCCCTGGAGCAGCTTTCGTTGTTTCAGACAGCACCGTGGTCGTTTCATTTTAAAATGATTCTAATGAACTTTATCAGCATAACAATCTTCGGCACAGCGATATATATCTTTGCAGCCAAGACCGTCGGGATTGATGTCCCCATAGGTGTGCTCGTATTGCAGTTTTCGGTAATTTTTCTTTTGGGTCGGCTGCCGATATTTATCGCGGAGCTTGGCGTCAGGGAAGTGACACTCATCGGCACATTGGCTCTATATAGTGTAGATGCATCATTGGCAACTTTAATGTCGATGATAATCTTTTCAAACCGAATCCTCATGGCCCTTATCGGTGCTGTCTATCAGGTATGCTGGGGTCTGCGAAGGCAGAAGAAAAAAAATTCAAGCGATAGCGAAAGTGCTGGAATATAAACTCTATTGTAAGCTGCTGGGCTAAACATATTGTGCGACTATAACCATAGTTTTTCCCACAAAATCGAATTGCAGCCTTTTTAATATGAAATGAATGTACCTGCCCAATGGAACTTTTACCATTGCACCCAGAGCGTAAATTTTCAAAAAACTTACCTGAAAGCCGTAATTGCTTAATAATTCAGCAATTCTTTTCTCATCGAAAGATTGGAGGTGGCCATACCTGTGGAATTCGTGTCCGCACTTTGGACAGACCAGACTGTTTTGTTTCAGCTCTTCATTATAGGGAGTTGTTATTATCAGATGTCCTTGCCTTTTCAAAACTCTTGCAGTTTCTCTCAGCCCTTTTTCTATTTGTTCGTTCGTCAGGTGCTCGATGACATCGCAGCAAAAAACTGTATTAAAGCTTTTATCTGCAAACGGTAGATCCGTTATAGAACCCTGTTGTATGTCATCCGATGTAGAATACAAATCGACGCCTTTTGCATCGAAACCTCTGCTTTTAAGCAGCTTGATTAAGGTGCCGGAACCTGCCCCGATATCAAGGATGTTATCAGTGAAGTAATGCCTGACTATTCTCAGCAGTATCCTGGAAACTGCATCCCCCTTAAATGCACCGTGTTTCTTAACGTGCGTTGTAAATATACTTTTTTGATAATCCTCATCTGTGTGCATTACTTTGTCTGACAAATTGAGACGATTTTTATAACTTATCGTAAAGGGAATCTGCTGCACAATTGCTTTATATTCTCTGCAATCTCGCTGCGGAAGGATTCATCTATTTTATATTCGCTTTCGCTTATTATCTCGAGCTTTCTCAGTACCGCGTCCATCAAAGCCGTTATATTCTCCATTTCTTTTGTCCCCATGCCGTTTTTTGTGACTATCGGCGTGCCAATTCTGATGCCGCTGCCGGCCGCTGGGTCATTTTTGTCATAGGGCAGGCTTACCTTATCGACAATTATGCCGCACTGCTCAAGGCATCGTTGTGATATGATACCAGTTAGACCCTCTCTGAGATTGGCGACATTTACGACGACCATGTGATTGTCCGTACCGTTGGTTAGAATAGTGTGTCCTAAATTAAGCAAACTGCCTACAAGGCTTTTCGCGTTTTCAATTATTTTAAATTGTCTGGTTTTGTACTCATCAGAGATGGTTTCTTTTAAGAAGACGGCTTTGGCTGCTATATTATTCAGATAAGGTGTTCCCTGGGTGCCTGGAAATGTTGAATTTTGAATGTGCTCCCAAAGTGGTGCCGACTTTGTCCCGACACTTATCTGCTGGTTGTAGTCTTTACCCATCACTATCAGGCCGCCGCGCGGGCCGCCCGGCTTATATGTGCTTGTTGTGGTAAAGTGCGCATAATCAACCGGTGAAGGATGGGCGCCTGCTATTACCAGGCCGGATATGTGTGAGATGTCCGCTAAAAGATAAGCTCCCGCAACGTCAGCGATGTCTCTGAATATCTTAAAATCTATTTTCCTCGGATAGACACTGGCGCCGCATATAATCAGTTTGGGTTTAATGCGAAGAGCTTGCTCTTTTATGCTGTCATAATCCAGGAGAAAGGTCTCCTGGTTAACAAGGTAGTTTTCCACATTGAAGAATTTACCGCTAAAAGAAATCTTTGCTCCATGCGAAAAATGTCCCCCATGGTCCGATGCCAGACTGAGTATCTTGTCCCCGCTTTGCAGCACCGCGGTAAGGACGATTTGATTGGCTGCTGTGCCGGAATGCGGCTGGACATTGGCGTATTTTGCATTGAAGGCTTCTTTGGCCCGGGTGATAGCCAGTCTTTCTATCTCGTCAACTACATTGCAGCCTCCATGCAGTCTGCTGCCTGGGAAGCCCTCAGCGGTTTTATTCTGAATAATAGAACCGAGCGCCGCCAAAACAGCCGTCGAGCATTGATTCTCCGCTGCGACAAGCTGTATAGTGTCCTGCCTTCTTTGGTATTCTTTTGTTATCAAGGTGTAAACTTCATAGTCTGCTTCTTCAAGTGTCTCCAATATTCCATTGTGGTATTGCCTGCTGCTTTGTCCACCGGAGGCTGTTTCTTCGTCAACCAATTCGCAAACCCTGCCGTTTGGTGTCTTTAGCGGTTCGCCGACATTCCGGTTTGTTGTCATTTGTAGCCTCACCAGTCCTTTCTTCGGTTACTGTGGAACCCATATATGCCTCTGCATATATAATTTTTATGCTCAGCTTAGAAAACTCCTTACAATGTCGTTAAATGTCA
The DNA here is from genome assembly GCA_001824645.1 of Planctomycetes bacterium RBG_13_46_10. Classification (GTDB taxonomy): domain Bacteria; phylum Planctomycetota; class Phycisphaerae; order Sedimentisphaerales; family Anaerobacaceae; genus RBG-13-46-10. The sequence goes on from MHYD01000044.1 coordinate 23,002, forward strand.
CATAGATAATAAGTGTCCCTATTATCGCCCAGCCGGTGTAAGCTATAATTCCCTGGGTACGCTCGCTCA
>MHYD01000044.1:23078-23642 GCA_001824645.1 Planctomycetes bacterium RBG_13_46_10
CCTTTAATTTTTTCGATCAGCATAAGGACAATCAAACCTCCGTCGAGAGGCGGCAGCGGCAGCAGATTAAAAACAGCGATTGCAGCGCTTATAAGCCCGAGAAAATAAACGTAGTAAACCAAAGGCTGCTCGGCAACAACACGATAGCTCAATACTATAATACCAATCGGCCCAGATAGATGCCGGGGACTAACAACCCCGCCAATCAGGCGCTTTAGTGTCAAGTATGTCTGGGCAGCGAACATAACAGTCTTTCTATATCCCATCGTAATTGCTTGTATCGGTCCGCTCGCCCGGTAGGTTATTTCCAGAGGTCTAAAGGGAATATATTCGGCCAAAATAGATTTGACGGTGATGGATTTTTCCCCGTCAGATGCATCCAAAGTAACACTGCCCGCTGTTTGCCCGTCGAGGTAATCAATTCTAATGCGCTCACCAGGATGTTGGCGGATCTCTCTGATTATATCGTAAAAGTTTGACACTTTCTTGTCGTCAACTGCTGTTATTATAGCACCGCGGGGTATATCCAGCTTGGGCGGTCCGCCCTCTACATCTACAGTTTGT
>MHYD01000044.1:23729-37006 GCA_001824645.1 Planctomycetes bacterium RBG_13_46_10
ACATTGAAAGTATGCTGTTCTCCAGCATCATTAGAGTCGGTTCGAAGTACTGTTATCGATAATTCGCTATCTTCACATTCCTTTACTGTGTTACTGAATTCCTCACTCGAAGGATAAACAACTTTACCGACGCTTAAAATAATATCACCACTTTGCACAAATGGTTGCTTTTGTAACGGCTCCTTGATGCCAATCCTCTCTAACAGTCGACGCATCTTAGCGGCAATTTTCATCCATATTGATTCTATTACATTAACATTTTCTATTCGAAACCGTGGCACCATAGAATATATTTGCCCCGTGCCGGTCGGTATTTTCTCTAATCCGATTTTGCTTTCAACCAACTGCGATTCTCCGGCCTTAATATGCCGTTCTGCCAGTAAAGTTATTTCAGGTGCAAGAGTGCTTTGTACAATTTCCTCCAATTCCCAAAAGCTGGACACCTCCCTTCCATTAACAGCTTTGATACGGTCGCCGGGCAGTAAGCCGGTTTTTTTAAGTAAGACATTAGGGTCCGAAACCTCCGCTATAGTCAAATCCACTGGTGGATTGATACCAAAATTCTTCATTGGCTTTCCCGGCAGTTGTTCCGCTACAAGCTTAAAATCCTCTTCAGAGCCATCCCTGTGCCTCACTCTTAATGGAACTTCTTCACCCCTGTTTGACAAAGCAGCTGCTATCAGAATATTACTGAAGTCGAGGTCCTTGCTTTTTCCGGCAATTTCAATTATCTCATCGCCCGGCTCAAGTCCCGCCTTGGCTGCAGGTGAATTCGGGTCCACATTGCCTACTACTGCCGGCATCAAGTTTATTCCGATCAGAAAAACTATCATGAAAATTATAACGGCGCTTATGACGTTAAAGGTGACACCGGCGGCAATAACTGCGACACGTGTCGAGACGGGTTTATTCGAAAACGAACGTGGGTCGTTGCTGGATTTAATCGGACTTGTATCATCCTGGCCCAGCATCTTTACATAACCGCCGAAGGGAATAAGCCCGATGCGATATTCCGTCTCGTCAGCGTTGTTTGTCTTATCCGTTGCCCTGTTCATTTCGCTTACGGTAGTATCATCTGATTCTTCATTTTCTTTGGCAGAAAAATTCGGTAATATGCGAAACTTAAAACCTTCTTTTGTTTTGCGAATACCCAATAAAGTCGGCGGCATAAAGATGGAAAAAGCCTCAACCTTTATATCCGACAGCTTGGCAACGATGAAGTGGCCGAACTCATGAACGATAACCACCGCTCCGAATCCGATCAGCACAAGCAGCACATTGCCAAAGACATTTATGTGACGGACAATCAGAATAATAGCTGCTGCAAGGACCAGTAACCAAAAAAAACCTTGCGATTTTTTATTCACTAAACCTTTTGATTCTGACATCAAACAACCTCTCAAGCCATATTTAATCAGCGGTTACCTTGTTTCACTATTTTACTCTTATACACTTGATTTTGCACTTCTCTTCTTGCCCAGTCATCAATTTGCAGAATCTCTTCAAGCGACACATTTTTTTTAACATCATGTTTGTTCAAACAATGCTCGATCAGCTCTATAATATTCACAAACCTGATTTTATCCTCCAGAAATTCCTGCACAGCCGCTTCGTTGGCAGCATTGAAAACAACAGCAGCGGTGCCGCCCGTTCGCACGACTTCGAAACCCAGAGATAACGCGCGAAATGTCTTGGGCTTGGGCTTTTCGAAAGTGAGTTTGCCTATTTCTTCCAATCGCAGTTGTTTGCCAATCCCAGCGACACGTGCAGGATAAGTCAAGGCATATTGAATCGGAAGACACATATCCGGCCGACTAAGTTGTGCAATAACCGAGCCATCAATAAATTCAACCAGTGAATGAACGATTGATTCAGGATGCACCAGCACCTCGATTTTATCCGCCGGCATATCGAAGAGCCAGTGGGCTTCGATGACTTCCAGCGCCTTGTTCATCATTGTAGCCGAATCAATAGTAATCTTCGGCCCCATGTCCCAGACCGGATGGGCTAATGCCTGCTCCAATGTAACATTCTGTAAATCTTCATAGTTTAGCTTTCTGAACGGCCCGCCGGAAGTCGTTAAAATTACTCTGCTGACTTCTTCGTGGCTTCCTGCCTGTAATGCCTGACAGATAGCGGAATGCTCGCTGTCTATCGGCAGAATCGTGCTGTTGTTTTCTTTTGCGGTTTTCATAAGCAGCTCACCGGCGATAACAAGCGGCTCTTTATTTGCAATAGCAATCTTCTTGCCTCGCCTGGCTGCTGCAAGAACTGATGGCAATCCGGCAGCTCCGACAACCGCACTGAGAACAATATCGACCTCTGGGTGCTCTGCAATCTCTATCAAGCTGTCCGGCCCGCTTAGAATTTCAGTGTCTATAGCTAAATCGCCGGCTATCTTTCCGAATTCTGCAGCGCAATTAGCATCTGTAACAGCAATATACTTCGGCTTATATCGCCTTGTTTGTTCAGTTAAAAGCTCTATACTGCAATGAGCACTTAATGCGAAAATTTCGTATTGCGACCCAAGTGCCTCGATTACCCTCAAAGCTTTTGTGCCAATCGACCCTGTAGAACCCAAAATAGCTATTTTTTTCGTCATAGGCGCTTGTATGCTTTATACAGTCAGGAGAATAAACGACCCTGAGTGAACCAGCGAGCGTTGATTGATAGTATGACAAGCACAGCAAGCTGTCAAGGTTCAAACATGACTAATGACTAAAGGCGGCTTTTTTTAAAATTCTTAGGAATTTTTAATATCAAATTTATTTAATAATACAAAATTTTCTCCAAAAGTGGGCTTTTTCAAACAAGACGACTGAGGAACGATATATGAATCAAACCTATCCTTGGCTGCCATTTTACATTTATATACAGTGATAAAACTTATTTTTCACAGATTTTATCGGTCTTTTATTATCTAAAACAAAAATATTTTATGATATTAGTTTGAATATATGCCGATAATTGTTATAAATGCTATGAATATAACCTTTTATTTATGGGGGTGCCTGCATTGGGGGCTACAGGTTATTCAAGAGTGTGCTTTTCATTAAATTATGTCGCGCTAATGACTTTGCCCTATGAATTAAAGTGCTGGATGACCAACGTAAAAATCCAATTAATGTTTAAAGGACTGGGAGATTTATACAATGGATAAACCTATTTCCATACTGGTTGTAGAGGATGAAGAGCACATCCGGAGAATCCTGGAATATAATCTTAAGCTGGACGGATTTGAAGTTTCCTCTACAGCAGAAGGTTCAAAGGCTATTGAGATTGCCAAAGAGAAACAGCCTGATTTGATTTTGCTGGATTGGATGATGCCTGAAATGGATGGATTGGAGGTTCTATCCAAACTTAAAAAAGATAAATCAACCGAAAATATACCTGTCTTTATGCTTACAGCCAAGGGAATGATGGTTGATGTGGGGCGAGCCTTATGTGAAGGCGCCGATGACTACATAACCAAGCCGTTCGATCCTGTGCAGTTAGGTAAAATGATAAGAAAAAAACTTAAAAGGTGTGTAGAAACAGAGAAAGAATAAAAGCACAGCATTATCGACTTTGCTTTGGAAAATAGTTCATCTATTTGGGGGATTAGAATAGCGCAAAGGCATTACCAAGTATCAGTAGTGAGCTAAAATTGTAATGCGGTAAGGCATTCCTCTAGGGAGAGCCTGAAGTACCCATAAATTATAACTTTTGAACTTTAAGTATTTTAGCTCACTTTAAGCACCGAAACCACTGATTTAATTGCGCAAGGAAACAAGTGAGGGAATAACAACCGACAAGCTCAGGACTTGTAATTTGTCAGCAAGTGCGTAAATCTGTCCCCATCGGATTATTATGAGACAGTATGTATGAGCCTCAAAACTGTCATTAATAAGGGAGAAGCGGGCACGGTTTTTAGAGAGCTGCTGATAATAGCGGTAATAGCTGCAATTGTATTTATATTAGCCGTTTATCTTGACGTGTTTGAGAAGATTACCCACCGGTCTGGGGGATTTGAAAGGTTGGAAGCAGATAGGCTTATTACTTTAGCGACAGTTCTGACCTTTGCTCTGGGTATTTTTTCTGTTTTCAGGTGGAGAGAGCTTAAAAAGGAAGTCATGGAGAGGGAAAAGATAGAGATTGCATTACGAAACAGCGAAAATAGGTATAAGACATTGCTGAAAAATATCCCGCAGAAGATATTTTATAAGGACTCAAATTCTGTCTATGTTTTGTGTAACGAAAGCTATAGCTGTGATTTGAAAATAGTACCCGATGAAATCAAAGGAAAAACAGACTATGATTTCTTCGCAAAGGAATTGGCCGATAAATACAGGCAGGATGATAAGAGAATTATAAATGCCGGAAAAGAGGAGTGGATAGAAGAGAGATATATCAGAAATAGGCAGGAGTTTATTGTTAATACGTTTAAGGCGCCAGTAAGAGATGAGCAGGGTAATATTATCGGTATATTTGGTATTTTCTGGGATATCACCGACAGCAAAAAAGCCGAGCAGGCTCTGGAAAAGCTAAATGCAGACCTCCAGTCAACCGTCCAGATGCTGGACCTAACGAATAAGGAGCTTCAGGATTTTATTCGCATAATGGCTCACGATTTAAGAAAACCTTTGCAGGGTATCGGAGTTTTGGCCGATATGTTATCGAGAGACTACAGTGACAGATTTGACGAAGATGGCAAAGAAAATATCTCGTTACTCTCCTGCAGAACGAAGCGGATGAATGATTTTATAGAAGGTATTTTCCGATATTCTCATATCGGAAATGTTACAGCAGAAGTGGAGGAAGTTAATTTAAACAGGCTTATGGAAGAGATAATTTCCGAAGTTAAAGTTCCTGATAATATTCATATTTCTGTTCAGGAGAATCTTCCAGTCCCGACATGCAGTAAAGAAAGTCTGATGCAGATATTTCAAAATCTGCTCAGCAATGCAATAACTTTTATGGATAAACCACAGGGACAAATAAAAATTGGCTGTATTAAGGAAGGGGATTTTTGGGAATTCAATGTTACAGATAATGGCCCCGGCATACCGGAAGATTACTTTGAAAAAATATTTCAGATGTTTCAGATATTATCGCCTCAAGATGAGGTTGAAACCACGGGCATTGGCCTTACTTTAGTGAAGAAAGTAGTTGAATTAAACGGCGGCAGGATTTGGGTACAGTCAGCTCTGGGCAAAGGTAGCACATTCTTTTTTACTATACCTGTAGCGGAGGTTGAAAATGAGAAACTCAAGATCGATATTGTTAGTTGAAGATGATGTTGTAGATATTCTGACAGTTAAGAGAGCGCTTAAGCGTCTTCAGATAGATAATGCATTAGTTCATTTGAAGGATGGTGAAGACGCGATGAAATATTTGCAGGACAAAACCAATGTGGAACCCTGTATCATTATCTTGGATTTAAACGTGCCAAAGTTAAACGGTTTGGAGCTGCTGAAAATCATAAAGGCGGATGAGAGACTTAAAAGTATTCCCGTAGTAGTATTGACTACGTCCGAAGACAGCAGGGATATCGAAGAGAGCTTTGGCATGGGTGCAGCCGGCTATGTTGTTAAACCTGTTGACTTTAACAGGATTGTCACAGTGTTTGGGACAATTAATACATACTGGAGTGTAAGTGAGCTGCCAGTTGGGCGATAAGATTACAGATAATAAAACATACAAGGTATTACTTGTCGAAGATGATAAGCTCGACCAAATGGCTTTTGAGCGGCTGGTTAAAGAGCAGGAGCTGGCATACGATTACAGGATAGCCGGCTCTTATGCACAGGCCAAAAGCATTTTGGATTCCGAAAAATTCGACGTTGTAATTACCGACTATTCTCTCGGTGATGGCACTGCATTTGATGTTTTTAATTTGCTCGGAGATATGCCTGTCATTTGTGCTACCGGTGCGGGGGACCAGGAAACGGCTGTTAAAGCTATGAAAGCCGGTGCCTATGACTACATGATTAAGGACTTCGCACATAATTACCTGAAAGTCCTGCCTCAGGTTGTTGAAAAAGCCATCAACCACAAAAAGACAAAAGATGCTCTGAAAGAATATCATGACAACCTCGAAACTTTGGTAAAGCAGCGAACCGAGCAGCTCGCGGAGGAAAAAGAGCTTCTGGCAGTGACTCTTTCCAGTATGTCGGATGGGGTCATCGCAGTAGATGCACAGAAACGTATTATTTTGTTTAATAAAGTGGCGGAAGACCTCACCGGATGGAGTTTTAATGATGCCCAGACAAAAACAGTCGACGATGTCCTCCGCATTATCGACGATAAAACCAAAAAGGTTGTTCAAAGCCCTTTCGACAAAGTACTTGATTCAGGCGGTACGGAAAGCGGCACCGATCGTGATGTTCTTATAGCAAAAGACGGCAGCAGGTATCCTGTTTACGCTACTGCAGCGCCTATTCGCAAAGAAGATGGGGCTATTATTGGCGTGGTTATGGTGCTGCGCGATGTCGCTCGTGAGCGCGAGATTGACCGCATGAAAACAGATTTTGTTTCATCTGTTTCACATGAATTACGAACTCCGTTGACTTCCATAAAGGCTTATACCGCCACGATACTGCGTGACCCCAATATGCCTGAACAGGTAAGAAACGAATTTTTAACCATTGTTAATGAAGAATCGGATATGCTGAAAAATCTGATTGAGGGTCTTTTGGAAATATCGCGGATCGAATCCGGAGCTGTAAAATTTTCACGTGAACCGATGGATATCACTACCGTCATAGAACAGGTTTTGGCGGGGTTACAGCACTTTGCAGACAAAACAAATATCCACTTAAAAACAGATATTGGCGATGAACTTGGCCAGCTTCAGGGCGATGAAGGCAAGATTCAATCTATGATTATGAATCTTGTAAATAATGCAATTAAATTTACACAGGAAAATGGCGAGGTTTCTATTTCTGTCAGACGTGAGGGGAATGAGCTTGTCATTATTGTCGGCGATAATGGTATGGGCATACCCAAAGAAGCTCTTCCCAGGATATTCGACCGATTTTATCGGGTAATTCAATCGGGTAAGGGTATCCCTGGAACGGGATTAGGTCTTGCGATTGTCAAGGATATCGTAAATATGCACGCCGGAAGAATTGAAGTCCAGAGCGAAATCGGACAAGGCACCACATTTACCGTCTTTTTACCCTTGAATACTCAAGCCGCATTATATCTCTAAGACACAATAGCCGGGGGATGCAATTCTTCATGACCTAAAGGTAAAAGGCTATTATTCAGTTGAGACTTTTTCTATTATATTCGGTTGTTCATGCTTCTGGTCAGGCAGGACCTGTCTGTGCATCTGGCGCTGTTTGACAGTAGGCATATAGGGCGATAAAAGTGCAATTCCACCCCAGGCTATAAGGCATGAAAGGATTCCGACAATCAGCCCGACTTTGAGCCATTCGATAAAATGGATGTGTGTTCGATAACGTTTTTCGAGCATACCCAGCGCCACAATGTTTGCTGTAGAGCCTATCATTGTAATATTCCCTCCGAGACATGTTCCCTGCAGCAAAGCCCACAGTAAGGGTGTCTGTTGAAGTTTCTCGACGACCGGCATGAAGGCTGCGACAAAGACAATATTGTCCACGAAAGCCGAGCCGATTGCAGAAGAGCCGATGACTATCGGCGTCAGGATAGAAAGCCGATTGCCGAAAGCCTGCTGAAAAGAATCCGCAATTCTTTGGGTTACTCGGGTTTCTTCAAGGGTGCCCGCCACTGCAAAGAGCATCATAAAGAATAAGAGGGTCCACCACTCAACATCTGCCTCAATATAGTGCCGTGACCTCTCATGACGCCAGAGCATCAGAAGACCTGCTATAACCAATGGAGCTACTATCAGGACGGTGTTTGGCGCCAAACCCAGCTTCGTCTCAAGATGGTGATGCAGAGCAATAAACAATATCATGCCCAGCAAAACCGCCAGTCCTCTTTTGTACGGTACCTGAACAAGTGGGCCTAATCCCAGTCCCACTTCCCTGCGGGCTTCCAGTCGTTGTGACAAAAGAGCGATGTCGCGCCTGAACCACCACATGAGAAGGACAAGTGAAATCGACAGTGTTACCAGCATAATCGGAAACGACCAGTGCAAAAAATCCATAAAGCTAAGAGGGGGCGTTGCGTTCTGCCCGATTAGAATTCCGACGGGATTGCCGAGCATCGTTCCGCTTGAGCCGATATTTGTGCCCATAACCGCGATGATGATAAATGGGACCGGGCGTACCTTTAGTGTGTCACAAACCTGAAATATCAGTGTAGCAACGAATACAATAGAGGTGACCTCATCCACCGCACAGGCCATAAAAGCGCCAAGAAATACAATAATGATTACAAACTTTGGGCCTGTTATCCCCTTGAGAGCTATGACCTGCTGGATTATCCAGGTAAATAAACCCAGCTCTTTAAGAACGCCGACCGTCACCATCATGCCGACCAGGAAAAGTATCACATCCAGCTTGCATTCTCGGATGAAGGTAGGAAGCGTAAGCACGTTGGCCCCCATCAGGGCGCCTATGCCGACAAAGGCGATAGCCAGACGAAGCTTCCAGAATAGAAGCGTCGCCATTATTATCATAATGAAGATTGAGCACGAGATAATCTGCTGCCTGTCCAGCCCGAATGAATACCCGAGCAGCCCGACAAGGCCGCTGACGCCGAGCAGAATGCCCACTCGTCCGGCTGTGTAAATCGTCTCCTTTTTTATATAAGGCAAGGCCATCGCCTACTCCCGCAGAATCTTATTAAGTAATTTCTCCAGTGATACCACTCCCATAAACTTTTTGCCCCGCACCACATAAGCTCGGTTGGCCTTCTGTCGTGTAATTTCCTTTGCGACCTGAATTGCAGGCGCACTGTCCTCAACCACGGCATAATCGCCTGTCATTATCTCTGTCAGCCAGGTCTTGCTTTCTTTTCGAAGGATTTCCGCAAAAGGCTCGAAGTTCATAATTGGCGTCAGGTCTTCCATCCAGAGGATATAATCCGGCAGGCACACCCGCAGCAGCTCGTACGTGGTCACGACACCGATGAGCTCGCCGTCTTTATCAACGACTGGTAACTCATTGAGCCTATAGTGTACGAACAAATCAATCGCCCGTTCGAGCGTGTCATGTTCCTGCAACTGTGCCTCGCTCGGTTCCATTACATCACGAGCGCATAAATGGTCCGGCAGAACGAGACCTCCCTGTTTGAAAAAACTCCAGATTTTTTCAGGTGTAGGCAAATTAGCCACGATGTCTGCAGTTGTAGGGTCTTTGCAAATATTGGCTAAAGAGCTAATCGCCTGAAGATATGCGCCGGGAGCATCTTTCGGAGCCAGTGTTAGGATAATAAGCTTAACAGGTTTATCGGGTTGGTTTTTGTCATAGACAATGCCGTTTTTGGATGTCGCCATACCCACAATTATTTGTTTGATAGCTTCCAGCCGGGCGTGAGGCATCGCTATGCCGGGTGCAACGATTGTGGCCATTTCATTTTCCCGTTGCAGTACTGCTAAGTACGCCTCATCAACGTTTCCAATGCCTCGCTGATAGGCCAGCAGCTCGAGCAGGTCCTTTAATAGTGTATCACGGTCGGTCTGGTCGGTTTGGCAAATAACCTCGGTTGGCCTGAAAAGCGAAGAGAACTGGATATGGTTATTCTTTGTAGCCATAGTCTGCTCTAAAATGCCGTTTGAAGCAGCGCTTCTAAATCGGCCATAGCTGAATCTGATAAATCAGGTTTCAGCATTTATGAAATGCCCTGTTAACAGAATAGGTAAAAAAAGTGATTAACTCTAAAACATTTTATTCTGTCAAGTCAAAAGTCATAGAATAAACAGATTTTTGGTTCATGCGGATATTACTGGGAAATTTTCTATTTTTATTCCATAGTTGCAAACATATCCGCTTATTAGTACAATCCCGCACTGCTTATAGAGACTGCTCAAGAGAAGTGATAATGGGCGAACATTTAGACAAACATACATTAAAAAATGGGATGATTATACTTGGTGAACCGATGGAAGCCGTCAAGTCGGTGGCGTTTAATTTTATGCTGCCGGCCGGAGCTGCCGTACTTGCCGAAGGTTTTTGCGGAGCAGGAAACGTAATTGCTGACTGGATTTTCAGAGGCGCAGGTAATAAAAACAGCAGACAACTTAACGATGCCCTCGATGGACTCGGTATTCATCGCGCTGAGTCAATCGGCAGCTCTCATATAACCATCGGTGCAGTTTTAGAATCTGATAATTTGGCGCAGGCATTAGATTTATACGCCGATATAATACAAAAGCCGCGCCTGGAAAAAGACCAGTTTGAATTAGCCAAGCAATTGGCAATCGAGGAAGTGCACGCTTTAGATGATGAACCTCGACATAAGGTCATGCTTAAGCTGCGGGAGCAGTTCTACCCACATCCGTTAGGACGCAGCACCTTTGGTAATCTCGATGAATTGAAGAATTTGACTGCTGAGAAAACACAAGAGATTGTAAAGAACAATTTTAATCTTTCACAGACAATTTTTTCAGTCGCTGGTAAGTATGACTTTAATGCAGTTTGCAGGCAGATGGAGGAAAAATTCGAAACCCGAAATTCGAAATTCGAAATTCCGACTCCGCCGGCATTTGGTCCCGGGGAGAGCGCATATGGACATATCGATGAAGACTGTGCACAGGTGCATATAGGGATAATGACCGGCACTGTTACACCGGCCAGCAATGATTATTATAATATGAGAATGGCCGTATCTGTTCTTTCAGGCGGGATGAGCGCAAGATTATTTACAGAAGTAAGAGAGAAAAGGGGCTTGTGTTATGCAATCGGCGCACGATATCACGGCCTAAAAGATGCTGCGGGTATAATGTGTTATGCTGGCACAACACCGGATAAGGCCCAGGAAACGCTTGATTGTGTTATAAGCGAATTTAACAGGCTGGGCGAAGGAATCGGCGAAGAGGAAATCGAAAGGGCTAAAGTCGGTTTGAAGAGCGTTTTAATTCTGCAGAGTGAATCATCCAGCAGCAGGGCAGGTTCAATTGGATATGATTACTATATGCTGGGCAGAGTGCGCAGCCTGGATGAAATCAATGATAAGATAGAATCAACGTTCGTTGATTCTGTTCTGGACTTTTTGCGTAAAAATAAATTTAAAGATTTTACAGTCGTAACAATCGGCCCGAAGGAATTGACAACCAGGTGACAGAAAGCATGGAATTTAAGGAAAAAAGATTAGCAAACGGCCTGGATTTAATTGGGGAGGTCAATGAATCCGCTAAATCGGCTGCGGTTGGTTTTTTCGTCAGGACAGGCTCTCGGGATGAAACTGAGCAGATAAACGGAGCATCTCATTTCTTGGAGCACATGCTTTTCAAAGGTACCGAAAGGCTGGATGCGTTTGAAGTAAATAAAGCCTTCGATGGAACAGGGGCGCAGTTCAATGCCTTTACAAGCGAGGAAAATACTGTTTATTACGCGGCAGTTCTGCCGGAGTATGTTATAGAGGTCACAAAACTATGGATAGAGCTGATGAGGCCGGCTCTTAGGGAGGAAGACTTCGGCATTGAAAAGAATGTGATTAAAGAAGAAATTGCAATGTACAAGGACACGCCGAGCTTCGATGTTATGGATAGATGCAGAACCCTGCACTTCGGCAGCCACCCCTGTGGTAACAGTGTCCTCGGCAGCGAGAAAAGCATAGACGGCCTGACGGTTGAACAGATGCGGGATTATTTTGCCAGGCGTTATGTGCCGGCCAATATAATGTTCGCATGTGCGGGTAATCTCGACTGGGACCAAATATGTTCGACTTTGGAAGAAGCCTGTCTGAAATGGCAAGGCTGCGTCACCGGCAGAAAATTGGAGCACTTCCAAGGCAGCAAAAAGAAGGAAAGAATTGAAAGATCGAATCTCGTCTGCGAGCATATATGCCTGATAAGCCCATGCGTGTCATTTCAGGATAACGCAAGATTTGCTGCTTCGCTTCTGTCGATTATCATTGGGGACAGTGTCGGTTCGAGGTTCTTTTGGGAATTAGTTGATAAGGCGATAGCGGAAGCAGCCACGATGCAGTACAGCCCGATGGACGGCACGGGTGTGATGTACAGCTATATCAGGTGCAGCAGCAAAAATGTCTCTAAAGTGTTCGATATTGTCGGGGACATCTTTCATAGTTTGTCAGCCGAGGGTATAACACAGGAAGAATTACAAAAGGCAAAAAATAAAGTTTTAAGCGCGTTGGTAATCAAAAATGAGCTGCCGATGGGCAGGCTGGTTGACCTGGGTTTTAACTGGATTTATTTGAAGGAGTATCGTACTATTGAGGATGACATCGAGGCTGTTAAAGCGGTTAATATTGATGAGGTTAATTCACTGATTAAGCAATTTAAACCAGGTGATTTTACACAATTTACAATAGGACCTGCGAGTAATGGATAAGACCGATATTAATAAAAAAAATGATAATAATATCCTTCGTGCAGGCGATATAATCCCGCCGTATAAGCGGGACAATCCGAGCGAAATTGAGCCGCCAGAGCTTGAAATACCAGGATTCAATTTGGCCGAGAAGATTATGGCTGAGCAAAGAAAGGTCGTCGCTGTAAAGAGAAAAGCTCCCAGCCACAAATCGATACTCGATACCGGATACTCGATACCTGTTGAGAATCGAGAATTAAGAAAAGCCTGCCCCGAGCGGAGCCGAGGGGAGCATCGAGAAGCCGAATCAGTCAGACATGCTGTTATGCCACCGACTACGCTGTTATTCAATCAGCAAGAAATCATAGCCCGGATTGTAGCAAGGGACATTGCACAAATGTGTCAGTACCGCATGACTTACCCCGCTTCGCCATAGCTACGCGGCGGCGAGTGCTTAAAATGTTTTCGCAAGGCCCTTGGCCTTTTCTGCAGCTTCCGCCTGTTTTTGTTTCGCGGTATCAGCGCCTCCGGCAAGAGTTGGCTCGATAATCACAGAGCGAATATCAGACAAACCCATAAAGCCTAATATCAGTTCGAGGTATTTTGTTTGCATATCAAGAGCTTTAGCGGCATCTGCTGAGTACTCGCCCCCTCTTGCGTAGGCGATAAAGACCGGCTTATTTTTTACTAAGCCGTCATAGGAGCCATCCTGTTTCGCGATGAATGTATAGCCCGGCTGGACGATAATGTCTATGTATTGTTTCAGCCGATATGGAATAGAAAAATTCCACATAGGCACTGCTAAAACATATTTGTCCGCCGATTTAAATTCTTCTATCACAGAAACGATTTTTGCCCATATTCGGCGAT
>MHYD01000044.1:37025-38577 GCA_001824645.1 Planctomycetes bacterium RBG_13_46_10
CCCGTGCATAATCCTGTACTTCGCAGTGGCTGCCGGCAGGTCAAAAGCCGGTAGCTTCTGCTTAAAAATATCTATAGTTTTCACCTCATCGCCTGGATGACTTTGGCGGTAAGATTCAATAAATGCATCGGCTACCGCGACTGAGTGAGAACGACCGGAGCGAGGCGAAGCTTTGATATATAAAATGGTGCTCATAATGTTTACCTCCTTTTTAGGGGCATAGAGGGAAGGCTCCGGGAACGCGAGAATCTTTTTTCGATCGGTGGAGAAGCTTACGGATTTCAGCCGGCAGGGGTGATGCTGCGGCAGAGCCTGGAAATGCCTTTAATAATTCGTAATTGTTCAGTTCTTGACTCCTGAATAAGGGACCCTCATAATTTGTGAAAGCCTTGCTGTGTGACTCAAATTCCGGATATAGCTTCGTCAAATCCTCCGGAGACTTGATATCCATCAGGGAATTCGCTGTCGCAGCGGGACTCCAGACAGTTAATGGCTGCGAGCCTGCATTTGGCCGTCGTACATAGACATTATAATCGAGTTGTTTGACTTGTGGCTGAGTTAGCCGCACACGCAAGGACGCCGGCTGTCTGATTTGCAGAAGGGGTCTGCGGAATTGTTCATCGGCTGCGAGAAGGTTATTGACAAATACGTGTCCGTGTCGGTCGTTAACATCAGGGCCGGTGCTGGGATGCCAGCCGAAGTGGTCGCCGACCGCACTTCGTGAATTGCGTTCAAACGATGCTCCACTATTTACCAGGGTATTCTGATAGACCTGTACATCACAACTGTTGAGCACCTTAATACCGGTAGTACAATTGACAAAGACATTTCCGGCGCAAATTGCTCCTTTTGAAATTTCAAAGAAGAACCCGTTATCGGTCCCCACAACCCAGTTGTTGATAAATACACCATCAACATTTCCTACATCGTACCAGATACCGTTCGAATTCGGATGTTCAATAACCAGGTTGTCCCGGCAGGTGACGCGATAGCATTGGTTGAAAATCTTCACCGCCGCCGGAAAATATCCGTAGATTTTCTCAATATTATTGCGTCTAAAGATGTTTTTTTCCAGCAGGACATCAGATGAGCTTATGATATAGATGCCTTCCGTACTAGTGTCGCTGACCAGACAATGCCGTATTATTAAATTGTCTCCTTTGAAATAGCCGCCCACACGGGAACAAAAAGTAATAGTACAGTGCTCCAAAGTCATGCCGGTCATGGCTTTTCCATAAGTGGCCGGTTCAGCTAAGCCCTCCGGTTCTGTTCCTTCAATTTCGAACGCACGATATGCATACTGGGTAAAGGTGATCCCCCGGATCACAGGCCCCTTGCCGTCCGATTTCTTGCCGTGACAATCGCCGATAGTCCGTATCAAGGCACTGTCAAAAGCGGTAATTTCAACCAGCCGGTTCGCTGGGTCAAAACCAATATAAACCTCCCCAGCATCGTAGTTGATAAAATACGAGTTTGCGTCAACATTTTCTTCGGCGCCGACCGGATCCAATAACTTACCATCGACGAACACCATATCATTATTGAAAAGATA
>MHYD01000044.1:38597-46532 GCA_001824645.1 Planctomycetes bacterium RBG_13_46_10
ATTTTTGAGGTCGCCACCAATCCGCGGGTTTGGAAGGAAATAAACGGAACCAGGAGGTTTTCCACAATCCGGTTTTCGGCTGCTCCCACTGTGTTGCAATCATGGTTCCCTTGAGGACAGGTTGTTCATCTGCGTATGGCTGTATGGTAATTCCCTGGTTTAACTTTAAATCACCGGTGCGATAAACACCGCCGCGCATCACGATTGCATCGCCGGTTTTTACTTGTTCTATGGCTGCTGCCAAAGTTGTTGGCTGGGTTAGCTTTTCTCCTGATTCTTGAGCCTGTCCATCAGGGGCTACATAATAAATTTTGCCTGCTTTTTTGGGCAAATCGTATGTTAGCCATATCGGGCCATAAGGCCCCCCCGATGGTTGTGCTGTTACAGGCAGCGAACCAGAGATAACACAAAGAAAGACCCAACACATCAATGGCTTAGCTATTACATGTGGCTGATACCTTTGCTTCATTTTATTTTCCTTCCAAATACAATTACTGGTAAATGGTTAATTGGTTAAACGGTAATTACCAATCACCAATTACCAAAATTCGATTTTCAACTTCAAATCGACAATTGTCAATCGTAAATCGTCAATACCATTCTTCGCTTGCGTTACGAATGGTAAACTTTACGGAGTTCACATTGTGAATTCTTGGAACTTTTGAATCAGCAATTTTGTATATTGGCCGGGCCTGCCGTTTGCGATAACCTTATCATCAAACTTTACCACGGGCACAATATCCTTGGTCGTTACAGCAATAAAAAGCTCATCTGCCTGGCTTGACTGCTGTGGCGTAAAGGATTTTTCGATTATCTCTAATCCGATATTTTTACCGGCATCAAGCACATATTTTCGCGTAATAGAAGGTAAAATATTAGCTGTGATAGGGGTGGTTTGCAATTGTTTCCCGAAAATGGCGAAGAATGCTGAGGCAGCTCCTTCGGTTATAAAGCCTGACTCATCGACAAATATCGCCTCGGTGCAGCCTTTTTTAGCGGCATCCATTCTGGCAAGAACGTTAGCTAAAAGGTTTAGGGATTTTATATCGCATCTTTTCCATCTCCAGTCCGGGTGCGTCGATACAGCAATACCTTTGGCCTTTTCCACTGTGGCATCCGGCAGCTCGCTCACGGTCAGGAAGAAGTTAGGCTTGAGGTCTGCACAACCGACATGGTCTCGCGGCCCGGAGCCGCGAGTTATATGAAAATATATCTTGGCGTCGGCGATGCCGGCGGCATCAAAGGACTTTTGAACTTTGGCTCGAATCTGGTCAATATCAATACCTGTGATTTGAATCTCATTTAAGCTGCGAGCAAATCTTTGCAGGTGCTCCTGAAAAGCGAAGATTTTGCCATTGTAGCTTCGCAGCACCTCATAAACGCCGTCTCCGAAGAATATTCCTCGGTCAAGATAAACCGGCTCTAACTCTTCCAGCGGTAAAGTTTTATCCTCAATCATAGCCAATCGCATAAATTTGCTCCCGATGACCAGAATTTAGCAATTGGTTAAATAGTAACTGGTTAAATAGTAAATTCAATAACTAATTGCCAATAATCAGTTAGCAATTATTTATTTAATCCGAAACTGATAAAATTTGCTTTACAAAAATGTTTCAATGTGTAATATATCGTCCTCAATTAATTTTTTAGGCAGAAAGCAGGAGTTACTAAAGTGTATGCAATAATTGAACAAGGTGGAAAACAATATAAGGTTGCCGAGGGCGATTCTTTAAATATCGAGCTTACCGAGGTCGAATCCGATGCTAAAACTATCGAACTGGATAAAGTCCTGTTCGTTAGTGATGGTAAAAAAGTAAAAATAGGCACTCCTTATATAGAGAAAGCGAAAGTTATCGCTTCATTTAAAACCACGGCGCAAGACGCTGTTGTTAAAGGTAAAAAACTCTACCCGACACACTATCGCAGGCGCAAAAACAGTATGAGACGCATCGGCCACCGCCAAAAGTATCTTGAAGTGATAATCGACAAAATCAAGGCCTGAGATGTTTTAACAAGCTCACCGCTGGAAAAAAATATCCATGCCGCAGCAACCGCAGCGGAATTGGACTTGATATTCCAGACCGTCTTCATCCTGCAGAATTAATGGCTCGGCGGGTGATTTGGAAGCGACGCCGGGGCATAAGCCCAGCTCTTTTCGCAGGCAGTATTTGGTCGTCATAACCAGCCGACCTGACATATCCAGACCTGACTCTGCCGCCGGTTCAATAGTCTGTACTTCATGGCGACGGTAAAAAGCCTTTGCTTTTTTATTAAGTACATTACCCATATAACTCAGATTTTGCTCTGGGTATGGAACATTATTCTTTAAAATATCCTTGCTCAGATGAGGGCGATTATCCTGGCGTATTTGCAGAAGCCGTCTGACCAGCTCGCGTTTTGCTGTATTTAGCTGTGAGACGGCTAAAAAATACACGTCCTGCGTTTGAGTTTGCACGTTTGAACATTCAAAAATTGTGTTTCCCAGCTTGGTTAAGTGAATGAGAACCATCTGGTGTGCAGCTTCTTTCTTCAAAGCCTGCTTTTTCCCTCCTGCTATCTCAACATCTGCCTGATTTCCATCTTCATCAATGCCGGACAAAACTAATCCTCGCGGTGTTTCCTGTAAAAACATTGTTAGACGAATTTTACGTTGTGCAGCACGCCCGCTAAGCTTTCGACAAAATTGATGATCATAATTGCGATAAATCTTTTGCCCTTTTCTGATGTTGAGCATTTTTTGTGGATAAATCTTTCGGCCTTCTACGCCGTTAACAACTGTTCCGCATAGATTATTCTGCTGGTCGAAAAAACAAATCCCGTCGGCGTTATGCAGTTCTCTGTCGCCATCGAGAGTAAAACAGGACTTTTTCACATCTTTGACTTCACCTATAAATTCGCCAATGGATTTAGGTGTGTCTATCGAAGCCATCCTGTGGTGAGCCTGTTGAACCATGTCGGAAGTGCAACCTGTAAGGCCATAATCGGTAAATCCGCGATTAAATGTTTTCTCAAGCACTGGCTGAAAATTAAAGTGCATCGAGCCGGAAGAGCTTCGCTGCAGATTTTTCTTTGCGAGGATTGAATCCAGTCTTTGACGATAAAAGCTCACGGTATTAACGACGTAAGGGACATCCTTTAGCCGGCCTTCGATTTTAAACGAGCTGATTCCGGCATCAATCAACTCCTCCAGATACTCCGAGCGGTTCATGTCCTTCAAAGACAGCAAATAGCGGTTTTTAACGATGGGTTTGTCCAGACTGTCTTTTAGGCTGTATAGCCTTCTGCAGGGCTGCGCACATTGGCCTCGATTGCCGCTTCTTCCGCCCAGCGCATAACTCATATAACACTGCCCGCTGGCGCTTACACACAAAGCTCCGTGAATAAAACATTCCAGCTCTATGCTGGTTTGGCTGTGAATTTGCCGAATCTGCTCGAGGGACAATTCGCGTGCCAGTATTACTCGTGAAAATCCAACATCCTGCCAAAATTTCACTTTCTCTATCGTATTGTTGTGCATCTGCGTGCTGGCGATAAGCGGAATAGGCGGCAAATCCAGCTCAAGCAGGCCGACATCCTGAATGATAAGGCCGTCAACACCCATCCGGCAAAATTGATGTATCATCTTTTCTACTAAGGACAACTCGCTGTCGAACAGCAGGATATTTAGTGCCACATAGACCTTTGCGTAATATTGGTGGGCGTAATCTGTCACCTGCTGTATGGCCGAGATGGTATTGCCTGCAGCTTCACGAGCGCTGAAGCGAACAGCGCCGATATAAACCGCATCGGCGCCGCATTGAATTGCTGCTCGTGCAGCGGGAACATCTTTGGCCGGAGCTAATAACTCGATTTTGTCCCTTGTGTTAAGTGGTGACATTCTCAGCGTGTTTTGATTGTATGGAGGTTTATAGTTTCATCGGCTTTTTTTCGCCAGGCGATAGGGCCGTTTTTGACAAAGTAATCGAATGACTCATCATCAACCAGCTCTCCAAGGAGAATTTTACGGTCGGCTTCGTTTGGTACATCTTTAATAATGCGGTCTCTAATAGCCACCAGTTCGGCCAGGAATTTTCCATGTTTTTCAGTGAAGATTTGCTCCAGCTTCTTTCTGATGTGCCCGGCGTAGGCGGGACAATCTCCTTCGGTGCCGATAGCTATCTGCAGGTCGCCGCGATTGACAACAGCCGGGACATAGAAGTCACAAAGCTCCGGCTGGTCAACTATGTTACATAGAATTTCCAGGTTCTGGCAATCCTTGTAAATCTGTTCGTTTAGCTGATGGTCATTCGTTGCTGCTATAACGAGTACTGCCTTGGAGAGATAATCTTTGGAATATTTGGACCTGATCAATTCAGCGCTGCTGCTTGCACAAAGATTTGTAAGCACATCATCGATCTGTTCGGCAACAACTACCAGCCGGGCACCGGCTGCCAAAAGCGAGCAGGCCTTTCGCACCGCTACAGCCCCTCCGCCAATTAAGGCCACGCGCTTTCCCGTCAATTCAAGAAATATAGGATACTTAGCCATAAGCGTATTATATCTATACTACTGCAAATGACAACATCGAAACTGTTCGAGAAAATTTTATTAGTTTTTATTAGCAAAAACTTTCCCGTTTTGTACACTTAAGATTATGAGTAAAATAAGAAAATTGCAGCCACCTTTAACAGATACCGATGTTCATACACTCAAAGCCGGCGATGAAGTTTCTATAACCGGTGTAATTTACAGCGCCCGAGATATGGCTCATAAAAGGCTGTGCGAGGCGATGGATGCCGGTAAGCCTCTGCCTTTTGAACTTGATGGAGCTATTATTTACTTTGTTGGTCCGACACCAGCCAAGCCGGGCAAAGTCATCGGTGCAGCCGGTCCCACTACTTCATCGAGAATGGATGCCTTCAGCCCGAAGCTTGTCTCTGCCGGCCTTAAAGCGATGATTGGAAAAGGCTACAGAAATGATGAGGTCAGGGAAGCGCTGAAGCAATATGGCGCGGTGCATCTTTCCGCCGTCGGCGGAGCAGGAGCACTGCTATCCAGGCACATTGTTGCTGCCCAAGTAATTGCCTACGAAGACCTCGGAACGGAGGCAGTGAGAAAACTGGAAGTGGTTGACTTTCCAGCTATTGTGGCTTACGATTCTTATGGAAATAGTATTTATAGATTATAAGGCGGTGCTTACCCCGCTAAAAGGAGTGATGTAATTGAAAGTTGCGCTTCTTGGTTTATTTCAATCAGGCAAGAGTACGCTCTTAGCGAGCCTGTGCAGTAAACGTGTCCCCGCGGTCAGCACAACCATAATCGAAGAAATCGTGCCGGTACCGGATGAAAGAATTGACTGGCTGACCGAGCAATACAAGCCCGAAAAAAAAACGTACGCTACAATCGACTGTCTCGACCTGCCGGGCTTTAACTTCACCGATGAGCATGGACGGACAGTGGCAAGACGGCTGATAAATCAGATAAGAACCGTAGATTTGCTCGTGCTTGTGGTGCGGGCATTTGAAAATCCGGAGATACCACCCTATCGAAACACTGTGGACCCAGCCAGAGATTTAACAGAGCTGCGGACGGAATTGCTGCTTAGCGACCTGGAGCTTGTGACCACACGCATAGAAAAGCTCGAAAAGCAGATACTCAAACCTACCAAAACCCAGCCGCACGATAAGGCTGAGTTGGCCCTGCATAAAAAACTTCAGGAAACAATCGAGGCAGAAAAACCGATAAGCGCAGCCATCGAGACCGAAGCCGAACGTGAAATGATTAAGTCTCTGGGATTTTTAACGTTAAAGCCGATCGTGGTGGCGATAAATATCGGCGAAAACCAGATAGATAAAAAATTTGATTTTCCCGGGGTGATGGATTGTACCGCGGAGGTAATTACTATTTGTGCCAAGCTTGAATATGAGATTGCACAGTTGGATGTCGCCAGCAGAAAGGAATTTATGGCTGACTTGGGTTTGACAGAGCTGGCTGCGGGGAAATTTGTCAAAAGCTGCTACAAAACACTGGGTTTAATCAGCTTTTTAACCACAGGCTCAGACGAGGTACGCGCCTGGCCCATAAGGCAGGGCACTGTCGCTCTTGACGCGGCAGGCAAGGTACACAGCGACATCAAACGCGGATTCATAAGGGCCGAAACCTTTGCATACGACGACCTAAAAAAATTCGGCGATGAAAAAGCCCTCAAGGCAGCCGGCAAGATTCGACTCGAAGGCAAAGATTATATCGTCAAAGATGGTGACGTTATCAATTTCAGATTTAATGTATAAACGATTCGGACCTGATACTCGATTCTCGATGCTGGATACTCGCCAATTTAGTCGAGAATTAATATCAAGCATCGAGCATCAAGCATCGAGCATCACTCTAATTGTGTTATTGTCTATACTACTGTTTTATGGCTGTTCGGAAACAAAGGACTCTGAAAAGCCTATAGAGTACACATACCAGGTTGTTAAATCTTATCCGCATGATTCCAATGCCTTCACGCAGGGGCTGGTGTTTGAAAACGGTCTTTTATACGAAGGCACCGGACTTTACGGAAGCTCGACATTGCGATTGACGGACCTGGAAACGGGACAAATACTTAAGATGCACAATTTGTCGGATGAATACTTTGGAGAGGGTATAACCATCTTCAAAGACAAAATATATCAATTGACTTATAGATCGAACATCGGATTTGTTTATGACAAAAACAGCTTCGAATTGCTTAAAACCTTTAATTATCCAACCGAGTGCTGGGGCATTACACACGATGATAATCGTCTGATTATAAGCGATGGCTCATCGACCTTATACTTTTTTGACCCCGAAAGCCTTGAACAAACCGGCAGCATCAAAGTATGTGACAGAGAAATTCCCGTGAGCGGGCTTAACGAGCTGGAATATGTCAAGGGGCAAATTTTCGCCAACGTCTGGCCTACGGAACGCATTGCAATAATTGAGCCAAATACGGGACAAGTTATCGGCTGGGTATATATGAACGGGCTTTTAAATCAGCAGGAGATTAGTAAACCAATTGATGTTCTCAACGGGATTGCGTATGATGCGGCCAATGACCGGCTTTTCGTAACCGGCAAGTTCTGGCCAAAACTCTTCGAGATAAAACTTGTACCCTTAAAATAATTGTTGTAGAAAAATAATCTTGATACTCGATGCTCGTAGAGTATTGAATATCGAGGATCAAGAATCGAGCATCGAGGATCGAGAGAAAAGAACGACCTATGAAAGCAGCGGTATTAACCGGAATCCGGCAGATGGAAATAACAGATGTGCCGGAGCCGAAGATAGAAAATGATAATGATGTCCTTCTGAAAATTGAAAGGGTGGGCGTCTGCGGTTCTGATGTCCATTATTACGAGACCGGCAGAATCGGCTCCCAGGTCGTCCAATATCCGTTTATAGTAGGCCACGAATGTTCTGCAACTGTTAAAGCAGTCGGCGATTCGGTCACCCGCGTCAGAGTCGGTGACCAGGTAGTAGTCGAGCCGGCTGTCTCATGTCACCAATGCGACCAGTGCAAAAAGGGCAGGGAAAATACCTGTTACAAGTTGCGCTTTCTCGGCACGCCGGGACAAGGTGATGGCTGTCTATGCGAATATATCGTTATGCCGCAGGAAAGCTGTTTTCCCGTAAACGGAACAATTACGCTTGAGCAGGCAGCTCTTTGCGAGCCGTTCGCTATAGGGGTCTATTCTGTAAAGCAATCGCAGATTTTCAGTGATGCAAAAATCGCCATCTTGGGAGCCGGGCCGATAGGACTTAGTTGTTTGGCTGCGGCACAGGCACAAGTTCGTCGCGAATTTCGTCACGAATCCGGCGTGCCGAATCGAAGGACCGGCGATATCGCGCCGAATCGACGGAGCGTTGAAACAATTTATATGACCGACAAGCTGGACTACCGTGTCAATATTGCTAAGAAAGCAGGTGCCA
>MHYD01000044.1:46656-52100 GCA_001824645.1 Planctomycetes bacterium RBG_13_46_10
CTCGAACAGACTCAGCAGGCCTTTGATATGATTGCCGAGTATCGTGATGGCGTCATCAAAGCACTAATTGAAATTTAGATGAGAGCAGTTGAGTCGGTTGAGTAAGTTTAATCGCAAGAAAATCAATCATTTTTGGATTAATATTTGAGGCAAATTTTAAAAAAATCAGGTTTTTGCGGATAATTTTGGTGCGATTTTTGAGACAATCCTTGTTTTTAGACTAAAAATGAGGTTTTTGGGGATGCAATTGGACACTTGGTTAGGTGAGAATTTCACTAAAAAATGACTTAAGTACTTAAAAAATAAGAGTTTAAGAGCAAAAGAGCAGAAGTGCAAAAATGAGCATTTTTTCGCACTTTTTGAGTAGAAATGTGCGCGTTTTGAGCAAAAATTTACAGAAATTTAGCACTTTTTAGTCAATTTTGAACACCCTTCAAAATCAGCCCAAAAATGAGGGTCGAAAAGTCAAGAGGAAAAAATAAAAAATTTTAACCACGGATTTCGCGGATTTGTTAGACACAGCAATTTTGCAGACAAATACTATATTTTAGGTCTTGAAAACGAGGCGGGGTTTAGAATTTTCGATTTTTAACCGCTTAGACCGCAAAGGTCGCAGAGAAACCATAAGTCAAAAGGAAAAAGTATGGATGACCGCTGCGCGGGCGGGATTGTGTTGACGATGGGTTAGGTTTGGATAGAATTGTAAAACAAGAAAAAAGAGGAATTATGGCAGGATGAAAAACAATAAATGTCCCTAGCTTCTCCAAGAGGACAACATGAAACTTACAGAGTTAAAAATCGAAAACTTTCGATCCTTTAAAGATAAAACTATCAGATTTGATGATTATACTTGTTTTGTAGGCGCTAATAGTTCTGGTAAATCAAATATTTTAACCGCCTTGAATATTTTCTTTCAGAATCAGACTCCTGCTGTTACTAACACATCAGTTTTGAATGAAGAAGATTTTCATCACAAAAATATCAGAGAACCAATAAAAATAACATTGACTTTCGAAAACCTTTCAGAAGATGCACAAAAAGAATTTCAACTTTATTATCGGCAGGGAAAACTTGTTATTTTTGCAAAAGCCGACTGGGACAGTAATACCAACAATGCTCCAGTGAAGCATTATGGGTCGAGATCGGTAATGGGCGAGTTTTCAAATTATTTTGCGGCTTACAACCAAGGGGCAAAGGTAGCACCGCTTCGAGATATTTATGATAATATTAGGGAGAGTTTCCCTGATTTGCCTAATATTTCAACTAAAGATGGAATGTATGATGCGTTAAGAAAATACGAGGAGAACCACCCTAAGAGATGTGAGCTTCGGGACGAACCAAATCAATTCTTTGGATTCACACGAGGTGAATACCGACTTGAGAACTATGTTCAATGGATTTATGTACCTGCTGTTAAAGACGCATCAAGCGAGCAAGAAGAAGGCAGTAAAACAGCTTTAGGTAAATTATTGGAACGCACCGTAAGAACTAAATTGGATTTTACCGATGAAATTAAAACGCTGAAGGAAGAAGCAGCAGGGAAATACTCTGAAATATTAGCTAAGCATAAGGATTTTTTAAGAGGGGTTGGATTGTCTATTGAGAAAAGATTGCAAGAGTGGATTACTAACAGAGTTTCGCTTGATATTAACTGGTACGATGATGAAAAGTCTATTAATATCCGGTCTCCTATAGCACGTGCAGAAATTGGCGATGGGGATTTTATTGGAGAAATACAAAGAGCTGGGCATGGTCTTCAACGAGGTTATCTCTTGGCACTTTTACAAGAATTGGCGGGTAGTGATGAAACAAAGGGACCTAGGCTGTTACTCGCAGTTGAGGAGCCTGAGTTATATCAGCACCCGCCACAGGCCCAGCATTTTGCATATGTTCTAGAAAAGCTATCAGAAAAAAATAGTCAGATTATTATTACTACACATAGTCCTTACTTTGTGCAGACTAACAATTTTGAACGAATAAGAATAATGAGAAAATCAACAGGTCAATACTGTTATTCTGGTGTGTTTTCTACAACTTGGAAAAAAGTAGAAGATAGATTAAAAGAGGCTTTGGGTGAAGAACCAAGGCATCCAAATTCTTTAATGGCAGCCGTAAATCAAATTATGTTTCCAACGCAGAAAGAACTGTTTTTCTCGAAGATACCTGTTTTGGTGGAGGGCATTGAAGATGTGGCTTATATAGCCACTCAATTTCAACTTGATAAAACTTGGAACCAATTTAGAATTTTAGGGTCCCATCTCATACCTGTAGGTAACAAGTGCTCAATTGCGCGTTTTATAGCAATCGCGCAAGAACTCGAAATACCCTATTTTGTAATTGTTGATGGTGATGCTGACACAAAACCAGAAAATAGAGGAAATAATTTAAAAGACAATGCTTGTCTCCTGAAACTTTTATCGTATGACAAATACAATCCTGAGCCAGAGGCGACAATCTGGGAAGAAAACTTTATTATGTGGAAAACAAAAATAGGAGAACTTGTAAAGGCTGATTTTGGAGAAAAAAACTGGCAAGAAGCCGCAGAGAAAGCTCGGAGCGAGTGTGGTTTTACAGAAATAACTGGGTTGAAAAATCAGATGTTAATATCTGCTATTCTAGAAAGACTTTTTGAAAAGGGATTTCGGTCGGCAAACTTAACTAAATTATTATCCAGTGTGCTTAGATACGCAGAATGTTTAAAATAGAAATAGGGGCAAATACAATGGAAAGAATTAACGTAGCCTCCAGCAATATAAACTCAATCGGGTACGATGAAGCCACAAATACCTTGGAAGTTGAATTCAATTCCGGGAGTATTTACCGATACTCTGGCGTACCGGAACATGAATATAAGGGATTACTAAGTGCTTCATCCAAAGGTAGATACGTGAATGCCCACATCAAAGATCGATATACATGTATCCAAGTTCGTTGAAGGATTCCAGAGGCCATGCCCGACAGAGACGTCAAAACAATCCAAGATTTAATTTACTATCAGTATGCCAAGATAATTGTGCGGAGGGCGTTTGGGGTAACAGATGGCAAAGAGGCGAAGGCACAATCATACGGGTTAATCAAAAATAAGTTTCGCGAACTAAAGAGCGGTGCAATATCGTGGTCGGAGATAACGCGGGAAGACAAACAATTTGTTGAAGCAGAGAAGCGGTGCATATATTGCGGGGCGGAAAGTAATTTGCACTGGGAACATATC
Organism: Planctomycetes bacterium RBG_13_46_10; assembly: GCA_001824645.1. Classification (GTDB taxonomy): domain Bacteria; phylum Planctomycetota; class Phycisphaerae; order Sedimentisphaerales; family Anaerobacaceae; genus RBG-13-46-10. The sequence goes on from MHYD01000044.1 coordinate 49,868, forward strand.
GTGCCGAAGTCGCTGGGGATTCGGCCTGAGTGCGAGACGTGCGACATTATCCAGGGAATACATAACCAGATATGGGCGTGCAGCAAGTGCAACTCAATGAAGGCGGCAAAAGGGCTTTACCAATTCTTCAAGGACAAATATCCGGCAGAGCGCAAGTTCTATGACCTCGTCCCGCCATTGTTGGAGAAGAAGTACCTCAAAACGATTATCAACTGCCATTTGTGTGCTGGGACAATAGACGGCGGCGACATCGACGGTGATGGCGAGATAACGGTTCTCGATATTGATTTTATCCTTTACCTAACATGAAGCGGAGATTGCTTCGTCGTCCCGATGTATCGAGACTCCTCGCAATGACCCCAGACTAAATTATCCCGCACCAACTTATGCTAAGTTGCTACATGAGGCAGGACACAGCGGCACGGGCCTATCCTTCGGTTACACTCAGGATTAGAATAGGCTTTTTCCTTGTTTGTGATTAATCCGAGGATTAAAATCCGCTCTTATGAAAAAAGCAAGCCCGCCGAGGCGGGCAAGTATCGTTAGTATCGGCAATGAACTGCTTAGCGGCCAGACCGTAAGCACTAATGCAGCATATCTGGGCGAAAGATTGTTTGCAATCAGCATACCCATTGTCAGCTCTTATACCATCGGCGACGAGATTGATTCAACTGTTCGAGCATTGAAATTAGCAAGCAGCGATGCTGATATTATAATAGCAACCGGAGGTCTGGGGCCGACCGATGATGACCTGACTCGACAGGGTCTTGCAAAATTTTTAGGCGTAGAATTACAGTTGCACAACGAGCTTCTTGATAAGATTCAAAATATGTTCGCTCGCAGGGAGCGACCCATGCCGGAGAGGAATAAAATCCAGGCATATATACCGGCAGGCGCAAAGGCTATTGATAATAAACTTGGCACAGCGCCGGGCATTATGGCCGAATCAAATGGTAAATTATTTTTTGTCTTGCCGGGTGTGCCGTCGGAAATGAAGCAGATGTTTGAAGAATCGGTACTGCCGGAGCTGCAAAGATTTGCCGGCAGCCAGGCAATCATAATACGAAAATTAAAGTGCTTCGGAACCGGCGAATCGAATATTGCTGAAATGCTTGGGGACCTTATGCAGAGAAATAGAAATCCGCTGATAAATTGCACAGTCGAACACGGCGTAATTACTTTGTGTATCGTTGCTGCTGCAAAAGATAAAAACCAGGCAGAAAAAATGGCTGAAAAAGATGAAAAATTATTGCGCAACATTTTAGGAGATCTGATTTATGGTGTAGATGAGCAGACTTTAGCTGAAGTGGTGGGAGAAAAATTAGCCCGGCAGAATAAAAAAATCGCAACAGCCGAATCCTGCACAGGAGGCACTTTAGCAAAATTATTAACAGATATTCCAGGGGCAAGCAGATACTTCACATACGGCTGGATTACCTACAGCAACGATGCTAAAATAAGCCAGCTTGACATACCACGTGATTTGATTAATAAATATGGGGCTGTCAGCGAGCAGGTGGCGCAAGCTATGGCTCAGCAAGCCAGGAAAAAGGCCGATACAGATATTGCGATTGGTATAACCGGCATAGCCGGACCGGATGGTGGAAGCGAACAAAAGCCCGTCGGCCTTGTATATATTAGTGTGGACACCGGCAGTGGATGCGAAACAAGACGCTTTATATTTCACCATAACAGAGATTCAATACGACTTCGAGCGGCACAAACTGCGCTAAATATGCTTAGATTGAGATTGTAAATTTGACTTAACGTGTTATGAGTGTTATAATAATATATAGGAGAGTCCGCAAAAAGAAGTTTTGAAAATGGCTAAGAAACGCAAACATTTAGGTGAAATACTTTATAGAGCCGGCTTGGTTCAAAAAGAGGCTCTTATTAATGCCATTAAAACTTCAAAATCCAACGGCAAGCGACTCGGCCAGGTTTTGCTGCAGGAAGGTTTGATAGATGAAGAAACGCTGACCAAGGCGATAGCCAAGCAATACGAGTTAAAATACGTAAACCTTGACCAGGCACCCATTCCTCCTGATGCTCTAAAAATCATTCCGGAAGATTTAATTAAAAGACATAATATCCTTCCTTTAAGCGTGAACAACGGCAAGCTGAAGTTAATTATTAGTGACCCAACCGATTTGGATATGATGGATTCACTCAGGCTTCGGCTTAACTCGGAATTAGAGTGTTATATTGCCAATCCGACAAAAATTCGCGAGCA
>MHYD01000044.1:52482-57281 GCA_001824645.1 Planctomycetes bacterium RBG_13_46_10
CGACTGGTAGCGGTAAAACCACAACCCTGTATGCAGCATTGCAGGAGCTTAACAAGCCGGATAAAAAAATCATTACCGCCGAAGACCCTGTGGAATACAACTTCGACGGGATGAATCAGTGCCAGGTTAAAGAGGAAATCGGATTAACTTTTGACAAAATTCTGCGATCAATGCTCAGGCAGGCACCCAATATTATATTGGTCGGTGAAATTCGAGACAGCACCGTTGCAGATATTGCCGTCCAGGCGGCACTTACAGGTCACCTGGTTTTCAGCACGCTGCACACCAATGATGCCTGTAGTGCTATAACACGTTTGATAGATATGGGTGTCAAGCCCTTCCTTGTAGCCAGCTCGATACAGGCTATCATGGCGCAAAGACTTGTAAGGGTTATCTGTCAGAAGTGTAAGCAAATCGACAAAAATCCCGACCCACAAAACCTGCGGATGTTGCGAATCACTAAAGAAGATGTTGAACAACATCCTATCTACAAGGGAGCCGGCTGTGCTGCGTGCCAGAATACAGGCTTCAAAGGCCGGCTTGCTGTATTTGAAATGATAGAAATGAATAACGAGTTAAGAGAGTTGTCTTTTAAAAAGGCGCCGGCTAGAGAATTGAGAAAAGCAGCTAAGGCAAGTGGTATGAGAAATTTGATGGAAGATGGCAAAATTAAAATATTCAAAGGTATCACCACACCTGCCGAAGTCATAAGCATAGCACAGACAGAAGAAATTTTGATAGATTAAATAAAATATAGTTAGTTGAGGAATGTAAAAATGTCATCAGTGAATATGGACAGACTCCTGCAAGCTTGTGTCATACAAGGAGCATCTGATATACACCTTACTGTTGGCCGACCACCTGTTTTGAGGCTGGACGGTCGACTTAGAAATCTGGAAACCAAGGTTCTTGAACCGGATGATACAACAGCTTTGATGAAAAGTATCACGCCCGATCGCAACCAGCAGGAGCTTCAGGAGGAAGGAGGAACCGACTTCGGCTTTGCCTTTGGTGATAAAGGCAGGTTCCGCGTTTCAATATTCAAGCAAAAAGGTAATGTTACGTTAGTTCTTCGTCTTATCCCGTCAAAACTTTTAACTTTTGAGCAAATTGGTCTGCCCAAGATTTGTGCGGCTTTGTGCCGCAGACCCAGAGGGATGTTCCTGGTTACAGGACCAACTGGAAGTGGTAAAACCACTACATTAGCATGTATGATAGATTATATTAATGAAAACTTCGACCGTCATATTGTGACTGTTGAAGAGCCGATAGAATATTACCACCCTCACAAAAAATCCATCGTCAATCAACGGGAAGTTGGTGTTGATGTACCCAGTTTTTCTGAGGCTTTAAGACGCGTTTTAAGAATGGACCCAGACGTGATTTTAGTGGGTGAATTGCGTGATTTGGAGACTATTGAAGCTGCCGTCAGGGCTGCTGAAACCGGCCACTTAGTCTTTAGCACAGTACATACTACCAGCGCTGCTGGAACAATCACCAGATTGATAGACGTCTTTCCTGTAACTCAACAAGAGCAAATCCGGATTCAGTTAAGCAGTAATTTGATAGCGGTTCTCAGTCAGGCTCTTTGTCCTTTAGCTACCGGCAGAGGTAGAATCGCAGCTTATGAGTTTATGATTGTAACCCCTGCAATCGCCAACCTGATCCGTGAGAATAAAACTTACCGAATCGACTCGAGTATTCAAACAGGCAAGAAGCTTGGAATGCAGTTGCTTGATGAACACCTCTGGCAGCTATATGACATTGGCAAAATTACATTGGAGGAAATGCTTGAACAAGGGCGTCAGCCAGGCGCATTGCAGGATAAAGCTATGGCTAAATTGAATACCATGAAAGGGAGAAAAAAGGCGGAGAAAAAGGCGGCAGTATCACAGGAAATGGAAGATTTAGGACCAATTTTAAGGACATAAAAATAATACCATTAAGATTACATTTTTAATAACTTTAGAGAAAAAACCTGATTACTATCTGTCATATTAAAAATACTCGGGAGGAACCATTTTAATCATTATAGGACAGTAAGACAGTAAAAACTGCAAATTAGAACTGTCTCAATAACTAAATGTCCATTACATAATATGTTTGCAAAGAAGACTTTAATATTATATGATGAAAAATGTGATTTCTGAAGTACCATAAGGAAAGTCATAAATGGGAAAGATGAAAACAGCACAAAAGTTGCCTCCGATTGACCAGTTAAGGGGCAGACCACTTGGCAGAATACTTATTAAAATGGGAATTCTTAGCCGGGAGCAGGTACATGAATGTCTGAAAATTCAGAACCAACGGCATGGAAATGTGCAAACAGGCCAAATTCTTCTTGAAATGGGATTAATCAATGAAGACCAGCTCCAAATTGCTTTAGCAGCCCAGAGAGGAATGGAATATATAAGTATTGACGGTATGGATATATCTTCCGACGTTATAGGAAAAGTACCGGCTCAAATGGCAAAAACATATCACATTGTGCCAATAGAGTATACAAAAGATGGAAATGAGCTGACCGTAGTACTCGATAGCACAGCGAATTTCAGGGCTACCGATGATTTGAACACATTGATGGGCTTTAAGGTTAAAGCGAAAATTACCGACCCACAGGCTTTGGAAGCCGCATTGAACAAGTATTACGAGACAAAACAAGATGATAATATTAACGAATTGATTGATGAAATACAAAGCGACCAGTTTCTCGCCGAATTCGATGGCAGGAGCCAGAGTATCGACCTGGATGAGCTAAAGGAACTCTCCGAATCGAATCCTGTAAAGAAGCTGCTGAATCTTGTTTTACTGCAGGCAATTCGCGATAAGGCTTCTGATATTCATTTTGAACCTTTTGAGCATGAATATAAGATGCGATATCGTATTGACGGCGTGCTTTACGAAATGATTCCTCCGCCAAGGTATATTGCTGCGGCACTCAGCTCGCGTATAAAGGTTATGGCAAACCTCGATATTGCGGAAAGACGGCTGCCGCAGGACGGACGTATATCGTTGAATGTGCAGGGCAATCCTGTTGACCTGCGTGTGAGCGTTTTACCCACAATGTTCGGAGAAAGCGTGGTGCTGCGTGTTTTGGACAGGTCTCAGGTTTCCTTTGATTTGGGTAAGCTCGGCTTGAGGCCGGACGGTCAGAAATTAGTACGCCAGCTCATTCACAGGCCCAACGGCATTATCATTGTTACGGGGCCAACAGGTTGCGGTAAAACTACCACATTATATTCGGCCTTAAGCGAGCTTAATGATGTTGAAACAAAAATAATTACTACTGAAGACCCGGTGGAATACGATATTGATGGTCTTATCCAGGTTCAAATGAAACCGGATATCGGACTGACTTTCGCCAGATGCCTCCGGTCGATTCTGCGTCAGGACCCCGATGTTATATTGGTCGGTGAAATCCGTGACCTGGAGACTGCGGAAATTGCAGCGCAGGCTTCCCTAACGGGCCATGTTGTATTTACCACCTTACACACGAACGATGCCCCAAGCTCGATTGCCAGATTATTGGATTTGGGTGTCGAGCCGTTCCTTCTTACCGCTACTATTGAAGGTATTGTCAACCAGCGGTTGGTCAGAAAAATATGTGAAAGCTGCAAAACAGCGTATGAGCCGAATGAGGCACAACTAAAAGAATTAGGCCTTACCGAGGAAGATATAAAGGGCAAAAAGTTTTATTACGGTCGTGGCTGTGACCGGTGTAATAATACCGGCTTCAAAGGGCGAACGGGTATTTTTGAGATAATGGTATTAAATGACGAAATACGTGAGCTAATAATGAATCGTGCCTCGACGAATGTCCTGCGTGCAGCCGCTCAAAAAGCCGGAATGAAGTTGTTACGCGACGATGGTTTGACTTCGATCTATGATGGTATTACCACTATCGACGAGGTAGTAAAGGGAACAATCTTGGAATAATAAGGGTTTGTTTCTACGGATATACGATAAAAGTTGTTGAACCAAAGGGAGGTATTTAACAATGCCTGTTTTTCAATATAACGCACTGGACCCTCAGGGCGTGGAAGTCAAGGATGAAATCGAAGCCCTTAGTGAGAAGGAAGCAATAAGCAAGATTCGAAACATGGGCTATTTTCCTACGAAGGTCCGGTCAAAAACCGCGGCAAAAGTGGCTTCCGCAAAGGCTGCTGCAAAACCAAAAAAAAGAGCCGGAGCCGGTAGTAAAGTAAAAATTAAATATGTAACAGAATTCGCCAGACAGCTTTCCACACTCCAGGATGCCGGTCTTCCGATTTTACGCTCGCTGCGTATCCTGCAGGAACAGCAAAAATCAGGAGCATTTAAAAGAATCATCGGCTATGTGGGTGATGATATTGAAGGTGGTTCTACACTGTCGGAAGCAATGTCAAGATATTCGAGAACTTTCAATCGATTATTTGTAAATATGGTTGCAGCAGGTGAAACGGGCGGTGTGCTTGACCTTATTTTAGCACGTATAGCCGATTTTATGGAAAACGACCAGAAGCTTAAATCACGCGTAAAAGGTGCGATGATTTATCCTCTTGTGGTTTTAACCGCTGCGTTCTGTATTGTGCTTATGTTAATGTGGAAAGTGATACCTACATTTAGCACAGTTCTTGTTGAAATGTCGGAAGGCAAACCGCTGCCAACGCTGACGCGAGTAGTGCTGCGCATAAGCGACTGGATTGCATTAGGCCCCAAATGGTTTCCCAGCATACCGATACCATTGACAGGAAAGTCGTTTAAGATTGGCGGCTGGGCTGTCCTGATAGCGATGCCTTTTCTAATCGTTTTTCTGCTTA
>MHYD01000044.1:57345-57412 GCA_001824645.1 Planctomycetes bacterium RBG_13_46_10
AGTCGGTCAGCTTACGAATAAAGTCTCGGTTACGCGATGGACAAGAACGCTCGGGACGTTAATCAGC
>MHYD01000044.1:57473-57546 GCA_001824645.1 Planctomycetes bacterium RBG_13_46_10
TTGCCAACATGCTCGGCAACGTTCATAATTCCATCAGGCAGGGCGATACGTTCGCCGGACCTCTGCGGCAGTC
>MHYD01000044.1:57632-63963 GCA_001824645.1 Planctomycetes bacterium RBG_13_46_10
ATATAACTGGAATTAAGGAGAAAAAAAATGAAATCAATCATCAAACAATCCAATAAGAACTCTGCATTCACCATCGTAGAGCTGCTGACCGTTATGAGCATCATCGTGATTCTGATTGGTCTTTTGGTGCCGGCTCTTAACATGGTCAGAAGATACGCCTGGGAAGTTAAGCAAAAGGCTCAGTTTCATAGTATAGACGCTGCGCTAGAGCTTTTTAATACGGAGTTCAGCGGTTACCCGGATTCGATCGCGTTGGGTCCAGATGGCCGGCCATATTGCGGGGCGATGAAACTCTGCGAGGCTATGATGGGGCAGGACCTCATGGGCTTTCATCCGGATTCCATCTTTAGAAGCGATGGTACGGACGGCGTCAGGGAATTATATCCTAACGCCGCCACCGTAACACCTGAAGAATATCGAGACAACTTAAGTGTCCGGAAAGGTCCATATCTGCCTTTGGAAAGCGCGAATGCCTACACGTTAGAGGATATCTATTCCAATACTGGGGATTTTGATTCGAGGCATTTTGTTTTATGTGATGTATATAGAACCGTTACAAACCGTACTACGGGGAAAAAGATTGGTATGCCCGTCCTCTACTATAAGGCCAACACGGCTAATAGCTTGCATAATATCGATGACCCAACTAATACCAACAACATATATAACTATCTGGATAACCAAGCATTGATCGCACTTGGTATCCCATCTGCTCCGCCAGGTAACACAGGACACAGGCTTTATGACCCTGTAAGATTTTACAAAAACACAAAGAATGACAAAGTGGCAACGGCATCAAGACCTTACAGGGCAGATTCTTACATCCTGATTTCAGCCGGCTTCGATGGTGAGTACGGCACACCCGATGATGTTTGCAACTATGACTGGAAATATCTACCTTAAAAATTTGCATTTAGAATTAAAAATTAAGAATTCTTAATTCTAAATTCTACAATCTAAATTAAAGAGGATAGCTGTGAATTATAAAAAGAAATGTCATCCCGAGCGCAGCCGAGGGACAGGATTTACACTCGTAGAGCTGTTAACGGTTCTATTTATAATAGGTGCGCTGGTCGGGATACTTATACCGGCTTTGAATACAGTGCGCCGTATTGCCAAAGAGGCCAAGCAAAAGGCACAGCTTACAACCATTGAGATGGCTCTTGAGGCGTTTAAGAACGATTATGGTGATTATCCGCCATCAGACTGGTGGGCACCTCCCCCGGCTTCCACCGGCCCCCAGGACTACTGTGGTGCACAAAAACTTTCCGAAGCGCTGGTCGGCTGGGACTTGCGCGGCTTCCATCCGGATTCGGATTTCAGAGCAACAGGACGCAATGACAAAGGAGTTTATATATACGACCCGGATAACGCAGTTTTTCTTGACCAGAGAAAAGGACCCTATTTAGAGCTTGCAACTGCAAATATTTACAGGTTAGGTGCGAGCGGAAGGGGCATGTTAGACGGGCTGTTTGATTACTCCACTCTTGGGACGACATGTCCCCTGGCTCCAAATACGTATGTGCTTTGCGATGTATTCGGCGTGAAGCCTGTATATACTGCCGGGGTGTCAAGGCCGGTCAAAGCCGGTGCACCGATTCTTTATTACAGGGCGAATACCTCAAGCAAAAATTTGGATGCTGCTGCGTACGAAAATCGAATTTATAACTTCCGGGATAATTACCCTATTCTCACGCTGAGGAGATTAGCTGACTGGAATAAGGCTTTTCAATTCCGTATGATGCACAGACTCGAAGACTTTCAACAGTTCTATGAGTATATAAGAGACCCAAAGGTATCGGGCAGAGCCTGGCCTTATAGACCAGATTCGTACATTTTAATTTCAGCGGGGGCAGATGGTCTTTACGGAACGAGTGATGATATTCGCAACTTCGGAAATTAAGCCCCTGTCCACGCCGTATTTAGCAAGCTAAAATCTTGTCCTGAGCGGAATCGAAGGATATGAGAAGTCACGAATACAAATTCGGGACAACGCTTATTGAGATGGTTATTGTAGTGGCCGTCATTGCGATATTGGTCTCGATGGTGGTTGGTGTTACCTCTCGCATCGACAAGCGTTCAAAAGAAAAAGGGATGAATAACATTTTTACACTTCTTGGAGGAGCGCTGCAGGAATATTACGAATACACCGGTAAATTTCCCGAACAGCCGGAAAAGAACTTTGCAAATGCCGCGGCGCATTCGGAGCTTCTTTTAACAGAGCTTCGCTCGATACCAAGCTCTCGTAAATTACTGGAACAAATCAATGATTTGTTCTTAAAAAACAAGGCAGGAGCCGTGGATACATCGCCGGAAATATATGACCCATGGGGCACAGTTCTGGATTATATATATGTTAAGGGTGATACTTTTCCGAAGTTAATATCTGCCGGACCGGACAAAGTCTTTGGTACGGCGGATGATATAAGCAGCAAATGAGCGGTGACTTGTTAAATGGTACATAGTGATTTAATAACACAGTGAAGCGAAAAGATGAGAGAGAAATTTAAACAGTCCGGCCTTACACTGATAGAGATGACAGTTGTCATAGCGACCATAATACTGCTTATCGGCCTAGGATTGCCGGCTGTCCGCGCGTTTTTTAACTCTTTCGAGTCCCAGAGCAGTACGATGAGCACGATAAGTGCAGCTTTGGCTTCGGCCCGTGCTATCGCAGCAAAAAATCAAAGATATGCAGGCATCAGATTTCAAAAAACCAGCCGAGCTCAAAATCAGCTTGAGGCTCCTCAATATATGATTTTTATTATTCAGGACCCGGATATGATGGCTTACGGTTTCCGTGCGGTGCCGGGTATTGAGCCTATAAAACTGCCTGATTCTATTAGAGTGACAGACCTGACGATTGTTACCAGACGCAACATTATAAATCCGGCCAATTCTGTTGAAGTTCGGCTCGATGATACGGCTCTTAGTGACTCACAAAGAGACAGTCTTTTAGATGAGGAGCGTGAGCTTGTAGATGCAACAGCATTTTCCATTATCTTTTCGCCGAGCGGCAAGTTGGTAATTCATGGGATTCGCGCAAGAAACAGGGATGGTTATCCGGACACAGCCGCTGATACGCGAATTAGTAACGATGATGTTTTTAACAAAAAATCGCAGGTAGATGCCGGCATCGGATTATTTTACCAGGATGATTATTTCAGCTCATCCGGCAGCTCTTATACCGACCTCGGCCTGGGTCCTGAGCAGAGCAGAAGCAGTTTTATTATTTACGATAAAAATCAGCTCATGCAGGCTTACAAAAAACGCAGAGCCTGGTCGGACTATCTGGTGAAGCTGGTCAGTCAGGTTGTTTATATTAGTCCTTATACGGGGACGATAATTTCGCCTGGTTAATTTATCTATGGAAAAGAAGCAACGATATTCTGGATTTTCACTTATAGAGATATTGATGGCTGTCGGTACCCTCAGCATCGGCCTGCTTTTTATAGCCGGCACGTTCATGACGGGAATCTATTTCTCGGCACTTGCTGCTGAGCAGACTATTGCAGCAGTAGCTGCCGATGAGGCCTTTGCAAAAATAAATCTATATGGAATTAATCCTGAAAATTTGGCCGACGACCAGTTGAATTCCTTTGAAGATTTAAGCTCCATAGACCCAAATGAATTTTCATATCCTTCAACCGGTACAAACACCTCGCAAATGCAGTATTCCTGGTCTGCTCTTTGCAGGCGTATAAACCCGGACCCGAATAGCCGGCTTGTGCAGATGTCAGTTTTTATTGCCAGGAAAACAGGCCCTTCAGCCTCATATCGCGGCGGCAAAGGAAGACCTGTTCCGATGAAGGTTGGCATCTCCGCGATTGCAGGCCAAACCCGGCTTACCATAACAGAGGCCGACAAAGTAACATGGATTAACGATGGTTATACCATTGTGGATGATAAAACCGGACAGATATATAGAGTAATCGAGCGAGATGCCGAGCAGCCTGACCGGATTAGACTCGACCGCATCTGGCAGGGAGAGTCAGCAGGCTGGGTCTGGGTTGTTCCACCGCCGGCCGGTGGTGGTAAAAATCCGAATATCGCTATATATCAGAAGATAATTAGGTTTTAACCGTGAGAAAGATGAGAAAGGCTTTTACCTTAATTGAGCTTGTTGTATCTATTGGGATTTTGGCTATGGTTTTGTCCTTTGCGGGTGTGATTTTCAGAGTCAGTATAGATTCACATCGCACAGCCATCGCAAATGCGGAAATTATGCAAAAGCTGCGGGCAATTACCGACCAGTTAAATGCGGATTTTAAAAGCATCGCATCCAGCTATGGCGGCTACATTGGTTTTAACACGGATAAATACACTATAGACGGAGTTACTACGAACATAAACTCGGATTGCATCGCATTTTTTACAAACGGTGATTATAAATCGACCAGTCAATATGGCGGTAAAACAATATCAGGTAATGCTGCGTGTGTCTTTTATGGCCCTGCTGACCCCAATTCTTTTAGCCGGTTATTAAAACCGCAGGATAAAATTCTTCTGAGAAGGCAAACAATATTAACGGCCGACGCACCCGAGGCGGGTTCAGACCCGCGCGGCGAATACTATATTACGACTTTAACGGAATGGAGGATACAGCCTCCTTTTTCGAATCCGCGAGACTGGGTAAAAAGACCGCACATCGACCCTGGTAATCTGAAAGAACAGTTCGTAATGTATCTGGCCCAGGGTGCGGATAATTTCACCATACAATTTGCAGAGACCGATTCTTCAGGCAAAATCGGGTGGAGCCGGCACGAGGATGGTACGCCGGGAGATATTAGAACCAATGCTCTTAAGTTCACCTTCACATTATATGATTCCAGGGGTGTTATACGAAAAGGCAGAACTTTTACACATATTGTTTATTTGGGTAGTTAGTTCCATTGTTCGGAGTTTATAGTTTGATTCTGAAAATGAAAAGAAAATACGAGTCACGAGTCACGAGTCACGGGTCACGGGGGCAGGCTGGCTCAGCTCTTATTCTAACTGTGGTTCTCACCAGCCTGCTGGCTATTGTCGGCGTGCTGTTTGTTATGATGTCCCGAGTCGATAAAATAGCAACGTCTGCTATTTCAGAAAGCAGGGAATTGAATTTTGCCGTTGATACAATCATTTCGAAAATATCGGAAGAGCTTATTTTAGATGTCCCCGGCGTAGATGATGCGGAATACGATGACTATCCGGGCACGCAGGACAAGTGGCTGGCACCTCTTGAGCCTTATGAATCGGGCGGCATCTACTACTGGCGGCAGATAAGCGATATTGCAGGAAATTTTTCAGGTTATTCCACAGATATCCGGGCGAAGGTTTTGCCTGAGTATTCACCGATGACGGATTCCAATCAGCCGGTCGCCGATGCTGACGCCGATGGGGACGGCGTGGGCGATTCAAAGTGGTTTAAGCTCGACGACATAACTTCCAGTAAAGGCAAGCCTGTTTACGCCGCCGTTCGGATTATAGACAACGGCGGAATGTTGAATGTCAACACGGCTTACAAATTCGATCCCAACGGCACTCGCGAAATGGTGGATGGCTCAAGCCAATTACAGATAAATTTAATGGCTTTGGCCGGCCGGCCGGAATATCCCTACACATCTGCCGATGAAACGGACCTGCTTAAAGCAAGAGCGAACAACGGAAACGGTATAGATTATCTGGATTTAAATAGATATAAGCGGGAGGTTATCTGGCATTATAGTGAGCCTAACGGCCTTTACACGCCATTTGATATATCCGATGAGCTTGAGCTTCGTTACAGGTTCCTGCTGAATAATACTTTGATAGATACCAGAATCGAAGAGTGGGGAGTAGAGTTCCGAAGGAATTCTTTATCGACCCCAGTTACAACCGGCGGACGGGAGTTGGATAACTGGTTCACAAGAGCATACGACAGCGGCTCTATTGATCCGAACTATGCGTACCGCCATATTGCCACTATCTGTAATATAGATAGAATCATTGACCCGAACGGTACCAAGTCAATCAACATTAATAATGCTGCATTAGACCAGATACACAAAGCATTGCTCAACGGCATTAATTCCGCCAACCCCCGACTCGATCGGGGGGAAGAAATTGCTGCGCAGTTAGCAGTTAATATAGTTGATTTTCGCGATTCAGATACGAGTGTCACTGCTTTATCAACCGCCTCTCGGGCCTATTATGGTTCCGAGGTGCAGCCGTTTATAAGTGAGATTGCCTTTAGGATTAGCGACACTAATCCTGCTGATACGGAGAATAACTATTTTGCAATTGAGCTTTATAATCCATTTAATGTTGATATTCCGCTGGGAGATTTCAGGCTGGAGCTTCGCCTGGATAA
>MHYD01000044.1:64017-66487 GCA_001824645.1 Planctomycetes bacterium RBG_13_46_10
GTTTGTAATTACCAATAGCCGCGCTGCATCTGGTGTATTTGGTGTTACGGATTTAATGTCAATAGGCGGCGGCAAAGAAGACACTAATTTGGAGCTGGCAAAATACATTCTTGAAAGCCCGGACCCGCCCGTCTACGTTTTAAGTGAGAAGTACGATGTTTATCTTCTCCGGACCATAACCGAATATGCAACAAGGGGACCAGGAACAAATCTTTATCTTGACCAGCAGCAAATTGAAGGTGCCTGGCTTGCATGGAATAACACAAGGGGCGCATCTCGGTTTTACTGCAGAGCGGACGTCAGCTGGAATATAATCTATCAGGAATTACTGCCCACTCTTAATACATTGGGTGTGCCCAACAGATTAACGGCAAACAGGAAAAATTACAATCTTGAAGGTTCCAGAGGGACTTTTGTTACAATTGGTGACATTACAAAGGTTCTTACCGTCGGGCCAGGCATCGACCCTAACGATATGATTGGTGTTCGGCTTGCAGCGGAGCCGCCTGAAGAGCATATCCGTATTGATTTGAAGAATCCGGAATTTGCTAATATTTTTCAATATCTGACCGTCATCGACCCGGAGACTATTGACCTTGGAGCAGGTGAGATGAGAATAAAGGGACGGATAAATATTAATACTGCTCCATGGTTTGTCGTAGCGCAACTGCCATGGATGAGACCTGATATAGCCCGGGAAATTGTAACACATCGTGACACAATTGCAAGAGGCTTCACAAGTATCAGCCAACTGATGCAAGTTGCTCTAATGGATTACTACGCAAACGACCAGGCCGATTTAACAATTTTTCCTGACCTGACGCCGAACGACGGTGCGGTACAGGATTTTGAGGAGCGGGACATGATTTTCTCGCGTATCAGTAACCTCGTTACTGTACGCAGTGACGTTTTCACAGCTTATATACTTGTCCGCATCGGCACCGAAGGCCCGCAAAAAAGGGTTTTAGCCATACTTGACAGAAGTAACGTCATCTCCAGCACCGGCAAAGTACGGATTGTTGCTTTGCAGCCGGTTCCTGACCCAAGGTAATTTGCGGTTAGCTATTTTTTCAGTAATTCTACAATTTCCGCATGTACCTTTTTATTGGCTACTATCGTTTGAAATTTGGCTCCATCGTAGCTATCAAGGTCCATAGGAAAGATTTTTTCGCCTTGCCAATTGCTGACAAATGCTCCTGCCGCTTCTGCAATCACTGCCCCTGCTGCTATGTCCCACAATTTGGGGGTGTTAACAATCGTAGCTATAAGACCGCCTTTTGCGACGTACGCTATTTGAAGGGCGGTCGTACCCAGATTGCGAAACCTTGTGCGATGAATAATCTCATAGATCCATGCCGGCAAACCTCCGAGGCTTTCGAAATGACTGTCCAGACCAATGCTTGAGAATTGGTTTATGTCCTCCTCACCGGCTAAGATTCGCCTGCTGTTCAGTTGTGCCTCGCCGTCTTTGACGGCGGTGTACATCGATTCAGTGGCAGGGTCGAAAATGACTCCCACTATCGGCTCACCTTTGTACATGGCGGCGACACAAACTGCAAACAAGGGCACCTGGTGCGCAAAGTTGTTTGTTCCATCTATCGGGTCTATTACCCACCATATTGCCCGGTCGCCGCGAGGGGGCTGCTTGAAGAGCTTGCCGAACTGACCTTCCTCAGCGATAAAGCCGTGGTCGGGAAAGTTCTCCTTGATTCTGTCTATTATTATCTTTTGACATTGCGTATCGGCCTGCGTTACCAGCTCGGTGGCATTCTTCTCGGAAACCTTGGTGTAATTGATTTCTTCCATAGCTCGCTGCCCCGCCAGCCGAGCCGCTACAATGGCGGTTTCCAGCATCTCACTCAAATCTTTTTGTTCTATTACCATTTTTACCTTGTTTTAATATGTAAGTTAGGACATTTTGGCCACGGGTCCTGGCATTTGTTGAAAAGAAAAGTTGTCTATGTTAGCTTGTTGTCTGGCGTGTTCGATTGTAATGCTTACAATGTTGCCATTTTCATCAAAATCTAATAAGACGTTTTCGCTTAAATCTCGCGTTTCTACAACATTATTATCAGTAAAAGTAAGTAAAAGTGTATCTGTATCCCGAAAATATTTAATGTTCATCGGTTGTTCTCACACATAATTAATATTCATAAAAGACCCTTTGCAAAATTGTCATTGCGAGGCCTGCTTTGCAGGCTGTGGCAATCTCATTGAGATCGCCACGGTTTCCTTCGGAAACCTCGCGACGCTTCGCGGATTGCTTCGCTTGCAATGACAACATTATTTGAGTCTTTGCATAGTATTAAGAAATACTGCGTAAATTTCATATAAGCATTATAACATGTCGGAAAACAATTACAAGATTATCCGAACTTGACAGAAATTAAGCAACTTTTTATCCTAATTAAATGCAAGCAAGCCAACAGCCAAATAAGCCGCCCCCGCATCTTCTTGTCGAAGATAAGAG
>MHYD01000044.1:66530-69364 GCA_001824645.1 Planctomycetes bacterium RBG_13_46_10
AGTCGTTTTATATCCAGCCGGCAGGCGGTCTTTTATGCTGTGTATTGGTTATCATTGGATTTTTAGCTTTATTTACAGCGGTTTTTGGAGTATATTTCCGCTTCGTTAAACGCTTTTTTGAAGAAGTTAAAATAAGGCATATTATCGTTGCCTTGATAATTATTATTGCTGCCGGCTGGGCGGTTACGTTAGCTCACGCCTTGGCAGCGAAATAATATGCGAGAAATCGCGGAAAATCTCAAAGAAATATCAACCCAAAAGCGGAACATGATTTCTTCCGCTTGATTAAGATAGCAGACTTATGGATAAAAAAGAAAAATTGGAAATGTTGCAGAAGTTAAGCGAAAAAGAACTCACGCAGAAAATCCTAATACCTCTATTTGAGTCGGAAGGTATGGGCTGTAAAAATGTAAGATACACACATAGAAAACTGGAATTCGGGAAGGACATACTCTACTACAAGGATGACGAGTTTGGAAGAAGAAGATATACAGGTGTTCAGGTAAAGAAAATACGGGTCACAACCAGCGATACTAATGAAATATTCCGTCAAACGAATGAGGCATTTGGCGAGAAATTTACTGACTTTAGCGATAATAAAAAGAAGGAGTTAGATGATTTTGTTGTATTAACCTCGAACGAATTCTTGGAAGATGCCAAAGATTCCTTCTGTGCTTCTTTGAGAGGCGGCAGGCTGGACAGATTGGTAACTTGTATAGATGGGAACAAATTGGTTGAGCTGATTGATAAGAATTTACCATCTGCTTTTTGGGATGAGTACGACTATTTCAAAAAGTACTTCAATGCGATGAAGAAGGATTTTACAACGATTAGTGACATATCGGCCATTGGACAGAAGGAATCTGTTCAATTGGAAAATATATACGTTTCACTGAAGCTGACCGAAGAAATCAAGGAACGGGAGATTCCTCCGGCAAAGGAATGGAAGATATTTGAAGAAAAGCTGGGTGAACATGAAAAAGAAGCCCTCGAGCAACGGTTAGAGAGAGCGAAGGTTCTTGATGCCGAGAAAGCAGTAGAAGATTACGATAGATTAGTGATCGTGGGAGTTCCTGGGTCGGGTAAGACAACACTGCTTAAGTTTTTGGCGTTAAAGGCTTGTAGAGAAAATCTGGAGAAACAGGAAAGATTATGCGTTCCTATCCCCATAAACCTGCGACAGATGTCAGAGAGCGGCAAAACTATACGAACATACATAGATGATGTATTTGAAAGATATGAATTCCCGAAGGCGAAGAAATTTATTGAAAGGGATTTGAAAGAGGGAAGATGCGGGCTTTTTCTGGATGGATTTGATGAATTGGCAACTAAGGAAAATCAGGAAAGCATCGCTGAGGAAATAGAAGTATTTGTAAAAAAATATCCAAAGACTGGAATTGTTGTGACATCGAGAGTCGCAGGTTATCACGATGAACTAAAGGGATTTACAAAAGTTGAATTGATGGAGTTCGACGACAAACAGATACAAAAGTTCATCGAGAACTGGTTTGGCCGTAGAGACCTGGATAGGGCAGAGTCGATGTTCATCGCAATCAAAGAAAACGAACGAATCAAGGCTCTTGCGAGAAACCCGCTGATGATAGCTATCATAGCGATTATTTATGAAGAGGATAGAAAACTGCCGCAGCGAAGGGCGGATTTGTATAAGCGATGCGTTGAAGTATTGCTAAGTAAATGGGATGTACAAAAGAGGTTAAAGAACAAATATCCCGCAGAGAAGAAGGAGCTTATTCTGCGTAAGCTCGCATTCTATGGTCATACCAATAATAAAAGGATTTTGTCAGAGCAGGAGGTTATGGAGGAGATGCTGAAGCATTTCCCACAAATTGTCCTATCGGCCTCAGATGCAAAGGGGTTTTTGGATGAGATATGGCAGCGCAGCTATTTGCTAAGGCAGATTTCAATGAACACTTACGATTTTCTACATCTATCCTTCCAGGAATATTTTACTGCATTAGAGTTAAAAGAAGGACAAGATGGATTATCCATAATTATACAAAATTTGTACAAGCCCTGGTGGGAGGAGCCAATCCTTCTTTATGCGGGTATAAGCCGTGATGCATCTTCCCTTATCAAAACAATTAGAAAAGAAGTGCCTGAGAATATCTTTTACAGCAACCTGATGTTATTCGGAAAGTGTATAGCAGATGCAGAATTCACTGAACCATTGCTAAAAGACGAGATTGTAAACGGGCTTTGGTCTTTATACCAGACCGGAAAGTTCAAACTTATTAGAGAAAGAGCAATCACAGTCTTAGGTCTAATTAAACCTGATAAACTAATTCAAAATTTAATAAAAGGCTTTGAAGATGAACAAACCGAAGTGCGAAAAAACTCAGCATATGCGCTTGGAAGTATAGGAAGCGATAAGGCCATAGAACCACTTATCAAGGCACTGACAACTGATAAAGAAAGTTATGTTCGATGGAGCGCAGCAGAAGCGCTTGGACGTTTAGGAAGCGATAAAGCCGTAGAACCGCTTCTCGAAGCACTCACAATTGATAAAGATATTTCTGTGCGAGGGAGTGCAGCAGAAGCGCTTGGACGTATAGGAAGCGATAAAGCCATAGAACCACTTATTAAAGCACTCACAACTGATAAAGATATTTCTGTGCGAGGGAGCGCAGCAGAAGCGCTCGGACGTATAGTAAGCGATAAGGCAATAGAACCACTTATCAAGGCACTCACCACTGATAAAGCAGATTTTGTTCGTTGGGTCACAGCAGATGCGCTTGTAAGTATAGGAAGCGATAAGGCCATAGAACCACTTATCAAGGCACTCACAACTTCTAAAGAAGGTTTTGTTCGAGGGA
>MHYD01000044.1:69410-69616 GCA_001824645.1 Planctomycetes bacterium RBG_13_46_10
ACTAATTATCAGGGCACTCACCTCTGATAAAGATAGTGTCGTTCGATGTAGCTCAGCATATGCGCTTGGAAGTATAGTAAGCGATAAGGCAATTGAACCGCTGGTTAAAGCACTCACTAATGATAAAGATAGTAATGTTCGAAGGATAGCAGCATATGCGCTTGGAAGTATAGTAAGCGATAAGGCAATAGAACCACTTCTCAAAG
>MHYD01000045.1:0-733 GCA_001824645.1 Planctomycetes bacterium RBG_13_46_10
CTTTGTTCGCTCAGTGGCTGCCACCCGTCGGCTTTATCAGAAGATGAACATGGTCAGGCATAAAAACAAAAGCCCATAAAGAAAAATTATGTTTTACTTTGGCCTTTTCAATAGACTCAATCAGCCATTGGCATGTTCTGTCAGATAAAAGAAATTTCTGGTTCCTGTAGCAACTAAACGTTAGCTCATGTGCATGTCCTGAGATGTTGTATCTCTTGCACTTCTTTTTTATAAACCTATCTTCTTGCATGAACAGATTATAGCTAAACGCTTAGTTTGCCTGAAACTTTTTTTCCCATCCACTTCGCTCACTGCGTTCGCTCAGTGGCTGCCACCCATCGAGTATCAAGGATCAAGAATCGAGCATCCCTTCGACTGGCGCTCAGGGCAGGCGAGAAAAATTTCACTTGAAAATTAAGCCGGTTTTGGTATAATACCTGCTAAAAAATAGAAGACAGAATACAGGAGACGGAAGACAGGAGGCAAAGGATGGGGGG
Organism: Planctomycetes bacterium RBG_13_46_10; assembly: GCA_001824645.1. GTDB lineage: Bacteria > Planctomycetota > Phycisphaerae > Sedimentisphaerales > Anaerobacaceae > RBG-13-46-10. The sequence continues at coordinate 498 of MHYD01000045.1, forward strand.
TAGCGACGGGGGCAGAAGCAAATCAAAAACACCAAAACCACTACTTAACCTAAGACATCACAACAAGAAGGACTCATGAGAAATGTTAATCCTGCTTAAAATCAGCCAAAAAGATGATAAAGAATTGCAGAATCAATACTTAAAGTGCTCTACAATTGTAGAGAATGTTCTACAAATCGATGTTCCCTCGACTTGGTTCGACCCCGCTCACCACAGGTCGCTCGGGACAAGTTTTT
>MHYD01000045.1:1145-11042 GCA_001824645.1 Planctomycetes bacterium RBG_13_46_10
ATGGCCGAGAATATGAAACAAATCGAGGAAAAACAGAGCCTACTGCATGTTTCAATTGAAGATGTGCAGAATAGCAACCAAAAACACGCCGATGATGTGAGAGCAATAATCACACAAAAACATGCTGCGCTACAGGACTTAATGCAAATACATAATCAACGGCTGATAAACTCTTTAGCCGGGGTTGAACGCGGCCAGGGTTCTTTGAATGGCGGAGTCGAAGGTCTGAATGCGAATATCATGCGGGTCGATGGCACTACGTCCAACCTCGAAAGAGAGCTGATGAAAATGCAGCAAAGTGCACAGAATAATAATAAGGAAATGGCCAATTTCATGGATGTTATGGGCCAGCGGCAAACCAGGTCTGAAGAAAGGATTCAGGAAAATATCCAGGCAGTTGTTGGTACCATCAGGGATTTTCATCAAAATCAGGCCAGGATGCAGGAGCAAATCTTAGCAATGCAGAGCAAAACCCAGGAAACAAACAGCAAAATAGTAAGCACCCTTGAGCAGATGAAGGTTACACTTACCCAAATGCACGGACAAATTAGCTCGTTATCTCCGTCTCTGGTAAAAAATGCTCCTAATGCCCCAGAGGCTAAAAAATAAGTTCAATACCGGCATAACGCCCAAATCGAATGCATTGTGGATAACTCGTTGATAATATGGGTAATTTACTGATTCTTACCCAGAATAACACAACGGCCTAAGGAAATAAGCCGTCTATGTTCCTATTAATCATGGCACATTTTCTCAAAGAGAGGTTATATCTCGTAATCTATTCATAATAAAGAGCTTATAACATCGAACTTTACATGAAAACCGATTTTAATGGGCGAACTAAGTATAGGTACCTACACAGAATTTTTCTTAAACTTGCAACCTCGCTGGAAAGTTTAATAATTAGTGGATAATTTGTAGAAAACAGGTTTCTAAAGCATAAATCAAAGAATTTCGTTATCTCGATATGATTTGGGTACCAAAAAACTATTCTTTTTTGAAAGCTATTATTTTATTTTTTAGAGTCCGGCACGCTGACGCCGGGTCTCTGGCTTGCGTAACTGCAGAGCAGACCGCAATGGCACCAGCACCGGCTTTTAAAACCTCCTCAACATTGCCCTCGGCTATGCCGCCGATAGCAACATTGGCTATGCCGGTGTCAACAAGCTGCTTTGCCGCCTGCCTTACATAGTCCAGCCCTACCGGCTCTGCGGCTGGTTTTGTTATTGTGCTAAAGATGGGTCCAAGACTAACATACGTCGGGAGTTCCCGGCAGGTTGAAGTTAACTGCTCAGGCGAATGTGTGCTCTTGCCGATAATAAGCGGGGCTAATTGCAGCCTGCGAACCTGCTCAACGGGCAGGTCATTCTGGCCCAGGTGCACACCGTCGGCACCGGCTGCAACTGCAATATCGACACGGTCATTTATAATGCTGAAGACGCCGGAATCTTTACAAACTTTTACAAATTCAACGGCAACAGCGAAAAGAGTATCGTCGTTGATATTCTTTGCTCGCAGTTGGATGCAGTCCGCACCGCCGGCAACGCATTTTTGTGCCAAGCTGATAATATCCGCCGGCAAATTGCTGCTGATTATTACATATAGTCCGACTTGTTTGAACTTTTCCGCCGGCTCACTAAAAAGGAAAATGTCTTTTTCAAGAGTGTATGCTTCAAACCGCAGCTTCTCTAATATTTGCGCTGCAGACCGATCCAGTGTCTGGGTCATCTCGGTTAATGTTCGCAATGCCTCAGTTAAGCGTTTGCAGCCCGCTGTCAGACAGTCCTTTAGGTCACTGCGCTCAAGCTGTTTATCAACATGCCGACCGGCGCCGATATCGCCGAGCGTATCTCTGCTTGAAAGCAGCCTGCCGGTATCGAGCTTACCCAAGCAAGCGGACAATTCGTGGCGAAGTCGTTTAGCACGCTCGGATAGTGCAGCCGAATTCAAAGCGAACCTGCAGAACTCCTCGACTACTCGGGCCGCCTCGCGCGCGCGATTAAAATTGGCATCGATAATCCTATAAACAGCTCGTTCCATCTTTCGGTCCCGATTTGGTCTGTATTATTGCTTCTGGAAAATGCTCAGGTCGATTTCTGTGTTGAATTTCGCATCCGAGACTTTTAACTCGCCCTGCTTGCTCCCATTGGCGTTTACCAAGGTTGAAAAAGGAACTTTTATACCGGAGATGTCACGCACATCGGAATATATCTCCTCAAGCTCGCCGGGCCCGGCCATGGTCATACCTTTGTAGGCTTGTTTCAGAGGGATAAAAGTTTTAGCGTCAAGAAACAGCTTGACCGTGTTGTCATTTGCATCAGTCACCGAGATAATTTCCGCTTCGGCCCCGGCGGCCTGTTCTTTGCCCAGATATTGAACAGACAGCTCTTTGGAATCACTCATACGAAGTAGATTTACAAAGTCACGGAATAGTCTTGCCTTCATCTCTTTCCGCTGGGATTCAGGGACATCCATCGACCCCTGAGGTGTTACCATCCAGACCTCGCCTTGTGATACAACCTGCTTTAACTGGCCCATAGGGAGGTCTAATACCTGCTGCAGTTTGTCCGGCAGAATAAAAGTCGTTATGACAGGAACCTGCATATCGCCCTGGGGCGTGGTCATAGTTATATCACCTTTGATTACATAGTTATTAATCGCGGCGAAAGCTTCGGCCCCGCCGCAGGCAGTGACAGCTTTAGCCAGTAGCTCACGTCCCCTGGTAATCGTTTCATCGGTGGCAGCCGGCAGCTCTTCTTTGGGAGTCGGTATGGTAATATCAATTTCGGTCACTGCCCCAAGCACCGAAAGAGGCTCATCGAAATCCTGCGGCCGACCAACAGCTACAATTTGCACCTTATCCGGCTGAAGATGTTTGCGAGCAACACGCAGAACATCCGCCTTGGTGACTTTCTCGACATTGGTTTTGGTCTTTTGCAAAAAATCGGGTGGATAACCAAAGTACTCGTAACCAAGCAGACGATTTACAATTTTGCCCTTCGAATCGAAATTGAACACAAACGAATTTAGATAAGCTTCCTTAGCTATGGCCAACTCCTCATCGGTAACCTCTTCTTCGGTCATTTTTTTCACTTCTTCAACCATAGCACGAGCCGCATGTACAGTGGACTGCGATTTGGTCTGACAGCCGACATAAAAGACGCCTGGATGGTCAAAGTCGGCAGAATAGTTGCCGAAAACAGAGTAAGCAAGCCCCTCGCGAGACCGCACATTTCTAAACAGTCTGCTTGTAAAGCCTCCGCCGAGTATCCGGTTCATCACAATTAAAGCAAAATAATCAGGGTCATTCATCAGACAGCCAATATGACCAAGTCGAATACATGCCTGATCAATGTCGTCCTTATGTATCTGATTTACCGTTGAGCGGAATTCATAGTTGACCTGTGGCACCGCCGGCACCTGCACATCGGTTTTTTCCCAGTCTGCAAAGGCCTTCTCAATTTTCTCAACGATCCCCTTTGTATCGAAATCACCGCAAACTGCGAGCATCACATTATTGGGGTAATAGAATTTCTTATGGAAGGCAACCAGATCATCACGGCTGATATTATCTATGGTGGCATACTCCGTATGTCGTGCATAGGCACTATCCGGCCCATAGATTAGTTTCGTAAACTCCCGGCCGGCTATTTGTGCTACCTGGTCATTACGCCGGGCAATGGCGCTTCTATGCTGGACCTTGGCCAGCAGAATCTTGTCCTCGCGAAAAGCAGGATTCATCAGCACATCTGCCAGAATTGCAAGGCCGGTATCGATATCTTCTTTCAGCACCGACACAGAAGCATAGCCGGCATTAAGTCCGATGCCCGTCTCCACAGACGCGGCTATTTGTTCGAGCTCCTCGTCAATCTGGTCGCCCGTTTTGCTTGTAGTGCCGCCTGTGCGCATTACAATACCGGTAATTGAAGCCAGGCCGATTTTGTCCGCCGGCTCATAAACCGAGCCGGTCCGAATCCGGGCTGAGATGCTGATTAGCGGTAATTCATGGTCCTCCAGCAAAAACAGCTGCATACCGTTAGGCAGGGTGACTCTCTCGACATCCGGAACCACGATATCACCAAGAGCGGGGAATTTTAGCTTCTTGTAAGATTTTTGCCGCCCCAAATTAAGACCGTGACATACCGGTACAAAAAAGCACAATTCAAAGGAAAGAAATATTAAAACCATCATTAAAAATGATTTCTTCATTCTCATTTTATTGCTCCTGATTTTAGCATTTTGTATTTAATTTTAGAGCTTTTCCGCCGTGGTTGTCTCAATGGCACCAACAGTCCGATTTTTGCTCGTGAAATATTCTTTGGCAACGCGCTGTACGTCATCAGCGATGACTTTTTCAATATCATCAAGCTGTTTAAATAGATTTCGCCAATCTCCGGTGACGACATCATAAAAAGTCAGCAGGGCAGCCAGTCCGTCGTTGGAATCGAGCTGCCTAATAATGTCGGCCCGGATGCGTGTCTTTGACTTTTTCAGCTCCTCAGGTGTCACGAACTCGGTTTTTAATTTTTCAATCTCAGCGTAAATGGCTTCTTCGCATTCCTGATTCGTATGGCCTTTGGCCGGTACTGCATAAAATAAAAACAGACCCGCATACTTATTTCCCGGCATTCCCTGGAAACCCGAAGCCTCAATTGCAATCTTTTTTTCCTTTACAAGGCTTTTATAAAGCCGTGACGTCCTGCCCGTGCCGACTATGTCACTTAGACAATCGAATACGGCGTTATCCGGATGATTGATGTTAGCTTTATGATAGCCGATAATGACAATAGGCTGCGAAAGGTCTTCCACCACAACTCTTCGCTCTCCCCGCTGCGGCGGCTCCACCGTCTCCACCGGCTCAGGCTTTGGTCCGCCGGGGACTCGCCCAAAATACCTTCTTGCCATTTTTTCTATTTCTTCCGGCTGGACGTCACCGACTATCGCGATGGTCAGATTGCCCGGGCCATAATACTTTTTGAAAAAGGCCTCGGCTTCTGCGCGGGTAATAGTTTGTATATCACTCATGTGCCCGACTATAGGTTCGCCGTAGGGATGCGCTTTGTAGGCGGAAGCCATGAAATCTTCAACCAAGCGCCCCTGGGGATTATTTTCCATCATTCGCCGCTCTTCCATCACCACATTTCTTTCTTTATAGAATTCTCGTATTACCGGGTTTAAGAAGCGGTCGGATTCAAGTGACATCCAAAGCTCCGTTTTATTGGAAGCGAGACTTACAATATACTGCGTGGCGTCCCAGCTTGTGTAGGCATTAAATCCTGATGCACCGTTTCGGCTGTATATTTCTTCAAATTCATCGTGAACAAGATATTCCTGGGCCTCTTTTTGTGCTTCCTCGAATCTCTTTTGCAATTCCTCCAGCTTTTCTTTGTCTGCCTTGTCGCCCTTTCTCTCCTCGGCTTTTATCGCCAAAAAAGCCTTATCCTCTTTTGTCATAGCTTTAGCCTCAGCCCTGTAGTTTTGGGTGCCGATTGTTTTGGTTCCCTTAAAAGCCATGTGCTCAAAAAGATGGGCCAGGCCCGTGATACCCTTGACCTCATCGACAGAACCAACGTTGGCATACGTGTGGAATGAGACTACCGGTGCCTCGTGCCTTTCCAGAACTATGAATTTCAAGCCGTTATCCAGTGTAAAAACCGTTATTCGCTTCTCAAATTCTGATAAATCCTGAGCCTTCGCCGGTCCGGACAGAACCGCAACCATAGCCAAAAGCAAAACCACCGCACCGAAAACAGCCATGTTTTGTTTTCGCTTCGTTTGTTTCATTTTGCATTCTCCTTATTTTCCAAAAAACTTAATTTTTATAAATTAAAGACGGATAATTAATCCCGTTATAGAATCAAGCTTCATAACGGGTTAAACAGCTCCGAAAAGCCTTAACCGTCAAAAAGGTTTGCCCCCGGCAACATATTATGCCGGATTTGTTAATGTTTCCAATAAAAAAATGTTACTTTTTTCGGGTATCTATCACTTTAAATATAGAAATGGCGTACGCCATAGCCGGCTTTTATGCAGCCTTTAGGATATTAAAAGGTAAAGACGGATGACAAGGGTGGATTATGCCCAAAACGAAGGAAGGTGTATGCAAAACTCGGAAAGAACCATACCAAAAGCCTTTGTGGTCGAGGCCGCCACTCCATTATAAATGACAGGTAAAAAATAATTGCTAATATCAGTAAAAATACCAAAGAACCGTAATTTTTCGATGACGTATAGATATTGGAAAGAAAAACAAATGAAACATTTAAGACAACTAACAAATGAGGTTTTCTCAATAACTGAGATTACATAAGCCGTTTTTCTCCCCTCCGGAAAACATCGGGTAATCGGATATTACTCGATGTTTTCTTATAACCCCCAGGCTTCTACCCGGGGGTTTTTTTATTTTGGGATTATTCACACAGTCAATGCTGAGGAGTGGTCTTTTGAGGTAGCTCCCAGCTTAATATTGGATAATCCTGTCCTTCGTCAATCCACCATATATCCTCAGTGCCGTTATCTGTCTCACCTATGAAGTCCCAGCCGGCACTTAAGAACGTGCTTGCCATCTGCATTTCGGCTGTGGTCTTGCCTATCCCGCCATCACTCCTAGCCTGGCCTGAGGTCTGTATGTCCCAGAAAGACGCCATTATATCCGACAACTGTTTTTTTCCAACCAATCCGCCGACATTGTTGCCGCCACCATTGACCACACCTGTGCTGTAGCACTGGGTCACAATACAGTCGTGGTTGAATCCCACCAACCCGCCGACATAAGAAGTGCCATTTACCGCTCCTGTATTGTAGCATTTTGCTATATCGCCTAAGTTCAGACCCATCAGCCCACCGACCGTTGAGTCGCCGCTGACAGCATTGGTACTATAGCACTGAGTTACCGCACCGTGGTTACACCCCACGAGTCCTCCGACTCTGTTGCCGCCGCCACTGACCGTACCCGTGCTTTAACAGCAGTTCATAGTACATCCTCCACTGAACCCAACAATGCCTCCAATACATCCTCCCGAACCGGTTATGTGAACGTCCACCACCCCAAGCTTCTTGACCTCGGCTTTAACTCCCAATAGACCAAACAATCCAAGGTAGCTTACACCCTTAATTGTCAAACAGGAGATCACGTGACCATTGCCATCAAAAACACCCGTGAAAACTTGAATTGGCGCCTGCTCGAAAACAATTCTGTTTGGCAGAACTGGATTCAGATCTATGTCCGCACCGAGGACAAAATGTTTGTCCCAGAGGACAGACCCTTTACTCAACATGATGAATTGATCGAATGTGTCAATCTTATAGGGAGTCTCAGACGTTCCCCGCCCTGTAAGCCAGTTAATGTCAGGCCCGGCGATAATCTGACCAGGCGTACCTTCCCAAGCTAACCTGGGATAATTGCGGCCAGGATCCAGAACCCAGTTCGGATCATCGGCAAAACCATTCAGACCGAGCATGTAGGGATCCATCATCTCACGCGTGGTCAAGCCCACGCCACCGGCACTTCCTGATAGACCGGAGGTTTCCACATCCCATACGCTGCGCAAGACTCCGCCCCAGTCGCTTAGCCCAACTAATCCACCGACGCTCTCATTGCCACTGACACCACCGGCGCTGTAGCACTGCATCACATCACCAACCCTGTTGTCTCCTACGAGACCGCCTACAAAGATTTCTCCTCTTACACTGGTGAGCGAGTAACTATTTTTGATGTAGCCAGGATTAGGCACAACTCCTTGTATGCCATTCCGTCCAACCAGTCCTCCGATAGCTTCGTTTCCGGTGACAACACCGGTGCTGTAGCAATTGGTTATGTTACCTACATGACTCCCCACCAGACCGCCAACATAGTATGAGCCAGTGACAATACTGGTGCTATAGCAGTTTGTAATATTACCGCGCTCGTTGAATCCCACCAGTCCGCCGACTCGATCATTGCCGCTGACCGAACCAGTGCTGGAACAGCGCGTTAAAGTACCGTAGTTCGTTCCCACCAGTCCGCCGATCCCACTGCCACCGATGATTATGCCACTGCTATAGCATTGGATCACAGAACCACTGTTGCACCCAACCAATCCGCCAAAATCGAAAAAACCAGAGCCATTAATTTGGGCATCGACCACACCCAAGTTCTTGACCTCAGCCTTAACTCCCAATCGGCCAAATAGGCCCAAATAACTTTTACCTGTGATGGTCAAATGCGAGATTGTGTACCCATTGCCATCGAAGACACCGACGAAAGGATTACCATCAAAAGACCACGGTGTTGCGTCATTGGTATCGAAGGCAATGACGGCCTTGTCGAAGACCTTGCCGCCGGGAAGGTTGGGATACAAGTCGATGTCGGCTGTCAGGATGAAGTGCTTGTCGTAATCTTCGGGGCTGTCGCCGAGCTCTATCAAATCGGCAGACGAAGCGATTTTGTACGGGTCGTTAGGTTCGCCCGTCCCGCCACCATACTTTCTTTGGGCGACGGCATCCATATTGAAGATAAAAAAGTCCGCGCTGCCGGCCGGTGGGTACGTCTGGGCGAAAATGTAGATCAAATCATCATTGAGAATCGCTGTAATAAATATGTCAGAACCATTGGAATCTCTGCCCGCAAAATAGATTAACGTATCATCAACAATAATTCCGACCAGACCGGCCAGGTTGAATACTTCGTTCGGGTCCAAGCTGCGTTTGTACGGGCTATCATCTACCGCATTCGCATCGACATGAGTGAAAAAAACGCTGCCCATATTGGGGTCAATTGATAGCTGGAACTGTCCCTCTATGACGTATGTTCTATGGATGCCGGCTATCCCGCCTGTCTGAACCACCGTGCTCTGCTGCGGAAGGAATACGTATATACTGTTCTTCTGAGAATCCGGTGCAGCAGGTGCATTCTCGTCCGCCCGGACAGAAAAGCTGAGTAGGAACACCGCAATCAGTAAATAAATTGTCCGCGAAATTGTGGAATATCTCGCCTTTATCATTTTTCGACCTCCTTCCCTTATCTTTAAAAACAGGATAATAGCCTGCCTTTCCTTCGCCTGTTAACATGTAGTATACAAAATACAGGCTATCTATGTCAAGTACAGAAAGAGTTCTTTAATATCAATGAAACCTTCATACGTGCAGGTCTTTGCTAAGCTCCTGCAACACTATTTTCCCATCATCGAGGATGTAATGTTGGTCGGCGGTCCCTATGAGAAATTCCCCGTGGGTGCAAACTACGAGTGTGGCTCCATTATCACGCACTAAATCCACAAGGCAGTCTATAATGGCCCTGGCAGTTTCAGGGTCCACATCACCGGTCGGCTCATCGGCAAAGACAAGGGCGGGCGAATGGACCAATGCACGTGCAATGGCCACGCGCTGCTGCTGTCCAACGCTTAGCTCCGACGGCAGGTAATCGATTCGCTCGTCAAGCCCCAAATCATCAAGCATGTCACGCACCATTTGGCGTCGTATGGGTCCTGACAGCTTGGTGTGGATTAATGCGGCCTCCACATTCTGCCCCGCGGTCCACGAAGGTATCAGGTTGAAGTTTTGAAAGATAAATCCCATGGTCTGCCGCCTCAACTGCGCCAGTTCCGGGGCACTTAGTTTTTCGACGGAGCGACCTGCAATCTCCACGTGACCTGTGCTGGGACGCTCCAGGCCTGCCATTATCTGCAGAAGCGTGGTCTTACCCGTGCCGCTGCGTCCATGAATTACCACCACCTGGCCTGCACGGATAGTAATGCTAATGTCACTAAGCACATTCGTGGACCTGCCCCTTGAGACAAAACGTTTGGTGATATGCGAACAAGATACAATTGTTTCATTCATAGCAAGAAGTCCTTAGAAACACCGCAGCAGACTTGCGGGACGCCGGCAGCCTGCCCAAAAAGCAGGAAATAAACCTGC
>MHYD01000045.1:11077-12535 GCA_001824645.1 Planctomycetes bacterium RBG_13_46_10
CTACACAAATGGGCAGCCAAGCAACTCCAGATACAGGAATATCCACGGCTGTCAACCATTTCAAAAGCATCCACGGCATCAGGAGCAGAACGAACAGACCTGCGACCAAAGCTCCAAAAACAGCCTGCAACACGGACTCCAGAACAATTTGTCCCATGATTTGCCCGTTGGAAAAGCCGATGGTCTTCAAAATTCCTAATTCCCGTCTGCGTTCCACCAGGACTGCCAGTTGAGAGGCCATTGCCAGCAAGATTGTAAAAGTACCGATTACTACAACCAGTATGGCAACGGCTGTTGTGCTGATGGCTCTGGCACGGGCTGCGGGTTTATAACAGGCATAACTCGATATCACCAGGTCAGGGTACATGGATTTAACCTCTCGAATCGCCTGGTCTTGAATAGAGCTGTCTTTAACTTCAACGAGAATCAAATTGGCCTGTCCCGAAATGGGGACATTGGGCAGAACAGAGGCCAGCAGGCTTTCGGCATCCTGGTAAGGCATGTAGATATCCGCCTTGGCAGGTCTAATACCGGGATTGATAATTCCGAGCACGGCAAATTCCTCACCGGCAATGCGCACCGTACCACCCACGTCAATATGCCTTAACTGGGCGTATGCCTGCTCCAGCATGACTTTGCCTTTGTCACCATCAACAAGGAAGCGTCCCTTGATGATGTCTGTGACTGCACAACAAGTCGTACCTACAACCATGACACTATCGGTATCAAAACCGCCGATTGTAAACAAGTGGCCGTCGTTAGGGTCACGGAATCTATATTGGAGGTATGGGGCGGCATCTGCTACGGTGGATAAGCCTTTGATTTTCTCGACAAATGTATGAGGCATCAAATTGACTCGTGTACCGAAGGCCACAAAGCCTTCGGCCTGTATTTGACTGTTCGCATAAGTTTGACACGGCCCGCAAGACGCCATATCAGCAGGTGAAAATACCACAAAGTGGGTCCCTGTGTGATCGAGAATCTCAGCACTGCCCCGTTTTGAAGCCTGCAGGATACCGCTCAGGATTATCATGCTCGACATCGCCAGGGTATATCCCAGCACCGTTGCTATAGTCCGGGCCTTTCGCCGTTTGAGCTCACACCAGGCATATTGCAGAGTCATGTTCATATCGCCTTACTCCTTAGTTGTGCGGCTGGCCTCCGGCGTACCACCATAAGCGCCCATGTTGACGACGTCGCCACATTGTCCCAATGCTTCATAATCCAAAGGACTATTCGGGTCACCTGCATCAATACAGGGACTACTTATATCATCATCCAATACCCATGCACACGTCCAGGGATTCCAATGACCTGCCCGAGATTTTAGATGATAGTCTCCCAGAACATATTGATTACTATTAGTCCACCTACCTAGTGCCATTTCTAAAAAGTTAGTTTAAGTTTTAAGATTTTACGGGTATGTATTCCGATGTTATGTAGAGATACAATCAAATA
>MHYD01000046.1:0-570 GCA_001824645.1 Planctomycetes bacterium RBG_13_46_10
TCATTTGTTACGAGCATATCGACCGGCTGGTCGTGTTCCGTTGTCGGCACAGCAGGGACTAACTGGTCGGAAAACCCGAAACCGCACTTTACGGCCTGCAGCTTTTCGTGCGAGAAAAATCTGTCGTAATAAGAGCCTCCTCTGCCGAGCCGGTTGCCGTTCTTGTCGAAAGCCAGCCCCGGCGTTATAACCAAATCGATATCTTCCAGAGGAACAGGTATCCCCGTTACAGGGTTTCGCAGCCCGCCGGCATCGGTTGCAATACCGGTTTCCAGCGAATTAATCTGCACCGGAATCATATGCCGCTGCTGCCACGAAATCTTCGGCACCGCCACTGTCTTTGTGTGCTGCCAGGCGTATATGATAAATGAGGCGGTATCGATTTCGTACGGCATCGAAAGAAAGGCCATAATGGTATTTGCGCTTTGAAATTCCGGAATCCCGACGAGATTTTTACAGGCACCCTGGCTCATCTCGGCAAGTTTCTCTGCAGAATAGCTGCGCAATTGCGTCCTCATCTGCTGCCGCAACTGCTGTTTATCCATTCAGTATCCCTCCGTTGGATTCGCT
>MHYD01000046.1:672-782 GCA_001824645.1 Planctomycetes bacterium RBG_13_46_10
CAGAATAGTTGCGGTCGGGTCGGCATTGCCCACATCTTCAGCCGCACAGACGGCTATTCTTCTCGCGATAAATCGCGGGTCTTCGCCGCCGGCTATAAGCCTTGCCAGCC
>MHYD01000046.1:824-954 GCA_001824645.1 Planctomycetes bacterium RBG_13_46_10
GCGCCTTTCTTGCGTCGCCGTCGCTCATAATAGCTATATATTCGATTGCATCGTCTTTGGCGATGATATCCAGTCCGCCGAGTCCGCGTTGCTTATCGGTTAATGCACTTTTTAGAAGCCGGATAATGTC
>MHYD01000046.1:986-2972 GCA_001824645.1 Planctomycetes bacterium RBG_13_46_10
TGCTTCGCGAAAGCAGCGGAGAATTCACGGCAAAATAGGGATTTTCGGTTGTAGCTCCAATCAGAATAATTATGCCTGACTCGACATCGTTTAAAAGTACATCCTGCTGGGCGCGATTGAAGCGGTGTATTTCATCGATAAACAGAACGGTTTTACTGTTTTTAGTGAATAGATTATTTTTTGCCTCGCTAATTATCGCACGAATATCGGCAACATTTGCCGCCGGTGCGCTGAGATGAAAGAATTTTGCGTCCGTCTGTTTTGCTATGACCCACGCCAGAGAGGTTTTGCCTGTCCCCGGCGGGCCGAAGAATATCAGACTGCTTAGCGTATTGGCTTGCAGCATTCGATAAAGCAGTTTGCCGGGTGCGATGAAATCTCTTTGGCCGATGAATTCTTCGATGGTTTCGGGTCTCATTCGTGCCGCAAGCGGTGCATTTGACTGCAGTTGTGTTTGTTCTACACTGGAAAAAAGCGACTTGTTATCTCTGCTTTCGGGCATAAGGCCATTATACCGCCCGTTCGAGGCTCTTGTCGATAGTAACTTTGATAAATGGGGGTTATTTTATGCCGGCTTTGGGCTTTTCGAAGACTTTCACGGTGTTTTTGCCTGCCTGTTTTGCGGCATAAAGCGCTTCGTCGCTGTAGTGAGTTACCTCTTCCGGACACATATCGCCGTCGTATTGGCCGACTCCTATGCTGACCGAAATCTCGATTTGTTGTCTTTCCCAGACAATAGGGGATTTGGAAACTTCCTCCACCATTCTTTGCGCTACGCCGGTGGCTTCTGCTATGGTGGTATTTGGAAGAATTACTGCGAATTCGTCTCCGCCGTATCTTGCCGCTGTATCTATTTTGCGAATGCACGAAACGATTTTTCTGCTGACGCGTTTTATCGCCATATCGCCTGCGCGGTGGCCGTAGTTGTCGTTGATGGGCTTGAGGTTATCGATATCGCCCATAATAATCGCTATCTGCCCACCGTATCGCTGGCATCTTCTCAGCTCTCTTTCGAGAACCTCGTAGAATGTCCGGTGGTTGGCCAGACCTGTCAGGCCGTCTGTCTTGGCCTGGTGCTGCATTTTTTCAAAAAGCTTGATATTGCCGATGGAAGCCCCCATAAGCTGTCGTAAGAGTTCGACTATAGCAATGTCCTCATCGCTGAATTTGTCGGCATTGACTTTATCCGCAATATTCAATACCCCGACCACCCTCTTATGACAAATCAGCGGGGCGATTATGCAGTTATTGGACTGATAATTCTGTAAAAATTTCCGGCTTTTCTTCGAAATCACAGGCGTTTTATGGCTGTCGATATTTTCAATGATAATCAGCTCGTTGCTCCTGATGGCTTTTATCATAGGCGACAAATTAGCCTGGTTCAGGGACACTATATTGTTAATCAAAAATGGGTGGTTATGATTCTCCAAATGCAGCATCTCGCTTATCTCATCGAGTATATACAGCGAGGCATATCGGGCATTAATGAGCTTGGGTATCTGCTCTACGCAGATTTTTCCGATTTGCTGCAGGTCGAGGCAGTTAATCTGCTGAACAAGCGGGGTAATCGTGTGCAGAATAATCCAGTTCGCAGCATCCAGCTTATATTCATCGTTATTTTTCTGAATTTCGCTCATAACTCTTTTCTGATAAACAATTTAGATTGCGGCCATACCGCCGCATTCACACTTGTTTAAGAAATATCAGTGCGCAAAACGGATACATTTGCCAAAAAACCGTCCTTTTCAGTACTGTTTCGTCTGGCCAAAGTTAAGTCCGAAAACATTCCGTTCTTTTAGGCAGAAAAACTGCTCCCTCTCACTTGTCGCAGGAAGAGGGGGATTATCCGCCCCCATACTTTTAAAAGATAAGAATTCTTTACGCCCCGTGCAAATGAGACAAAAAAAAGAAATTATTAAATTTTTTCAAAAAAGTTGTTGACGCGGGACAGAATAGCTTTTACATTTTATAAAATGTAAAAGTCAT
>MHYD01000046.1:3011-5150 GCA_001824645.1 Planctomycetes bacterium RBG_13_46_10
TGATAAGAGAGTCCGCCTGGACTCAGGGCGGACATCGGCTTTATGACGAAACTGTCTTCGGTCGGCTTTCAATCATTGCCGAGCTCAGGAAAACAAAGACATTGACCCAAATAAGGGAAATACTCGATAAGTCCGGTAACTGACTTTTGCGTTTAAAATATGATTATAGGGAAATAGCTTGACGAACGACACAGGACAAATGGAGTTGTCATCGTTGATTCGCGATAACATAGACGATGTACTCGTAAAAATCATTCAGTTTACGCACATTCGCCACGATGTTATTTTGAAAAATATCGAGGACTGTCGCTGCGCCGATTTTGCTCCCAGAAATGTCGATGTCGAAGATTTCGCAAGGGTCATTTCCGCAGCCCTGGCGGAACACCAAAAATCAAAAAGACTTGCTCTCTGTGACAGCCGGACGGTCAGTTTTACAGGTGGAGGCCGGCTAAACATAAAACTGAAGGTTGACACTGCCGCCCAGAGGCTTTTCGAGCAGGATTTTGACCAATACCTCCGTTTCCAGCGCCGGCAATTGGACGAAAATGCAATAAATAACAAAACTGCCTGTGCCTTGTTGAGCCATAAGCTAAAATCTTCAAAGGTGGCAGTCAGATAATAAATTGTCATAAGCTCTTTTCAATAAAAGTGTTATAGATTTATATAAAATTTATCTTTCAGGGAGGAATCAATGCCCGCAACATCTGTTGAAGAACTTGCCGTACTTGCCGCCGCAGGCAGTCAGAAAACAAAGGTCATTGCTATTGCCAGCGGAAAAGGCGGGGTTGGCAAGACTAATATCGCAGCAAATCTTGCTATCTGTTTAGCTGCTCTCGGCAAAAGGGTTGTTCTGTTGGATGCGGACTTCGGCCTTGCCAACCTCGATATTATTCTCGGCATAAACAGCAAGTACAATCTTTCCCATTTCATTAAGGGCTGCCGAAACCTTGACGAAATCTGCCAGCCGACCGCCGCAGGAGTGGATGTAATATGCGGCTTTTGCGGCATCGAGTCTCTTGCGGGCATATCAGACTTTGCCAAAGAAAGAATTCTCAAATCGCTTGAAACCCTCATTGATAACTACGATGTGATTATCGTGGATACCTCCGCCGGCATAGGAAGAATGGTTTTATCCTTCTGTATGGCTTCCGACCATACCATTCTCGTAACTACCCCCGAACCTACCGCAATAACTGATGCTTATACCGTGCTTAAGGCTCTTACCATTAAGCGGTACGAAGGCAGAGTCAGTCTTCTTGTGAATATGGCATCGAGCGTAACGGAAGGAAGAAACGTTTACAGGCAAATCTCCTCGGCAGCGACACAATTTATGGGCGTCGAACTGCATCATACCGGTGTGCTTGTCAGAGATGAGAGGGTATCTCTTGCCGTAAAAAAACGCCTGCCGATAGTTCTCGAATATCCGAAGTGCTCTACGACGCGAGCCTTGATGACTATCGCTGCCAGACTGAGCAGGGTTCCTGTAAACAGTCAGGCAGAACAGAGTTTTTTTAAAAAAGTCGTTAACTGGTTTTTCTAAAACGCCTCTTGTAAAAGGCCGATATTACTTGTGGAAGCATTAAAGCCGTTAAATTCGTTAAACGCAATGCACTTTAAAAATAAAATTCTATTTTTCAAAACTTATCGGACCTCAGGGTCTATATGAATTTTTTGGAGGACAAAAAATGTCGGCGACAAAAAAAAGTATAGAAGTTGACATAGAGGTCCTGTGGAAAAACTTTTTCAAGGAGCGTAACGATGAAAACCGCAACAGGCTGATGGAATATTATCTGCCGATTGTCAAGTACACTGCCGAGCGGATATATGTCAAGCTTCCTGAAAAGGTCGAGGTTGACGATTTAATCAGCGCCGGCATATTCGGCCTGATGGATGCCATAAATGCTTACGACCCGAAAAGGGGAGTGAAATTTGCAACATATTGTACGCCCCGTATAAGGGGAGCGATTCTTGATGAGTTGCGAAGTATGGACTGGGTGCCGCGACTTGTAAGAGCCCGCGCCCATCAGCTTGTCAACACAACCAGAATGCTCGAATCTCATCTCGGCAGACTTCCGACCGAGCAGGAAATCGCCGATGAGCTTGATATGGATTCCAATGAATTTCGCCGTCTCCAGCGCG
>MHYD01000046.1:5191-6291 GCA_001824645.1 Planctomycetes bacterium RBG_13_46_10
ATCGGCGCCACCCTCGACCTTTCCGAATCGAGAGTCTCGCAGATGCACTCGTCCATAATAGCAAGGCTCAAAGCCCAGATGGATACCCGCAAAAAAGAGTTTGCAGTTAAAAAATAGTTGCTTAGCCCCCCAGGCCTGTCCTGGGGGTTTCCGGGTAAAAAATTACCTTTAAATTTTTCATCCACTTTAGTATAGTTTACCCTTAAAGACTTATTTTAACAGGCTCTCCAATGCAATTTACGAAAATGCACGGCCTCGGCAATGATTATGTCTATGTGGATTGTTTCACTCAGACCGTTAGAGACCCTGCCGCCTTGGCGCCTCTTATCAGTAATCGTCACACAGGTGTAGGCGCAGACGGCCTGATTTTAATATGTCCGTCCAAAGTCGCTGATGTCAGGATGAGAATATTTAACGCCGACGGCTCCGAAGCCCAGATGTGCGGCAATGGTATTCGCTGCGTCGCAAAATATGCGTATGAACATTCTCTCGGCAGCAGGGGAAGGGCGTTTTCCGTCCCCGGCGGCGGCAATTTCCCCGTCTCGCTTCGCATCGAAACGGGCAGGGGTGTTCTTACCCTCGGCCTGCAGGTCAGCAGTGAGGATAAAGTCGAAAAAGTTTGCGTCAATATGGGCCAGCCGATTCTCGAACCGAAAAATATTCCCGTTGCGCTCGATGGCAGCAGCATTATTGAAACAGCTATCGATGTTCAGGGTCAGCGATTGCTGTTCACAGCCGTCTCGATGGGCAATCCGCACGCCGTATTTTTCACTAATGACCTTTCAGCGATTGAATTGGGAAAAATAGGACCTGCGATAGAAAATCACAAACTCTTTCCTGAAAGGGTTAATGCCCATTTTGTAAAGGTTAATTCTTCTCGCGAATTTACAATGCTCACCTGGGAGCGGGGCAGCGGGATAACTTTAGCTTGCGGCACAGGCGCCTGCGCCTGCTGTGTAGCCGCTGTGCTTACTAATCGTTGCGATAGGGCGGTTAAAGCTAACCTGCCCGGCGGTGTGCTCGAATTAAACTGGTCACAGCAGGATAATTGTGTCTATATGACCGGCCCCGCAGCAGAAGTCTTCACCGGCAACTGGCCG
>MHYD01000046.1:6311-6752 GCA_001824645.1 Planctomycetes bacterium RBG_13_46_10
TGCCAGTTTGTCAATCCCGTAATTCCGTGCAATAGTCTGATTTGCCTCCTGCATCTTGGCCCTGTCAAGGATGATTTTCGGCCGGTCAAGCTCAAATTCGAGCACATCGTATTTTGCCTCCGGCTTGAGCGCCAAAGCTGCCCGAATGTCTTTCATACTCCGGATTTTCATACCGTTGATATTGTCAACGACACACTGCCCAAGACCATGATAGCCGAGAGTAATATCTGACGGCAGCACAAAACTCAATATGACAATTGCCTTCCGCTCATCTGTGGGCTTGAATGCCTCGTTCAGCAGATAATTATATATATGCGAATCTGTTTTTCCCACCCAGCCGCTGCCTCTCGAAGCGAGATATGTCCTCGTCAGTTTCTGCAGCACGCATCCGCCGATGATAAAATACTCCGGCTGGTCGTCCAAATCGTACCACTGCACGAG
>MHYD01000046.1:6766-8971 GCA_001824645.1 Planctomycetes bacterium RBG_13_46_10
CGAAATTTTTCGCAGCAGTTTCAACTGTCTCGTTTTTTCCATCCCGCCAAATCTTGAAACTAATTTTCTCTCCCGCCGTTTTGCTCGTTATCAGGTAATCGAAAGGAAGAACATCGTATTGCGGATGGACAAACTTGCCGTATGGATTCAGCTCGAATCCGTCTATGGCCAAGAGCACATCGCCGGTTTTAAGTACATCGCTGCCTGTGCCTATTGTAACCACATCGGAAACATAAATACCGTGTTGAATTTCATCCGGCATTTGCAGATACTTCCTCAAAGCAGGGTCCACCAGTTTTGTCGTACTGAATCCGAGCGTCCCGCTCCCGTTATAAAAACCGTCTTTGGCATCGTGCAGAAATCTGTTTATAACTTCCGGCGGAATAATTCCCGCCTCCTGATTATTCGACCAGTTGGCTATTCCGAGCGGCTTATTGCCGATGCAGTATAACTGTCCGCTGCTCGTGCTGTCGGAAATATTTGCAGCTACGAAATTGAGCGTCCCGCAATGAGCCGTCGGCGGCGAACTGACCGATGCCCGGTCGAGATAGCCTCTGCCGCTGTATATCTGCTCTGTCGGAGAGAGCCAGTAGAAATTGACTTCAGCGCCTTTTTTATATTTCGCGCCGAACTCAAGGGGTTTTAATGCCTTCCTGATGGAATTGGAGTCAAGCTCGATAAGTGCCAGATCGGATTCGTAATCAATTATCTTGATTTTTGCCGGTATAAATTCGTTCTGTCCGTACCTCTTTACTTTTATCTGAGCGGCATTTGCAACCTCTTGTGCGGTAGTGATAACCTCGTTTTCTGTCACGGCGCAGCCTACGCTCCATCCTTCGGCAATGTCTTTATACTTCCATGGCTGATATTGTTCATACGCCTGATAAGATATGCTCAGATGAACGAGCGAATCTTTCATCGCCTCGGTCATATCTACTCTGCTTTTAGCAGAAGCGTTCGATAAAACGAGCTGCCCGATAAAGAAAACAGCGAAAAAAAACTTTAAATTCTTCATATCTGTTCCTCCGTAAATGCCCACATCGGGACGTTGTATTTTTTGAGAATCAATTCGTTTTGCTGATGGGCCTTTTTGGTCTCTATCGACAAAGGCCTGTCGGAATTCATAAATTTGAGGACATAAAAATCAGCATCCTGCTTTTCAAAGGCCGCCCTGACATCGTTCAGACTGCGAATCGGGACATCATTTATGCTTTCGAGCGGCCTGTGCAAAAATTCGCCGGCATAAGCGTTGATTTCATCAGGCAAAATCTCTGAAAGAACTACATATTCTTTCCGCAGACGGTCGGTGTTGAGCTGTTGAGAATTGGTAAAAAGGTATCTTAGAGTATGCGGGATCGAATTACCCCAGTCCGAACCCCACGTCTCAAGAAAATTTCTCGAAGCAGCGATAAATGTCAGCCCGGCAAAACATACGTATTTCGGCTGAGCATCGTAGAGCCTTGCATATTCGAACACAGGCCGGTTAAGCTGTATCGTCAGATCGGCGGTTTTCTGCTCGCCGTCGCGCCAAAAAGTCAAATTAACCGTTTGCCCTATTTGTTTCTGCTCCACTACCTCCGACAAATAGTGTTTACTGCCGTAAATCATAACCATTCCGTCATTGTCGATATCGAAATTATCAATCTGCGTTATCAAATCATCTTTCGCAAGTGCCTTTTCAGCAGAGCTGTTTAGTATAACGGATGTTACTGCTATGCCCTGTACATCGTCGCCAAGTTTCAAAAAATCCCTGTAGCTATCATTATGCAGACCAGCAAAAAGCATCACACCCAAACTGCCGAATCCCTCGTATTTGCCGTCGTTTACGTCCTCAAGAAAGTGTTTGATTACGGTTGTGGGTATCATATAGCCGATATTGTCAGCCTGCAGCAGCCCCTGAAAAGCGACCCCGACCACGTTGCCGTCCTGTATTACGCACCCGCCGCTGTTGCCGGGATTTATCGCCGCATCCGTCTGGATTACCAAATGCGAGTCGGCTCCGCTGTGAACATACAAATCGGTTTGAATCCTCGATATCACGCCTTCCGTAACGCTGATATGCGTAGTGCCTCCCATTGGAAAGCCGTATGTAGAAACAGTGCTGTTGACTTTCGGCAAATCCCCGAACTCCAGCGGCACAGTATCCTCGAAAAAAGTTCCATCGTAAACTTTCAGCAGGGCTAAATCGCAATCGTGACCGACAAA
>MHYD01000046.1:9076-10641 GCA_001824645.1 Planctomycetes bacterium RBG_13_46_10
GATAAAGCCCGAACCGACGCCGCCCCTTGTCGATTGCTGCTTCCACGGCGTAGTGTAGTTATAGCCCTGTTTGACGGTTTGAATCATCACTACGGATTTGGACATATCCTGTAGTTGAGCTGAACAAACGGCTGCAAAAACTGAAAGTATAAAAAAGATAACTGTTTTTTTCATATTCTGCCTCATATTAACTGCGTCTTTCGTTCATTGGTTACGATGCTTGTTTCGTACTTACGCTATGCGGTTGCGTCCCGGGTTTGCGTTCACCAAATTTGTTCCACGCGACTGCTAAATTATAACACTGTCTGCTGATTTTATCGTAAGTATCTATTAGTTTTTCACATGTTCTGACATCAACCATAGAAAAATATAGGTCCTTGGCCTGGGTTAAAGAAACCATTGTTTCATTAGACTCTGCCATTGCATCATCCAGATATTTCTGAAATCCTTTCTTCTGATGTCTTTTAGAATAGCCTTCTGCTATCAACCGAGGAACAGCCTTAGTTGAACGTCTAAGTTGGTCAACCAAATCGTATTTCTCTTCGACAGGTAATCTTGGCAAAATATGCTTGAACACATCAAGCATTGCCTGATAAGCACCTTTGTAAACCTCCAAATCCTGAAAACTTCTAATAGATTTTTTGCTTTCCATAACGTTTTACATTATACGTAACCGTAACGAGCCTCGCAACCGTAACCGTTCAACGTAACCATAAAAACTCCATTGCCTTTATTTCTGAATAACTATCCAGCATTAGCTTAATTCTTATTTTCCGTTTTCCGAACAAGTTCTTCAAGCCTCTCTTTGGCATTGATATAGTTCACCTTACCCATTCTGCTGATAACTTCTCTGTCCGGGAACATTATTTTAAACTGCTCTCTATAGTCGTCTTCTATTTCTACCGCTTTTCTGTAATGTTCAATCGCCTCTTCGGTCAGCCCCAGTTGTTCGGCGATTTTTGCAGATTTGGTATGCAGTTGCGCCGAAGATGGATAACGAAGCAGCGCTTTTTGAAGCTCACAATGAGCCTTTTCAAACCACAACCGCCGCTCTTCAGAATTGATTTGCCCGAGCATAGTATAGACTTCGGCAAGATTTTCATAATTACTGTAGTCAGCCCGGTCTCTCTCAATCGCAGCTGATAATAAACCCTCGGCATTGTGCAGAACTTGGGGCAGGTGCCCGGGACGCATCTTGAATTTATGAAGGAGCATTTTACCGGCAAGAGCCGCCGGCTTCGGATTTAAAGCATCGTCCCTCTGGGCAAAGGCTAACAGCGCCGTTGCCTCTTCGATTTCACCGCGGGCAAATAGGTAATTCGCCTTTTCCGTCTTAGCTGCCGCCATCGCCCCCGGTATTATGCAGAACCACATAATCGCTGTTATAATTACCACGGCAGGAACGGCAATCATCAGCTTTTTGAGCCTGTTTGGCTCTGTTTCCACCGATGCAGTGTTTTCCGTACGCCAGCCTGCGTATATAATCGCTATACAGGCCCAAAATGCTGTCATTATGCCGGGCTCGAAAATGGCAAAGTCGATAAGATTATGCAGCAGCATAGCAA
>MHYD01000047.1:0-5832 GCA_001824645.1 Planctomycetes bacterium RBG_13_46_10
ATGGTCTGCAAAGCCTTTGGCGGCCTGAAAAATCTACCTACAAACAGCAGGTGCACCCCAGCATCCCACCAGACCAAAAAATTGGTTGACCCAGGCTTACGGCCGATGTTATTACCATAGCGGTCGCGTAGGCCGCTAATACCGCCGGCAGCCCACATCTCGGCACCCGGATTACCGGCATAAATATCACCTGCGCACCCTCTTCCTACATCTCCTGCGCTTATTCCCCAGATAAGTTCCCCGGTATTAGCGTCACGAAACTCAGCACCCACTGGATGCCCGGAACCTTCGTGGATATCAAACACTTCCAGCCCCGGTCTGTCCGGGTCCAGATCGCCCAGATGCATGGCATCCCCGTGCCCTAAACCTGTTGAATAAAGTCCTGTTCCATCATCATCGATACAACAAGCCCCGTAAACAATCTCATCTTTGCCGTCGCCATCCACATCACCGACAGCCAGATTATGATTCCCCTGGCCTGTATATTCATCATTTACACCGTCCTCTATCGCAGTAAAGGTCCACCGATGTGTAAGCAAGCCATTTCTCCAATCCCATGCAGCCAAGACGGTACGGCCGCAATAGCCGTCTCGTCCGTGGTAGTAGCCACGGCACATAACGAGGCTCGGCCTCTCGCCGTCAAGATATGCAATACACGCTAGAAATCTATCACATCTGTTGCCGTAATTATCACCCCAGCTCGTAACACTTCCTCTCGGTGGGATATAATCGGTCGTGACTAATGCAGCGCCGGTTAATCCATCAAAAATGGTAAGAAACTCCGGCCCGTCAAGGATGCGACCTGAAGCATTGCGATAATCCGCATTAGGATCACCAATTATGTTCCCCATTCCATCGATAGTTCCATCTGCCGTTTTACAGGCCACCTCGGCCCTGCCGTCGCTATCAAGGTCATATACCATAAATTGCGTATAGTGAGCACCTTCACGAATGTTTCTCCCTAAATTAATCTCCCAGAGAAAAGTGCCATCCAGCTTGTAAGCCTGAAGAATAGGCTCGCTGGTAAATCCTTCGTATGCATTATCCTGACTTACGCCCGTCTGATGTAAGACAATTTCATATTCACTGTCGCCATCCAAGTCACCGATAGAGGCATCGTTGGGTGTGTAACCATTGGGGGTTTGGAGAGGAATAGAGATGTATTGCTGTATGGGAGCATTCGCTTGTAATAAAAAAGGAACACACCCTCCGGCAACACTGCCGGACTCCTGACCATCCAGAACGGGCCGAACAAAATAGGAGTTTGGCTGGTTAAGGTCCACACCTGTATCAATAAAATTAGTATTTTGTGTTATCGGCTGATCATTGAGTTTAACAGGTAATGCCCCTCCGGCCGAGCGGTATAGATTGAAGGAAATTTCATTAGGATCTGTTCCCAACAACCTCCATCCGACATACACTCTCCCGTTGCCTTGATTGATAGCGACTAATCCGCGGCCCAGATTCTCCATAAACCTAAGTTTAATTGGTTCTTCCGATGTTTGGGCACCTGTCTGGCCCATAGACAAAAAAAACAACACGATGATAATGCTTGTTATTATTGCGATCCCTGACTTAATCATAGTGTTTCCACCTTCCCTTTTAAACAATACGAATTGTCAGTTAATGACTTCACAGCCTGTAAACTTCGACTGACCTGTTTTTAACCTCCCCTTGCCGTATTGTGGAAAGCAAATGCTTGCCTGAAATATATATTATACAATCGAAGGAGAAATATCAAGACAATTGCACCTTACGATGACCTATTTTTAGAGTTTGGCCCCCCTGCCGAATGAGCAGGTTGGCTTTAAGGCATGATTTCTGGCTTATTGTAGGCGATGCGTCGTGCTAAAAAATACGCACGACGCACGATAGAATTCTTTTATAATCCCTTAGCCAACATATAGTACATTTCGTTCCAGCGAAGCTCTTTTTTGAACTCGCTTATCTTTGTATCGGCGTCAATTAAAACATACTCTATACCAGCCATCTCTGCGAAGTCCTCCATACATTCAGAGGTAATAGCCATGCTAAAGCCCGTATGATGTGCTCCGCCGGCAAGTATCCAGGCCCCAGCGCCTATCTTAAGATTTGGCTTGGGCACCCAGACGACTCTTGCCACAGGTAGCTTTGGAAGTGGCGCATCCGGTGGTACAACATCGACCTCGTTTACTATCAGGCGGAAGCGATTGCCCATATCAATGAGTGAAGCATTCAAGCCCGGACCTTTCGGTACATTGAAAACCAAACGAGCCGGGTCGGCCTTTCCGCCTATACCCAGAGGGTGAACCTCCCGGCTGGGTGTGCCTACAGCGATGGATGAGCATACCTCAAGCATGTGGGCACCCAAAACCTTTTGTTTTTTAGGGTCGAGATGATAAGTATAATCCTCCATAAAACTCGTTCCGCCCGGCAGGCCATCAGCCATCACCTTCATGGCACGCACTAGTGCCGCGGTCTTCCAGTCACCTTCGGCACCGAAGCCATAACCATCTGCCATTAGCCGCTGAACCGCCAGGCCGGGAAGCTGCTCAAGGCCATGTAGATTTTCAAAGGTTGTGGTGAATCCTTTGAAGTTACCTTCTTCAAGGAAAGCCCTCATACCAAGCTCAATTCGAGCAGCCACTCGCACAGACTCGCGCATAGAGCCGCCTTGCCGGCCATCTTTGGCCACTTTGTACGTATCATCATACTCTTTTGCGAGTTTATCGATTTGTTTATCAGTGACCTTGTTGATATAGGCAACAACATCACCGACTGCATAGCCGTTAACAGCGTAACCAAGCTGCTTCTGGACCTCAACCTTATCGCCTTCGGTGACGGCGACTTCACGCATGTTGTCACCGAAACGTGCGAATTTTGCCCCCTGGGCATCATGCCATGCACCGGCAGCTCGCGCCCAAACCCCCAGTTTAGCCTGGACTTCCTCATCCTGCCAGTGGCCGACAACTACCTTGCGATTTTTACGCATCCTTGTACAGATAAAACCAAACTCACGGCAGCCATGGGCCGATTGATTGAGATTCATAAAATCCATGTCAATCGTAGCCCAGGGGATGTCACGATTGAACTGTGTATGGAGGTGCACAAAGGGTTTTTGCAGCGCTTTTAAACCGGCAATCCACATCTTGGCCGGGCTGAAGGTATGCATCCAGGTAATCAAGCCGACACAATCCGGCGCAACATTCGCCTTGGTACAAAGTTCGTATATAGAATCCGGCGTAGTCAATGTGGGCTTAAACACCACCTTGACCGGAATATGTTTAGATTGCGATAAGGCTTCGGCAATCTTTTTGGAGTCTTCTGCTACCTGCTTGAGGGTTTTGGGGCCGTATAAATGCTGACTTCCGGTTACAAACCATGCTTCAAGTTTCTTAAGCTCTTTCATAATTCAATTCTCCATTCACGATTAACACGGAATTACACGGACGATAACACTGAATCACACTGACGTGCACCGACTCCGTGTTGGTTAATTTTTAAACCAGTCCGGCCTTTGCAGCCACCACGGCTGAGAAGGCTGTTCGTTAGTGTATAATAGCTTTTACATAAAAAATGTAAAGAAAATATACTAAAAAATCTGCCAACTGTGGCAGAGCTACGGACTGTAATCAATTCCTTTAATACCATGTACGGTTAGATTTGCATTTGGAAAACCATCCTGCGCTGGACGAATTTGGTTCGCGTAAAGGGAAAAGACCTGGCCATCAGCAAAGAGGTAATTTCGCCGGCCCTGCCAGCACCACCAACCATTATCGTTATCAATTGGCAGATGATTGCTGAGCCAATCCCCAATCAGAATCTTGCCGGATGGATTAGCTATATCAGAGTTACGCTGAACTATACAAGGCGGTGAAACACTTCCGTATGTGGCGCTTGGACTATTCATCTGGTCTATCTGCTGCGGGCTGTGGTAAAAGGCCATCGAGTAAGCATAGCTGGTGCTCTCGTATTTTTCTTTAGAGACGCGGTCCTGCGGGCAAAATAAAACTGAAGGATTATTGGGGTCGATATTATCATCCAGATAGGGACGAATAAAAGACCTCCAGCCGCGACCCATCCACAGCCAGTGGCCCGTCGGCAGCGGGTCCTGCGCACAGGGATAAGTGTTGTTGTTTGTATTGGTGTATAAACTTACAGCGAGGTGGATTTGCTTGAGATTGTGCGAACATCTGATACGCACAGCTATCGACTTGGCTCTCATAAGTGATGGAGTAAGAATAGAAAGTAAAAGAGCAATGATTGCTATAACTACAAGCAATTCCACAAGGGTAAAA
Organism: Planctomycetes bacterium RBG_13_46_10; assembly: GCA_001824645.1. Classification (GTDB taxonomy): domain Bacteria; phylum Planctomycetota; class Phycisphaerae; order Sedimentisphaerales; family Anaerobacaceae; genus RBG-13-46-10. The sequence continues at coordinate 4,278 of MHYD01000047.1, forward strand.
CCACTTCGTCTCTCGTCCATCGTCTATCTTCCATCATCACTGTACCGGCGACAGCTAAACTATAATCTATTCAACAGTGACACTTTTCGCGAGGTTCCGAGGTTTGTCCACATCATGGCCGCGGAGCACAGCGGCATGATAAGCCAAAAGCTGCAGCGGCACAACAGTCAGCATCGGCTGCAGAATTTCCGGAGCATCGGGAATGGCGATGAACTGGTCTGCATGTTGTTTGATACTCTCATCACCTTCCGTTGCGACAACTATAATTTTTCCCCCGCGTGCCCTGACCTCAGCAATATTACCCATAATCTTATCATATTGTGGGCCTGCAGTAGCGATGAAAACTGCCGGCATACCATCATTTATTAATGCAATAGGACCGTGTTTCATTTCCGCAGCGGGAAGGCCTTCAGCGTGAATGTAGCTTATCTCCTTCAGCTTAAGCGCCCCTTCGAGGGCAACAGGATAATTAAAGCCGCGGCCCAGGAAAAGCCAGTTATTCCTGTCAATATTTGCCGCTGCAATTTCTTTAATCCGGTCGGACTGCTCCAATATCCGGCTTATTTTATCCGGTATCTTGGAAAGCTCATCAATATAACAGGCAGCTTCTGCTGTGCTCATAAGCCTTCTTCTACCCATCTCAATCGCCAGCATGGACAAAACTGCCAATTGAGCAGTAAAAGCTTTCGTGCTTGCCACGCCAACTTCAGGACCTACATGCAGATATACCCCGGCATCGGTAGCTCTGGCAATGGAGGAACCAACAGCGTTGACAATGCCGAGAACGGTGGCACCACGCTCTTTGGCTTCTTCAACAGCCGCAAGAGTATCGGCTGTTTCGCCGGACTGGCTTACCGCTATTACAACAGTACCATCTTCTATAATAGGATTGCGATATCGAAATTCACTGGCATATTCGGTCTCCGTCGAGATTCTTGCCAAACGCTCAAACAGGAACTCACCAACCAGGCTGGCATGAAAGGCTGTGCCGCAAGCAGTCAGGACAAGGTGCCTGGCAAGAGTGAACTCCCGCAAATGATTCGCTATACCACCAAGAACTATTTTGCCGTTGCGTTTATCGATTCGGCCTCCCATACAGGTACTTAGGGCTTTGGGCTGTTCAAAAATCTCTTTAAGCATGTGGTGTGGAAAACCATCCAGCTCGATTTGCTCAAGAGAAAACTCAATTTGACTAAGGTCTTTTGTAACAGTGATATTATCGAGTGTTTTGGTATGAAAACCGTCCGGTGTTACAGCAACCATCTCGTTGTCGGAAAGATATACCGCCCTTGTTGTGTGCTCGACAATTGCCGCGGCATCCGAGGCAAGAATGTACTCATTGTCACCGACACCCAAAATCAGAGGGCTGCCCTTCCTGGCACCGATAAGCATACGTGGAAAATCTGAGCAGATAATCGCCAGGCCGTAAGTCCCGTGCAACTCCCGCAGAGTCTTTTGCACAGCCCATTCAAATTTGTTTTGTGCGCCGGCTTTTTCTGCGTCCTGCTCACCGTTGCCTTTTGCGAAAAAATAGCCGATTAAATTTGCTGCAACC
>MHYD01000047.1:6019-8150 GCA_001824645.1 Planctomycetes bacterium RBG_13_46_10
TTATTCTTCCTCAGTCGGACAAATTTCTATGAAATCAATCGGCAAAACTCCCGCTTTCATATCGTATAAACAACATCCTCAAAAGAAAAGAATTTTCTGACAAATTGCATTAAAGATACCATCAATTATAGAAGAATTAAGCCGAATATATAATTAATTCTTCTCAATTGTTGTATAAGATATTCTCATTTGACGTATAAGCTCTTATGTAGTCTAATTCTACGTATGATAGTGGTTATTGACTATAATGTAGGAAATGTCAAAAGCGTGTGTAATGCGCTGCGGCACATAGGTTGCCAGGTGACGCTTAGCCGGAAAAGGGAAACAATCGAAGATTCTACCGGTATCGTTCTGCCGGGAGTTGCGGCCTTCGGCTATGCCATTAACCAGCTGGGCGAGCTTGCAAAGTTAATAAAAAAACTAACCTTAGATGGCAAGCCGCTATTAGGTATCTGTGTCGGCTATCAGATGCTCTTTGACCAAAGCAGCGAGTATGGCCGACATGATGGTCTCGGCCTAATATCCGGCAGTGTTATTCCTATTCCCATAAATCCGCAACTGTGTGTTCCCCACATGGGCTGGAATCAGGTAAAACTGCCCGACGATATGGATTTATTTACCGGCCTTGGCAAAGAAAAAACCTTTTATTTTGCACACTCTTTCTATGCTGATGTCACTGACCTGCAGGCAAAAACAGCCTTTACAGACTATGGCTTTGCTATGCCCGCAGCGGTGCAGAAGGCAAATATATACGGTGTACAGTTCCACCCTGAAAAAAGCAGTATAACGGGCCTGAAGGTTCTGAAAAACTTTGTTGAAATATGCTTACGAAACGAATAATTCCGTGTCTCGATGTTAAAGACAACCGTGTGGTCAAGGGTATCAAATTCCTTAATTTGCGTGATGCCGGTGACCCAGTTGAGCTCGGTGCAAGATACAGTGACGAAGGCGCCGATGAGCTGGTATTTCTGGATATTACAGCAACTATCCGATTTCGCAAAACCATTATTGAGCTTGTAGAGAAGGTTGCGGAAAACGTCTTCATTCCATTTACCGTGGGTGGAGGCATCCAAACGGTCGAACAAATGGACGAAATCCTAAGAAGCGGAGCTGATAAAGTATCGGTGAATACCGCCGCCGTCAGCAAGCCTGAGCTGCTTACCGAAGCCGCTCAGCGTTTCGGGAGTCAATGCGTTGTGCTTGCTATAGATGCACGCCGAGCCAAAGACAAGCCTCACAAGTGGCAGGTTTGTGTAAAAGCCGGAACAGAGCCGACCGAAATCGACGTGGTCGAATGGGCTATTAGAGGTGAAAAATTAGGAGCAGGTGAAATACTCCTTACCAGCATGGATGCCGACGGCACCAAAGCCGGTTACGACAATAAACTTAACAAAGCCGTTAGCGACGCGGTCGATATTCCGATGATAGCATCAGGCGGCGCGGGTAAACTCAACCATCTCTACGATGCTATCGCTGTCGGCGGCGCAGACGCGGTGCTTATGGCCTCCATCACACACTTCGGGAATTACACTATAAACCAAATAAAAGATTATCTCGCAAGCCGGGGTCTGCCGGTAAATATCCAATAACAAATTACTTAATCGTCCTTATTCTAATTGTCACCCTTTGCCGGCTCAACCGGCCCTTTTCCAATGGTAAGAACTCCCTGGCAGCCTTGTATAAAGAATCCTGCAATGTCCCCGATACACATACCTGCTGAGCCGGTGACATTGTCAAAATAACCCCAGGTGAGCGTATTGCCCGTGTTCTCTAAGGCTCTCCAGCAGGTCACAACTGACTTACCGGCAAAAACTAAAGGTCTTAATAAAGCGTTATTATCCTCATAAGTTTCGTTTTCAGGATTAGGCAAAGAATCAAGAAGAATAACGTCACCGATGGAATAAAAAACGTTTATAACATTGTTGATAGTCTTGCCGCCTTCGTTCCCTGTCTTTGCCAAATAAGACCCGAAAGATTGACCATCATTTTCTCTGAATTGTGTCGCCCTTTTCGAGCCAAGGCCTAAGGTAAAAACGCCTACTATATCATCGACGGCATAACCTGCATGAGTCGCAGCTTTTTTGAAATGCTGCTGGGAATATGTTGGCTGATGCTTACTGGCTACTTTGGA
>MHYD01000047.1:8170-8276 GCA_001824645.1 Planctomycetes bacterium RBG_13_46_10
CATCCGGGAAAGTAACCAAAGTTTGTTCAGGCTTCTCAATAGCCTTCACTGGAGGAACAGCTAAAGTTGTTTCAGGTTTCTCAATAGTCTTCAGCGGTATTAATTC
>MHYD01000047.1:8326-8515 GCA_001824645.1 Planctomycetes bacterium RBG_13_46_10
GCTGAATTAATTCAGGACTGACAATTTGATTCTGCTGCTCCGTCTCCTGGGGAATCACCAAAGAGGGCTTCGCATTTCCCGGCGCAAGTAAAGTTCCTTCAGGCCGGACGATTGTCGTATCCGGCATCTGTTCAAAAGTCGGAATTACAAGCTTCTTAAGCTCAACCGGCGTGGATTGAGCAGGAGCGG
>MHYD01000047.1:8528-12979 GCA_001824645.1 Planctomycetes bacterium RBG_13_46_10
ATTAAGACCATGCATATAATTAGTACTTTATGAATCTGGCATTTCCGCCGGAGAGAAACAGCCAGCCTATCGGTTACATTATTTACCAAAGATTGGGAAAAATATAATTGACTCTGTTTACATACTCTGCCCATTTCATCTACCTCATTACATTATTGATACAATTAGAAAAAACTATCCGCCAATTTAGCCTACATTTCATCGGAGTTGATTCGTGTTAATAGTACAAGATGAAGAGAAACAATAACCCTTAACTCCATAAATAAATATACCATAAGCTCAAAAGTAAGTCAAGAAAAAGAGCAGTGGAAACCGTCAGATTAACATCATAAACTTGCTCAAGTGGGAAAGGGACTCTTGCTAATACTAAAATCTTATCAAACCTGTGTGGTATGACGTCACGTCCGGGCTGACGCTTATAAGGATTGTAACAATTTTATGATTTAGAAACACAAATTATACATATAATGTATCAGCCCCGGTGATAATACATCAAATCCGTAAAGATTATTTTCAATCCTGACCTGGTCTTTTTGGAAATGTCGTCTATTCAACTGTGGCAGAATACCAAAATATGCTTTTGAAGGTATTTATTTTTCTGTATTAGGGAGTAGATTGCATGCTCTCCAATCCAATCCATGTCCCGTTTTCCACGTTGTATATGAAATTGCCTCTTAATCGAGTGGTTATAAACAGATTTTTACCATTAACAGCAAAGATAGCTTCTATTACCTTGCCACGTTTTACCTCTACTGCTCCCGACTGTAATATTGCATTGCGAATTTGTGTTCCAAGCTCTACAACCTGATCATCTGAAAAACCTGCGCGACGCATTAAACGCACGACATCATCTGGACTCAGCACAGCTACATCTCGGCTGCCGATAGGTATAACCGCAAATGTCATATCATTTTCGGCCGGCTGCGCGCAACCATTAAAGCCAAAAGATAAGAACGGCACCAGCAATAATATAACAATCAATTGCGTAATTGTTAGTTGATGTCTGATTAGCTTCACTCGTTTTAGCCCCCTCATAAAAGCCGTTATCTTCTTGTATTCATCAAGCTCTGACGAAGTTTCATCCTGAATGTTTCCTCATCTGCCGGTTTAGTTAGAACCTGATCCGAAGCCGGCTCAGTAAATTCGACAAGCTCATGCGATTCAGGCACAAGTCTCGCTGTTATGAATACGGCGATTTCTTTTGTGGTTTGCTGGTTTAATTTATTTTTAAATAGTTCACCTATTAGCGGAAGACTGCTTAGACCGGGCACTTTTTTATTCGTTTTTGTTGTCTTATTCTCCGTTATACCGGCTATAGCAACCGTTCCACCATCTCTGATACGCACGGTGTTATTAGCTCTTCGACGAGCAACTGTAACAAGAGGAAGTGTCTCCTCACTCTGTGTACCACGTGATACGACGTCACTAACCTCAGAAATTATTTCCAGAGTGATATCATTGTTGTCACCTATATGGGGCGTTATCTGCAGATTCGTACCTGCTTCTACCTGTTGTAACGTAGCCTCTGTGTAAAAGCCTCCTGACCTTTCCGGAGCACTCAAGTAGTAATACTCCTCGTTCATTACATTAATCTGAGCCTGCCTGCCGTCCTGAGCCAACACTTGAGGATTAGAGACTATATCAGCTTCGCCATTTTGATTAAGAAGGTTAATAGTCATCATTAACGAATTAGTAAATGTCGCATCAGGTGTATATCCTATTTGAACACCCCACGGCCAGTCGCCACCGAAATCCGTTTCTCCACCCCCACCTCCAAATAAGTCGTTACCAAAGAGACCAGCACTTATCCTCGGCCAGCCCCACTCAACACCAAGATTAAGCAGGTTACTTTTTTCCATCACTACGATTCGCGCATCCAGCATCACATGGCGTGGAGGCCGGTCCATCTCCTTCAAATCCGCAATGATACGATTTAGTAAACGAGCTGGTGCAGTAACAACCATGGCGTTAGTGCCGCCCGTTTCTCTAATAATTGCTCCAGCTTCTCCTTCTCCTCCTCCTGTTATTGTCCGACCATAAGGTTCTGCCTGAACATAAGGTCGAAAGGCAGGAGATAAAAGTAGATATGCTACATCGGTCGTAATATAGTTCAGTTTGACACGACGAGTTTCACTCACCGAAGCAAATGCCGGGTCCTCCACTTTGGAAGATGCAACAAGATAGTAATATGGAGTCTTTTTCACAACGTATGAAGTACCCGCCAAAATGATATCAATTGCCGTGTCCAGAGATACTGCATCAAGTACAGCAGTCACATTTCCGGCCACTGTATCATCAGGGATAATAACGACGCCAGCCGCCGTGGAAATATTCTGCAAAGCATCACGGACATCAGTATCGAAAAAGGTATTGCTGATAGGTTTATAGACTATGTATGAATTCGGCACTTCTCTAAAAACTAAGCCGGTATCTTTTAACACCTCCTCCAAAGCCTTTTCCAACGGAACATTAACGAGTCTGCACGTAACTGTTCCTTTTACAGTATCATCGGCATAAATCTTAACGCCGGATTGTGCTTCGAGATTCTGTAAAACCTCACGCAGATTCGTATCTATACACACATAATTTACAAGGGGACCTCCTCGCACCTTAGTAGTTCTCGAAACTCCATTTGTACTACTTTTTGGAGTTGGTTCAGGAACTTTTGTGGGAAATTGTGTCTTTGGGATGTTTGTATCAATCTTAACCGGCGGAGCTTCTGTGCCAGTTGTGGTTCCTGCGGTAAGATCCCGTAACATTTTATCAACCTGCTCTTGCAATGTTCCCAGCTGATTTTCTATAATCGTTTTTTGCCGGTCAAACTTGACCTGCTCGGTCGGTATCTCGACAGTGGCGCCTTGTCCAAACACATCTGGGGTGCGAGTTTCCGGCATACGTCCCGTTACAGATGGTGTCGTTACAGAAGGCGTCTGAACAGTTGGTGGAAGAGAAGGTTTCGGCTCAGGCCTTGATACGGGATTACCATCCACATAATCTGTAGTGACATTGGTATATGGTTTACTTGGCGGATTGAAATCATAACCTTCTTTTATAGGTGAAATTTCTCCACTCCAGCCATAGGGCACCTTTACTACATAACGACCTTGAGCATCGGTTGTGCCGGATACGCCTCCCTCGCTTGCCGACATAAGCACACCTTCCATCGGCACCCCTCCCATAATCAGGGTACCGGAAAGAGTTAACATTACAACTTCCGCTGTATAGTCCTGATTGGCCTGGTCTTTTATAACACGAGTATATGGTTTAATCGCCGGCTTAAAGGTCAAACCTTGCTTTTCCGGCATAACTGTGCCATTCCAGCCATAATCTACGGTTAGCTCATAATTCCCATTTACACCAGTTATAGCCGAACCACCACCGCTTGCCGAGACTTGTATTCCCTCGACCGGACCTTGGGCAGATATTATCTTGCCGGAGATAGTTCGTTTTTGCAGCACCCAACTGTAACTCTGATTAACCTCAGCACTTATTAACGGTGGATATGTCCGTTCTGACGGACTAAAAATGTAACCATCCTTCTCCGGTTTAACCGTGCCATTCCAACCATACGGAACATGAGCGATGTAATCGCCGTTCTGGTCCGTTACAATACGACCCGGCAGACCTTTTATCTCCACACCTGGGATGCCGATTGAACCGGTTATTGTAAATGTTATCGGTGACGCCGCATAGTTCTGAGTCGCGTTCGACATAACACGAGTATAAATTTGGCTCGGCGGCGTGAAGGTAAAACCTATTAACTCCGGCGTAACCGTCCCATTCCATTCATACGGAACAACTGCTGAATAATTGCCGTTAGTACCGGTAATAGGATTACCCGGCAAGCCGGTCATTACTACTCCTTCTTTACCAGCCGAACCTGAAATAGTATATTTGATTTCTGCAGAAGTATAATCCTGATTAGTTAAATCGCTGGTAACACCACTGTATGGTATGCTCATCGGCTTGAAGGTGTAACCCCGTTTTTCAGGCGTAACCGTTCCGGCAAAGCCATAAGGAACAATAGCCGAATAGGAACCGTCACTATTTGTCATCGGATTATTCGGCAATCCTTTCATCGTTACGCCGTCTGTATTAGTAGTACCTGAAATTGTAAAAGTAATTGCTTCCGGGATATAATCCTGATAAGTCTGAGCAGTAAAAACATTTGAATAAGGCCGCTCATAAGGACTAAAGTTAAAACCTAATTTTTCCGGTTTCACTGTACCCGTCCAGCCGTATGGAACAACGGCAGTGTAATTGCCATTCGCACCGGAAACAATCGGGGTTGGAAAGCCTTTCATTTGAACACCGGGCTCACTAACCGTACCGGAAATTGTAAAAGTAATTTGCTCCGCTTTATAATTCTCGCCTATATAATCTCTATCGACTTGAGTATATGGCTTGCTTAGCGGCGTAAAGGTATAGCCGGCGAGGTCAGGCACAACTGT
>MHYD01000047.1:13011-13859 GCA_001824645.1 Planctomycetes bacterium RBG_13_46_10
ACGTTCCATCGGCCCCGCTGACGGGATTGCCCGGCATGCCTGTCATTATTACACCCGGCTGTCCTACCGAACCAGATATAGAAAATTTCATCACTTCAAAGGTGTAATTCTGATTCTCGAAATTACTTTTAATATTACTATATGGTATTTCAGAGGGATTAAAGGTATAACCTCTCAAAATAGGCTTAACCTTTCCGCTCCAGTTATATTCGACGGCGACAGTATAATAGCCGTTTTGATCGGTAACAACATTGCTGGGCAAACCACTCATCGTCACACCATTTAAACCCACGGAACCGGAAATTGTAAAAGTCTTCTTGCTGGGGGTAAACGGTTGACCGCTGATACTCAGGCTGAAGAGCAGAATAATACAAAAGGCTATTAAACAGCCCGATAATGTTCTACCCATATTCTTAATCGCCATAGACCAACGTCCCTTTCTGTAGCCGTTAAGAGGCTATTCTGCATTTCTTTACCTTGTATCGGCATTCAGGCGTCCTTCTTTAGTAAATATATTCATCAATATTCACCTTTCGTTTGACCAAGCTCACGACAGGCTAACGCCACTGAACGCCGACTCTTTTTTCAAACTCACCTTGTCCCAGGGTTTTGATGACCCTTTGTCCTCCTTCAATTGTGACCTCTATACCTAATGATGCGTTTATTAAACCACTGGTGCCATGCTCCATACTAACCTCAATATTGTATGTACCCACAGGACATTCGGAAAAATTTATAAGTCCGGAAAAAGCTCTGAATTCAAAAGGCAGCATAATACCGGGCCTTTCGCCCTCAAGTCTTGTTGGGCTGCCCAGAGCAATACCATTAACATTTTTAACCACAGCTCT
>MHYD01000047.1:13871-16069 GCA_001824645.1 Planctomycetes bacterium RBG_13_46_10
AGTAAAATGAATCTTACCGTGATTGCCAAAAACGGCTGAAACTATATACTCAGACCCCGTCTGCAAACCGATATTTACCGGACCTGCCAATCGAACTTGAGGTTGAGCTTCATCACCTGAAAATCCCTGATGTACGACACAGACTTTCGCGATTTCACTGCCTGCTTCCTGACCATCCGGGTAAGCGGCAAATAGACCCATAACTGCATAATAACAGGGATGAACCATTTCGGGATTTGGCACCTTAGCAATGATTTGTATGCTTTGCCGTCCATAGCGGTCAAGCTTGAAGGTTTTAGGTGTAATTTCCAGCCATGGAGCACAATTCAAATCCTCGCCTTTAAAACTTGGTCCGAAGGCAACTCCCTGAAGAACAGGCGGAAGCGCCAAGGCTACTCTGACATTAACAGCTTCATCTGAAGCATTGGTAACCTGTACTACGCTGGTCCGAGTTGAACCCGGTAAGGCATTTATAGTAATTTCCTTTGGCTCGATGTTAAGCGCTACATCTGCAGCAATCTTTGAGATACTTGGGTCGCCGACAAAATCTAATTCCCTCTGTTTTGAATCTCCCCGCCGGCCATCCACTGCTATTGCTCCCCCTATTCGGTATCTGCCGGGCGGTAGAGACCGCCCAATATCCCCGACCAGTTTTAAATTCGACCCCGGTAGAATACCCGGCACTTGTATTTCCCTCTCGGCAAACAACCGCCAATGATCTCCGAAATAACCCCACAGTTTTATCAATCCCATCAAGCGTGAATACGTACCGCCGTTATTTGAAACAATCATAGTGACAACTGTTGAAGCCGGCTTCTCAGTATCGGCTTCCTGGAACTCCATATCCAAGCCTGTCACTTCCACCTTGCGCAATGGTGTACGACCTTGTATATTAATCAATACCGGAATCATGAATTGAAATATTAATCCCACTTCCGTCTCTTCAGCAGGACCGCCCAATCGAACAAGAATTGCTGCTGAGTAAACACCCCGCAGACCGGGACGAACACGTATCGTCAATCTTACAGGCTCTATTGTCCTCGGCTTAACTTCATATTGGTCATTACCGAGGCTAATCCAATCCTTACATGATTGCAATTTTGATATATCAACATCATTCGCATCAGGCTCGACCATGCGCCATGACCCATCTTCTGCCTGGCCTAAATCAACTACTCTTAAGCTTACTACTACTGTCTCCTGGGGATCGTGGTTTTGAAGCTGTAACTCCTGCCTAATCAATTGTCCCGGGGTAGCAGCTATCTCTAACTGCAACGGCTGTACAATAAACTGACCAAACGCCGGAACACTTGACATAATAGACACTGCAAAGAAAATAAAGTAAATCCTGCGTAATCGAGGTATGCCGTTTCTCCTCTTTCTTATCATTTCATCCCCCTCTATTAAAACCTCATACTGGCCTTCCATTCCTGCTTAAGCCGCTGAAATTACATCTGGTTTCTGGTTTTCTAATAATATGCGTAATCTATGTTTATATCTATATTTTGACCTTAAATCCGATTGAAATTGATATATTCCTAATATTACAACATTTACATTTTCGGCAATCAAACGCCTTTACTTATGATAAATCTCCCAAATCTGCTTAAGATTCTCGACTATCGATTAGTCCAAATAAAGAAAATCAACGAACGTAAAATACCCATCCCCTTTATAGTAATAAATCTTAATCAAGTTTACCAATATTCGCATTAAATGTCAAGAATAATTATACCTATATTTCCTATTTTGTGTAGTTATAAAAATATGTCTTAAAAAGGGGATTTTGGCTTGATATGAATAGGCCCTCCTGCAATGGCTATAATTTAATGGTTAGAAACCTACATTGATTCTGTTTGTAGTCCGTATCTTATCTAAGGAGGTAATCATCGCGACCGATAATACACAGCATAACTATCTCCATTAATACGCTGGTCCAAGTATATAAACAGAGGGAGGGAAGGACTTAAATTCTCCTTCCCTCCCTTTTAACTTCTTTTCTGGCACTGCCTCTTCAGACAATTACTTGTCAACAGAGTATTAGTTGTGCCGTATTAGAGTATCTACTATGGATCAACCCAAAGAGCTTCCCAGTTCGGCTTTACGGTCAAAATCACGTTGGCAATGTGTTTCTTCTTGCCAAAATCGACCTCAAACACTTTAGGATCCGTGAGTTTAACCCAGACTTTCCTCTTCTC
>MHYD01000047.1:16110-19759 GCA_001824645.1 Planctomycetes bacterium RBG_13_46_10
CTTCGCAAGCCTCATCTCTTATTTCACAGGTCCACTTGGTCTTGTCGGGGTTATGGAGTGCATCACCGAGAGCTGTACGCTCAATCTTGCAGCCTAACTTCATATCAAAGTTGGTCTGGATGTTCATAGCTCTGCTGCAGCCGGTATATACATAAAGCGACTCTTGCTTAATCAAAATACCGTCATTTACGACATCTTTCTTGTTGCCGATTTCGAAATACAGACCGACATCCATATATACCGGGATTTTGAAGTTAAGATCTACTGCTTTGAACTCTACCGGCCAATCATGAGCTTTCAGACGGAATACATCGCCTGCGTCCTGCTCTTGAGCTGCCAATACTGGCATACTTACCAATACGGACAAGACAACTAATCCAAATAAAGTTTTCTTTAACATTTTTAATTTCCCCTTCTTAATTATTGCCCATCAAAGGCTTATATAGCCTTATATAGGGCCAGCCCAGTTCTTTTGGCTAGGCACACACGTGCCTGTGCCACACACAATAGCGGGCAAACACTGAATCAACCGACTTATGCGAGGATGCCCGCCTTCTTTCCCGCCCAAGCCGGGGGCCCGTAATACCTACGATTTTCAATCTAAAAATCGCCGGTTATGCAATATAAACCGCCTTAAGACCGGGCCTTCTTCCTTCAGGCGGCTCGTAAGCACGCTCCACGCTTACGAGTTATCATCTTGTCAATACCACACCTCCTTTCTCCCTCATCCTTCATAGGGCTGTTTGTATGGCACCTCTCCTTGGGTCCTGGGCACATACACATAATTGTCTAACTTACATAACTTAACATGACGTAACCGCCATGTAGTTCTCATCACCCTCCTCCACCTAAGGTCTTGTTGTTATCGTAAGTACAATGCTGCCTTTGTATGGCCCTGCCGGATACAGCAGCAAACCTCTTGCACTAAACTTAATATCAACTGGAACTTTAACACCTTCGGGAGGCGTCGGCCTCGCCGAGCTTAATATAGAAACTCCTGAACCGGTCATGGGAATGTCCCGACCGTTTATCTCAACAGAAGTATGCTCTGGGCGAATCGAGACGTTACTATTCTTATTTTTAAATGGTTCAAATGACGCCTTAACCTGGTGGGGGCAGTTTGCTAAGATATGGGCCTGTAATTTTACCGGCATATTTTTAAAGCCCACAGGCGAAACATTACCAAGATCGATTTTATCCGGTGTAAATGATAAACTCACAAATGGCTCAAGAGATAACTTAGGTGGTAATACAGGCTGCACCGACTTAACCATTCCAGCCATTTCTAAACATGCAGCCGCCATCACACTAATCACAACTATCTTTTTCATCTTCTTATTCCCCCCGCTCAAATTAATTATCCGATTGAATTCACTATCTACAAACAGCACACACTCAATCTCAATACTTCACCTATCCATGGGATTTGAAACACTCCGTTAGCTCAGTGTGACTTTCTCCTCCTTATATGCTGACCTCAGTTAATTACCGTTTGTGTCACTACTTCATACGGCTTAGCCAGCGGAGTTGAAAGTTGAGAAAGGAAAGATATTAAGTGATAAATCTTTCCATCACCCTTGACTTCCATCATCCTCTTTGTCTAATTTCTCTAATTTATTAATTTACCACTTTTATTGGTCTATGTCAATAGCCAATATTCTGCAGCCTATTTTTTTCTTGATATATCTTTTGATACTGCCTATTTTACCAATCTTTAATATAAATGTCAATATATTATTGGTAAACTGGCTTATATTGTGTATTTTAGCCATTCTAATATATAATGTCAATAGACAAACTTCACATTTTTACTTATTTACCCTAATATTTTATTTTACCGATTTCAACATAAAAAATTGAAAATTAGATAAATATTCAATTTATTACAGATTTGGACTTGTTAAATTTAACAAGTGATAATTAAAAAAATATCAATACTTAAACGGATCGCAGCATAAAAAATAACATAACATGCGGTATAACAAGAAGATGTATAATTTTTACTGAGTATATTTTGCGGTATTTAGGAAGAAGAAATGCTTTAATTATCAAGCTTCACAATATTTATTGATTCTCGATATAATTTTTACCTGCTAAATTTAACCAACATTCTCAACACAAAGTATAAGAACGATTACAATATTCCCGGCAATAAAACAACAGCCTTTTCAACACATATTAATGAATATTTACAGGACCATGTCTCGGATTATTGTTCTCAGATATATGGTATGTTAAGTCTATGATATGACCGATATATAGCCGATATGCGACGTTGCTTCAGATTGCATAAACCACAAATGACACAATCCACAGGCTGGGCTCGAACCAGCGATATAGTAGTTAATCCGGCAATACTGCCAGTCTCGCTTTACCTATATATCGACGATTCATGGATATGCTTTCGACTACATATATAAAACACCACAACTCCCCGAGCTGGGCTCGAACCAGCGACCTAGCGGTTAATCCGGCAATACTGCCGGACTCGCTTTACCTACGTTATTACTTAGCCACCGACGACCTGTTCGCGACTTTAGCCAACGCTCGCGTCTCATGGCTTCAGAACGATTGATGTACCGCTCATAAAAAACCAGCTTCCACGGCCCAGAATGCCTGCTCGTATATTTACTCTGATTGTGATTTGGATTATTATGTTCAGACAAGCGTCGGCTTATATCGCAGGTTTGGCCGATATATCGACGATTAGTGGACGTACTTTCGACTACATATACATAAAACACCACAACTCCCCGAGCTGGGCTCGAACCAGCGACCTAGCGGTTAACAGCCGCTCGCTCTACCAATTGAGCTATCGGGGAATTACTCAATACTAAATTACAAATGAAATATAAAAGAACCAAAAACGTTACTATAACATTTCCAATACCAATTTCGTCAATATTATCCCAAAATATCAACCAAATTTCAACTACTTTTCAAGGTTTAACCTTTTTTGCCGATAGAAACAAAAACTACCTTAACACTGGACAAAAAACTTATTCTATCGTAAATTGCCGAATTTGCGAGGTTTTAATCAATTTAGTTTATTGATTTATACATAAAATTTTTCGATATATTAAAGAGCCAGAAAAATTGAAAAACAAAATTGAACGAACAATAACAAACATTTACGTATCCTATATACAGACAGTAAATTACAATTAGTTATGAAATTCTTAGGTGGCTGCTTACATGGCTAAAGATATACTCAACGTTGGGGGATTCAATATACTTAAACGTATCGGAAGCGGCGCTCGCAGCACAATCTATCTGGCAACCGATGAACAGGAGGGAAATCAAATAGCCCTAAAGCGAGTCATACATGAAAAACCGGAAGATTCAAGGGTCATTGAGCAGACAGAAAATGAATACCATGTGGCTCGACAAATAGACCATCCTTACGTTCGCAAGTGTTATAAGCTGAAAAAAATCCGCAGTATACTAAAAGTAAAAGAGCTTCTGCTTTCGATGGAATATTTCGAGGGACAACCTCTCGAAAATAGTCCCACCTTGAGCCTGGGAGATGTTTTGCTCGTATTCAGGATGGTTGCCAGCGGCCTTTATGCCATGCATCAGCACGGATACATTCATTGTGACATAAAACCCAACAATATTCTTTTGAGTAAATCCGGCTCGATAAAAATTA
>MHYD01000047.1:19800-19925 GCA_001824645.1 Planctomycetes bacterium RBG_13_46_10
CGTATTCAAGGGACACCCGATTACATTGCCCCAGAACAAGTAAGGCGAAAAGCGCTTGGAGCAAAAACCGACATATTCAATCTCGGAGCCACAATGTACTGGGCGCTTACAGGCAAAAATGTCCC
>MHYD01000047.1:20038-31012 GCA_001824645.1 Planctomycetes bacterium RBG_13_46_10
TCTACCCGCTGAGGGCTCCTTTATTATTACCGGTGACCTCCACGGACATCAGCGGAACTTCGAAAGAATTGTTGCTTTTGCCGACCTGGCATCCAATCCAGACAGGCACGTGCTGCTGCAGGAAATCATACACGGAGGGCCGGTCGATACCGAAGGCGGCTGCCTGTCTTATAACCTCTTGTTTAATGTTGTTCGTTATAAGCTGCAGTTCCCCAACCGTGTGCACGTTATTCTGGGAAACCACGCCGCGGCCTTTCTCTGTAACAGCGAAATAATGAAAGACGGCAAAGAAATGAACCGGGCACTGTACCAAGCCCTGGAGCGGGAATACAAACAGAATTGCGTGAATATACAACTGGCCATAAAGAAATTTTTATCTTCACAGCCATTAGCAATAAAATGTAATAATAGGATATGGTTATCACATTCACTACCGGGTGACAATCTTGCCGACAAATTTGACCCAAAGATTTTTGACAGGCCGCTTACAATCAGCGATTACGAAAAGCCGGGTTCTGCTTATATTTTAACATGGGGCAGAAAACACAGTCAGGCCCTGCTCGACAAAATGGCCAAGCTGCTCGACGTTGATATTTTCGTTCTTGGCCATCAGCCGCAGGAAAAAGGCTGGTGTAAAGCCGGAAATAATCTGATAATTATCGCGTCTGACCATAATCATGGCTGCCTGCTCCCCATAGACCTGGCAAAAACATATACTATTGACGAGCTTGGCAACTCGATGGTACCATTGGCCACTATACCTTAGAATCCCGCTTTAACTTCGAAGAAACACTGTATATAATATACAAGAATGGAATTGTATTTTTATATAGCCCTGGCAGCAATCCTCTCGCAGTTGCTATTTCTGCTTCAGACATATAGAAATCATATTTATGCGCTGAAGAAATACGCCAAAAAACACTCATGGCACGCATTGCGAACCGTTCTTATTGTCCCCTGCAAGGGCCTCGATTCGAATTTCCAAAAAAATATCATCTCTTTTTTCAATTTAGATTATGAAAACTACCTGCTATGGTTTGTAGTAGCTGATAAATCAGACCCCGCATACAGCGAATTATGCAAGCTAAAAGACCAGCTAAGCCAAAGCACAAAAGCCAGTGATGTACAAATATTGGTCGCTGGAACCGTGGGACAGGGGCAATGCTATGATGGACGAGAGACAAACAGAGCGTGCAGCCAGAAAATTCATAACCTACTCTACTGTTACGAAAGAATCAGCGATAGTTTTGATGTACTTGCTTTTGCCGACTCCGATATCTGCGTATCCCAGGATTGGCTGAGCCATTTAGTCTGGCCTCTAAGAAGAAGCGAAGTAGGCGCATCCAGCGGCTACCGCTGGTATATACCGAAAAAGAACAACTTAGCCAGTCTGGCTCTATCGGCGATAAATGCCAAGATTGCCCAACTGCTCGGCCCTACACACTTCAATCAGGCATGGGGCGGCTCAATGGCGATACGCAAAGATGTCTTTAGCCGAGTAGGTATCAATAAAATCTGGCAAAAAGCGCTCAGTGACGACCTGTCACTTACTTATGCTGTTAAAAAAGCAGGGCTGAAAATAGATTTTCGTCCTCCCTGTTTGGTTGCTTCTTACGAATCCATGACATGGCGAGAGCTTTTTGAATTCGGCCGACGGCAATTCTTAATCACACGCATATATGCAGCAGGCACATGGTGGTTCGGACTATTCAGCAGTCTATACTCAATATTAGGTTTATGGGCCGGGGCCGCCCTGGCAATTTATGCAGCATCAATCCAGCATCAACATACAGAGCTTTTTATTGCCGTACCCGTGGTATTTTTCGTAGGCCAGCTCATTCGCGCAATCCTGCGGCAGAGAATGATTAGCGAATTGCTGAAAAAAGATGTGCCACAAATGAAGGCCGCCATGGCAGCCGACATCTTCGGCTTCTGGGCGTGGTCACTTCTTATGTTAGCTTTTATTATCTCTTCAGCCTTTGGCAGAACCATCCGCTGGCGGGGTATCCGCTATAAACTGCTCAGCCCGACCGAGACAATTGTGTTGAGCGGATAATTACAATTGACCCTGTAGATAAACCACAGGGCTTTCGGAGAGTGAAAAATGCAAAAGGTTTTGGGGGGTATATGTTGACTTGGACTGCTTATAGTAGCTGGCTGCAAGGAGACAAACGCAAATACGTCAAAAACGGTCAAATACTCAACCCTAATCCTTCGCTGGAGAGTAAAAATAAGGAAAACATGAAGTATCCAAAAGTGTCGTTGACCACTGCACAAAGAAAAATCATCGAAAATGCTATAATTGAGGAATCTGCCGGTTTAAATCAGAAGATTCACGCAATTGCAATCAGAAAAAGTCATATCCATTTGGTAACGGATTGTAATTTCATTTCGGCTGCTTCTGCCGTGAGTCATTACAAAAATGCTGCGAGGCTAGCCATGGAAAGCAATGGATTTGTCGGCAGGTTATGGACGAAAGGATTTAGTGTTCGTTACTGTTTCGATGAAAACCAGTTGAATGCGGTAATCCAATATGTAAACCGCCACAATCAAAACCACCATAATCCGAAAGCCCCCATGTTTATCCTGGGGGTTAATATCCCTAAATGTCCACTACCGGTTTATCCGGTGGGTTAATATTTCAATCCGAAAGCCCCTGAGTTTATCTCAGGGGTCACGATCCAAAACGATATTTTTATTTAATTTGTATTGTTCCGGCTAGGTAGGTATAATCACGAGCAACAAACAAGCGGATCCTCAACAACTATGGTAGAATTAATTGAAGTTAATAAAATAGTGCAACTTTTTTTATCCTACATTCTTAGTACGCAAGGAGGCATTGAATGAGTACCGAAAATAATTGTTTTTTCTGCAACACTAAATGCGAGGTTTTTCAAACGCCTGATCATCATTTGGCGAACACTTATAGATGCAAATATTGCGGAGAATACATTTTACTTCAAAAGGGACTCAGTGAAGTTTATGACATCCGAGAACCGTCAGATAAGTTCAAAATAGCCTGTATCTTAAACGAAAGGCGACTAAAAAAACTAGTTGGAATAGCGTTTGATAACAAGACAAACAAGGAGAAAAAGATTTGTGGCTTCCCTTTGGTTTCTGTAGGTGATATTTTGGACGAGTTTCCTAAAAAAGCCAGCGATTTTCTTAATAGAACACTTCTTAATTTGAGCCGATTAACCGCAGGACCGTTTGATTGCATTAGCCGTGATGATATGAAAGAGAATGAGCATTTGCTGCTTTTCAATCAAAATAGAAAGACGCGTGACGCTTTTTTACTTGAGTTGGCAGAACAGGGATTCATCAGATTTAATATCGGTTCAAGCACTTTATTTATCCTAACTACTAAATTCTGGGAGATGGTAGAAAACTTACAAAAAACAGAAGTTGGTAACAAGCGCGCATTTGTAGCTATGTGGTTTGACAAATCAATGGATGATTACTATAAAAACGGTGTTAAGAAAGCAATTGAAGATGCTGGTTATGTACCGGTAAGAATCGACTTACAGAATTTCAATGAAAAAATCTGCGATGAAATCATTGCCGAAATTAAACGTACTAAATTTTTGATTGCAGATTTTTCTGGAATGAGAACCGGAGTGTTTTTTGAAGCAGGTTTTGCTAAAGGTCTAGGCAGGGAGGTTATTTTTACTGTTAGGAAAGAAGATATCGAAGGATTAAACGAACATTTCGACACAAGACAATATAATCACATCGTATATGATTCCCCTGAAGATCTTAGAAAAAAACTGTACAATAGAATTTGTGCAACTATTGTTTAACTTATTATATTACAAAAAAATACAAAGTGAGGCAATTAGGCAGCCTGCGTTGGATCGTATCTTTGATCAACTCACGGGCTCAATCGTGTTGTATATTATGTTGGATATTACCAAATATGGGTGGAATAAATCATCTACCATCATGTGAAATTCACACTGATGAGTTCAAATTAGTAGGGATGTTATACTTCGAGACAAGGACTGTGACCGTCCTTCTTAATAATGTTTTGGCTGATGCGGATTTGGGGCCATATGAGCCAATTCGTAACAAACAAACGTGCCCTGAGGCAACAATATATGTGATACCCACAGCCAAGATTAAGAAAATTATCAAATATGCGTCAGATCATACATAACAAAGAATATCGATTTGTCATTCAAGGTAAGGCAGAGTCATTCCGAACATCTGCAGCCTTAAAATATAAAAACAAAGTGGCAAAACTTGCGCGTGAAGTTTTCAACCAGCCACTTGTTGATAAGCAGGTTGAGATCAGGATCAACTATTTTCATACAAGAATCCGCCGGATGGACATGGATAATGTCGCGAAATGCATTATAGACGCACTTAATGGCATTGCTTATGAAGATGATCAACAGGTTTCTTCTCAGAAATCAACCTCACACCACTTAGAGAAATATATCTGTTTGAGTGATGAACCAATAGATATAATTAAACCATTAATGGATTTTTCTGAGTATACTTTTGTCCGTATACGTGAGGTTAGTATACAGAGAAGTCCTTGGAGCTAACATTTTCTTGAAAGTCCAAACAGTAACCATTGGATTATAATCTGCTGTTTGTAACACTTAGTCGGATAAGTTTTTAATCAGTCTGGTTTAACAACGGGCTCAATTGTGTTGTAGATTATATACCAAACAGATAAAGGCCGCTGATTCCCACTGTCTTTTCGACCGAAGGCATCCCGTAGGGAGGCCGAAGCGGAGAAATCTGGCCTCGCAGTTTAATCTTTATTATAATGGTGTCATACACAGCAGTAGAACTTATTATGTTCATATCATGGTTAATCAACCACGTATCTTATATTTCGGGATTATAAATAATATCCGACACAGGGTCTGCCAGTACAAAATAGTTGTCATTCTACTTTGCATGCAGATTTCTCCACTTCGCGTCCATAAAGGACACTTCGGTCGAAATGACGGCGAGTCTCTTCTACAAAACACTTTAAAAATACTATAGAAACCAACAGGGCGTTCTTCTTCCACAAAAGATGTGCTAAGGTCGCAGATGCTACATATCTTTGGCGACATGTCGATAAAAACCCAACTCTGCTGCTTCGTCTCAAATAAACTATCAATCACAGAAAAGATGCGTACGTAAAGCGCGTACGCGCTTTACGTATGAGTAGTTCAATCATCCCTGCTTGATTACGCCAAAGGCGTAAAAAATTAAAGTAGTTCAAACATCTTGTTTGAGATTTAATCAACACAAGCTGGAAGCTTGTTCTACGTTTCCAAAAATTTCCCTTGAAAATTCAGCCGGTTGTGGTATAATACCCATCCGAAGTCGGCCTGCCCTGAGCAAGGTCGAAGGGAAGACAGAGGGGAAAGACAAGTCAAAAGGGAAAAGGTAAAAGTCAAAATCTCAAATCAAAAGCACCAAATCAAGTAGTTTACATAAAACTCAAAACGTAAAGAACTTAAGAAAGATGACTATTTTTGATAAAATTAGCAAAAACGAGCGAAAACGAGGATAAAAACCTGCAAAATAAGCACTTATATTGTTCGACAATTGTAGAGAATGTTCGACAAATTTGACTTTTTATGCAAAACAAAGCCAATTTATTTATGGTAAAAATTAATATAAGCTCTTTTGTGACAAGTGAATAGAGAATATCTACAATTTTGTAGAAAGCCAAAAACAAAGCCAATTTTCCTTCCCTAAAAGTCAGGTAAGGTTTATATTTGGCTTGGTTTACGCCCTTAGGATACAAAAATTCTTTGGTCCGGATGTTAAACAGAAGTACTCGTTGATGTTTCGCAGAGATTAAAGAGAATGTTTTAAAAAGCCGGGAGGAATAGATGTCTAAATTCAAACCGAAAGGAAGAGGACGAAAATTTATTCGGGAGGAAAATCCCAACAAAATCCGTAGGCAGATGACAAAAAATCATCTCGATGTACTACAAAATATAGAATTTTCCATAGTAACCGCCTGGCGAAACAACAGCAAAATCGATGATAAGGTCGTTGCCTCAGCGTTAAAAACAGCTATAGAAGGCGTTGTGCCTGTTGATGAACTGTCGGTTTCATTAGTAAAAAATATTGAGGATACCCGGCTGCTTCGTGCGGATGTCCCTGATGAGATATGGAAAAATGGCCTGAAGGTAGTATTGGAATCTGTCTATAATCATTCAGACGCACAAACAGGCGATACGGATTACCTCGATTTTGTGTCCGCGTTTATCTATTAGAAGAATATTTTATGTGCATGGCAGACAAATATTTGAATATTGTTCTTTGGCAAGTCAAAATTTACTGGATTAAATAGGGAGAGGTCATTCGATGTCAGCGATGTCGCTTTGCGGCTGGCCGACGAGGTATATCCTGTTTTTGCCGCTGCGTTTTGCTTCCAGCAGTGCGCTGTCGGCCTTGTTGAAAAGCTCCTGTTCCGAAGAACCGTCGCGTGGAAAACTGGCTAAACCTCCGCTTATCGTGAGCACTCCCTTACCCTTCGGCCCCAGTCCGCCCTCTTCGAACTCCGCTTTTTCCAGCTCTTTTATAAATCGCTTTGCGATAAAGATTACTTCCTTCGGATGGTAACCGCCCGCCTTTCGGCGTGAATTTCGAATTTTAGAAATGGGGTCGTCCCAGAAGATAACGGCAAACTCGTCGCCGCCTATTCTGCCGACTACATCATGTACGCGACAGCAGCACCGCATCAAAATTGCAGCCTGCTTTAAAATCATGTCCCCTACCGGATGACCGTAAACATCATTATATTGCTTGAAATTATCGATATCGAAAATCAGCAGTGTCACCTGGCCGTCTTCTTCCTTTGCGTGCTCTAAAATCTGCCGGCAAAATTCCCAAATATATCTTCTATTCTTCAGGCCTGTCAAATCATCCGTTGTCGCCAATATTTCAAGCTGCTTTACCCGTTTTTCCAAACCCGCATTGATAGAAGCTGCCAACGCGGGTTCGGTTTGCCCGTGATATTCAGCAGAGGAAACCATAGAAAAAAAAGTCTTTAATTGGATGGGACATATTAAATAATCATCTGCAGTGCTCATCCCGTTAGAAGCCGGTCCGACAAACTGCCTGGCTATAGGCTCCTCATACATTTGTGCCAGCAGAATGATTTTCGCTTTCGAGTTAGCTTCTCTTAAGCTTTTCAAAGCCGAACTTAGCCGGGCCGACAAACCGGCCATAACAATACCAATTCCTGTAAAGTTGTTTTTAGCAATAGCCATTATTGCGTCCGGCATACTGCCGGTGACTTCACAAAGCTCCTTTGTAATGGCGTCGGCATCAAAAAAAGCCTTGTTGATATCACCCACAAGCAGAATCTTACCACTCACTCCATTAGAGGAAATTGGAACATCAGGACTTTTCATCTCTCTGCCTAAGAAAAAACGATAACGTAACTCTTATGATAACAAACCAATTGAGAAAAATCAACCTTACAAACCAAACGCAGGGATATAAGAGGAAAAAAGGAAAAAACAGATTGTCTTATCTTACATCGAATGTTTTCTTTCTTTTTCCACCAGAGTGGGATTATTCGACTGTGGGCAGACCATCCAGATTTTTCTGTGCTTGTTGTGTATAAATACTGTCAGGATATAAGCTTATAAAATTCATTAAAGTTGCTCTGGCATCAGCCAGGCATTTTTTCTTCTGCTCCAAGTTTTCTTTATCCTGCTGTCGCCACAGCGTGATTTTCAGCAGCGCCAACTCGTATAGAGCCTGTATTCCACCATCGGCATTCTGGAATTCTTTATGCAATTTGCTTAGTTGTTCAGCCCGGTGCTGCTCATCGGCAATAAGTTTGGCCTGGGCAAGTAAAATATTATCACGAAGGGGATCATCCTGAACTCCGGCCTGGCTGGATTCCAGCAGATCATTAAGGCGCCTCGAATAATCCTGGCTATATGGATTTAACATAACAAATTCTGCAAGCCGTGCTCTTGAGCCAGCTTGTTGAGTCAGATTTTCAGGTCCTATGAGAACTCGAAGTTGAGCAATTTTTCTCTTTAGCTCTCCCATCTTGATTTCTGTAATCGCGGACTTAGCCGGTGGGCGAAATGGACTAAAGAATCGGCTTTCCTCCGTTTGTGCTTGTTTTAACAGTTTCATATGTTCTGCAAGACTGGCTTGTGCCTCTGCAAGAAGCTCATCCGCCTGCTCGAATAAAGCCAAACCCGTATAATATTTTGCAATACGCCATCGCGATTCGAGCGATTCGGCACTTTGAGGAAAATCATCATAAAGACGGTACCAAACAGGCAACGATTCCCGATGCGGATAGTCATTATAGAAATGTAATAGCTCTTTCTGCCCGAGAAGCTCAATATCAGGTTTGTATTCATTTAAAAGCGCTTTGTAATAAAGCGTTATAGGCATACGGTCACTCACAGAACGCTTTTTTTGCAGCTCAGTATAAAGTAACGTCGGCATCCACCACTGTTTGGGCGGATTGATAAATAAATCATATTGTTTCTCGAGCCATTGTTTTTTCCTCTGATACTTTAAATTATCGGGCAAGATAAACCAGCTTGGCCAACGGTCGTAACTTAATTGTACCTGAATTTCCTTTTTAAGCTCCTTCCGTAACGGTATTGGCTCATCGGGATAAAAGAAACCCGTTAAATATCTTCTGACTGTTGGATCGTTAATTGTTGTGTCTAATGCTTCCGTTACGCTATGGTCATGAAATTCTGTCACATGCTCCGGATTATTTTTAGCCACATAAAGCTGATAATCTAATTCATCGAGACCCATTCTCATTTCAAAGGTTAGTACAGCCAATAGAAAAAAAACAGAAGTAAATATCCAAACCAGACTTGGCCTATAACGTGTAAAATGACCTATGCCCAGAATTAATCCTGCTATTGCCAAAGCAATGAGCCAGGCACAAACCCATGGCGCAAAAGAGAGTCCCCATTTAATAGGCTCTACCCCTCTGGCACCACCATAAAATCCCCAATAAAGAAGCTGGGGAGCCGTACATAATGCTATTGCAGCAAAACGGGAGCGGAAACGAAGAGGGCGACATGCAGCAGCAATACAGCTAATTAAAACACAAAACGCAAAGGCCGGCAAATTGGCCAGGAAAAATATCTCCAGTATAAATAAAAGACTATATTGAAAGCTTAAAAGTTGTGATATAAGCACCGGCACAATTGCAAAAATACCCATTAATAATCCCAGCACAAGTATCTGCCATGGATATTCAAATATACTTACAGCAGCGACCATGCTGAACCGATCCAGGCGCCTAAACCTCGGGGTAGTTATAAATTGAAATTCAAACGACCAAAATGAACCACCAACTATTTTCAAGAAGAAAAGACAGCACAATCCAAATGTTATAATAGCCAACAGCCAGCTTATCTGAACATTTTTATGACTGTAATGCAGTGCAGGACCAACCGCCATAAAAGATTTTGTGCCGCGAAGTGCCACGTCATCTGTATCACTACGGATACCGGAACCATTTCGTAAAGGAGCATTTGAAGCTACTTTGGGCGTTTTGATATGTTTGCTATTTTTAGCCATAATTCAAGCTCATAAAAGACCAAAGCACCCGCATCCGTGTGCCTCGACCAATTGATTAAATGGTTAACCGGAAAATCAATTGCGTACGATTAACCATTCAACAATTACTACGTCCCTTCACCACTTGTGGCTAAATATTTGACCTGCTCTGCTGTGAGTTTGTCGATGTTGATTGACATTGATTTCAACTTGAGCTTGCTTACCTGCTGTTCTATCTGGACAGGCACACCATGCACTGCAACAGCCAGCTTTCCTCTTCTTCTGACCACGTATTCTGCTTCCAGCGCCTGGGTCGCAAAGCTCATATCCATTACACTTGCAGGATGTCCCTTGGCTGCTGTAAGGTTAATAAGTCTGCCTTCACCCAAAAGATAAATACGCTTATTATTTTTCAGAATATACTCATCAACATGCTTGCGCACCCGATAGTTGACCTTTTTACTGAGTTTTTTCAAAGCCGGTATGTCTATTTCAACATTGAAATGACCGCTATTAGCGACAACCGCTCTATCTTCCATCAGGCGAAAATGCTCGGCTCTTATGACATGCTTATTGCCTGTAAGTGTCACGAACAGCCCTCCTATCTTGGCTGCCTCTGCCATCGGACAAACCTGGAAACCATCCATAGCAGCCTCAAGCGCCTTAATCGGATCAATCTCCGTAACAATAACGATAGCTCCCAAGCCTCTTGCCCGCATGGCAAAGCCTCTACCACACCAGCCATAACCTGCAACAACAATCTTTTTACCTGCCATAAGAAAATCAGTCGCTCGAATAATCCCATCAACTGTGGACTGCCCCGTGCCATAACGATTGTCGAACAAATGTTTAGTGGCTGCGTCATTTACAGCAATAACCGGGAATCTTAATAGTCCCGCTCTTTCCATGACCCGCAGACGGATAACGCCGGTAGTAGTCTCCTCCATACTCGCAATTATTCGATCGGCATCTTTTTTTCTGCTTGTATGCAGCTCGTTTACTAAATCAGCACCGTCATCAAAGGTAATAACCGGCTTATGGTCCAATGCCTGATTGATATGTTTGTAATAGATGCTGTGATTTTCTCCACAGACAGCGAACACAGCGATTCCAAAATCCTTAACCATCGATGCAGCAACATCATCCTGAGTACTCAACGGATTAGACGCACACAGAACAACATCTGCCCCTGCTGCCTTTAAGGTTCGAGCAAGATTAGCTGTCTCAGCGGTTATATGCAGACAGGCGCTGATTTTCATGCCCTTTAAAGGTTTACTTTTTGAAAACCTCTCGCGAATATCCGCCAAAACCGGCATATCATTATCAGCCCAAAGAATACGCTTTTTGCCCCATGCCGCCAAAGAAAAATCAGAAACATCATATTTCATCTACAAATCCTTTCAAAAACAATCTTAAGATTCTAAAATCAAACCTTGAATTTTGCAACTCCTAATT
>MHYD01000047.1:31038-34946 GCA_001824645.1 Planctomycetes bacterium RBG_13_46_10
GTCACGGACTAAATAATTAATAACGTCTCCTTCCTCCCATCATGCCCTCATACAACATATCATCATACATACCCCCTCCCAAACCTTCATATCCCTCCAAGCCAGGTGTACGCTGTCCGCCGCGGCCACGTTGACTTCCTCCGGTTTGCCAGCCCTTTAAAGGTTCTTTCGGTTCCCTTTGTAAAGTTCTGATGTCATCAAATGCCACTTGTAATTCTTTTGGCCAATTGTTGTTTGAAATTGCTGTTCGTTCAATAGTTGTTCCGTCATAACTATAGAGCATATCAAAATAGCGCCTGGGGCGTAAATTACCTTCACCTGACCAATCCTGTATAGACACTGCGTCAACTAAAACAGCACCGGTACTATAATCGATGCTCTCAGGTTCTGTTCGTTGTTCGTAACTTGTCATTCGAGGGTCATAAATTGGCCCTCGTGAATAGGCGCTGCGGGGAGATGTCATCGGCGAAGGAACTCTTGTGGTCCGTGGACCAAGTGGTGAACCGCCGCCGACGGGAGATAAAGAAGGCTCAGGTTCCAATTCCATAACCTTACCTATGGCTTCACCTTGTTTGACCCCAAAGTCTTCGCTATACCAGTAACCCAATACATACTTGGAGACCTGAACCGTCACTATCTTTGCGGCTTCCTGTATATCTTTAGCAAAAAGATACATCCTCTGCGGTATTCTTACCGGCTCGGCAATATCGGAAAAATCACTCCATAAAATTACCACATCTTTGTAAGATTTATTCTCTGATTTGAACTTATTGGTCCCGGCAATTGGATTAAATACGCCTAACCTAATCCTGTATCGGTAACTCTTGCCCGGCTCAACCGTATCATCAAAAGCCCAGAACATTAAAGGCTCGCGCATCTTTGACATATCGGTCCATTCCGTAAGTAGTTTCTGCTCAAATTCATAATAGACATCGTTTGAAGATGGTTTTGCCCGAGTATCCACACCCTCCCCAAGCATATAATCCGTCTCAGGATTTCGTTCATCTCGGCCTCTTGTCCTGGTGGACCCGCCACGAGTGGCTTGTCTTCCACCAGCCGCTCCCATGTCACCATAAAGCCCAGCATCGGTTTGACCTCCTCTGCGATCCTGCCGATCGGTTCCCGCTCTGGCCCCTCTTGAGCCGCGAGCTCCATCGGTAGCAGTTCCCCTGCCTCGCTGCGTTCCGACGCCGGTACCATATCCCTCTCCGCCGGACCTCCCTCCGGTCCTTGTTCCAATTGTACCGGTGCCTGTGCCACTACCACGCCTGTCTTCAGCTCGCTGCTCACGCACTTGTTCTTCTTCTTTTTTCTTTGCCTCTATCTCTTCGCGCCTTTGTTCTGTCTTTTCTTTCTTCCTCAACTCCACATATTTTCTATATAAAGTCGGTGGGAACCATTCCTCATTAGCAGATGCAATTTGATAAGCCTGCGGCTGCAATAAATCTCTTTTCACATCCGGCTCTTGAAATTGCAGCAACCTAACCGCAATTCCACCGGGCGGCAAATTTTCAACACTTTCTACAACTTCAAATATCCTTCTGCGATGGTCGATTTTACTTCGAGGCACAACCAGCCAATCACTCCAGTTGCCATTCTCAAGTTTCTCCTGTCTCAGCAGCTGAACTGCCGCAAAAACCGGTACTGCCAGACACGGGTCCCGCCATTCTTTTTTAATGAAGTCGCTGTTAAAACTGTCGTGAAACCTTCTATATAATTCCACAACATCAAACTTGGCTTCAACCGTCACAAGGTCGATATCCTCCGGCTGAGGACCTGAATTATCATAAGTAACTTCTTCAGTAACCGGCTGCGCAGGGACATAAGCTGCTGCTCTGATGTGCTCAACAGACACATCTTTGACCTGGCCAATAGTCCCATCAGTTACCGGGAGAACATATTCTTTGCCATCACTTATCTGTCTCGAAAGAGGCGGCGGCATTGGTATCAATATGTTTTTATCAATTCCATCTATGGCCGAGGCGAACAAGCCGGAAAATCCATGTTTCAGGTCGCCCCATACCTTCTCCCTTACCGGATTGTTTGGATCCAAAGCGCCGGTCAGCAGGGATACATAATCCGTTTTGGGCTTTGGTGGCTCGTTTAGTTTATACTCCAGCTCTTTAGCTTGCTCTCGTATGTGCTTATCAATTTCGCCGGGGCTGAATTTCTTGCCATTGTAGCTAACCGCATTGGGATTAATAAGAACATAGAAAACCAAAAGCCAGATACAAACTATTCCTACAATAGCAAACACTATCTTTTCAATATGTTTTTCCAAAAAGTATCCGACTTGTCTGATTATCATCATCGTTTATACCTTTCATCGCGTGTCTCTTTATACGCTGTCAAGAAACAATCCTATAATAGCCAACTATTTTTTACTTTTCCTCTTCACCCTGCATTTCGGTCTTTACAACTTGGGGCTTTACCTCATCATAACCGGCTTTGTTGAAAATATATTCACAAATCAAATCCAGTTCCACAACAGCATCTTCACCATATCGGTAAAGATAATGACTGGGGTCATTTTGTAATTCAATAGGTCTAATATCACTCTCTAAAATCGTTATTTGATTATGCTTAGTGATTTGCGGCGGATCAAGCCGACCATCCCATCCTTTGAACGTGCTTTCTCTGGCTTTACAAAGCTCCTGCATAAAAGGTAAAACAGCATCAACATGAATAACAACGGTTAAATCAAAATGCACAACATCAATAACATCATTACATATTCTCGCCGTGCAGGGCTCTGTCAGCCCCTCCTGCAAGGAAAGAACATAAACAGGTTTATCTTCCGATGTTTTTGTCCCGGAACGCCGCCCCCCCCTCATTGCCCGCAATCTCATACCTTTCATTTCACTAAGAGAAAAACCGATTCTCGTAAGCCGTTTAACAGGCGCGGCAAGAACATTCTTTGAATCGGAATTCATAGCCGTTATGGTATCGACAACATCCTCAATAATCCAATAGCCCAACTGCCAATACCAACAATCCTTAATCGCATCATCTCTGCCGGGATGTTGATACTCCTTCCAGAATTCATATCCACTCACATCGGCTGCATTGGCATAAACCAAACCCGATTTAGCCTTATCCAGACAAATCTCATCCACTATCGTTGCATCAATATCACTCATTATTCTTAATGAGCTTCCTCTTATATTCCGTCCGGTTGAATACGGGCCTCTTGAATCCGGAGATGACATTCTGCCACCCCTGCTGAAGCGGTTACGCACAGATGAGCTTTGTAAACTTTGCTGCAGCTCGGCATCACTTGGAGGGTCAGAGGCATTTAACCCGTCAATCAATTCTTCCACACCTTTGCGAAAACGATCACCAAATTCCTCAAAAATCAACGCTGACTCATCCGTCGGCTCAGGAAATATCTTATAACTAAGTAACCCTCTTTTAGAGCTGTCCTTGGAAAGCTGCTCTATCTGATTGGCATCTTTGGCATAAGACCCCTGATACTGCTCTTCCACCTTCCATTGCTCACGAGAAACAGGTTCCATATTCTTAACGGATGTGCCCTTTTTAATACTTTCATCTTCTATCTGTTTCTTGAGCCTGCTGCTTATTAGCTGAGTGGGAATGAACAGAATTATAGCAACCACCGCAATTATGATTGCTATAAGTATAGATGAATTATTTTTGAGGACGCTCAGTTTTTGCAGAATGCTTTTGAAATTTGGTAGATTCATTTTATTTCACCAACCTATTTATCCGCTGGAAGCGGATTTTATAAAATTACTCTCTTCTATACTCAAGCAACTCCATCGCACAATTAGTAATCCTTAAAAATCAACAGCCGGCCCTCCTCTTCCGCCTGTACTACTCGATGAAGAAGAAGGTTGAGCAGGTGCAGGCCGGGGGACTGACATCATAGGACCAGCGGCCGGTTCGGG
>MHYD01000047.1:35135-36211 GCA_001824645.1 Planctomycetes bacterium RBG_13_46_10
AATGCCGGGAGCGGTTTGACCACCCATTGCAGGGCTGATATCCAGAACTCCTATACCCGCGGGCAAATCTGTTGACAAATCTACCGGACCTTTTTCCAGCTTGTAATTCTCAAGACTGGTTTTTTCGAGTAACTTGAATGGGCAATTGCCGTCAACAAAATTATCAATGTACTGTAGCCGGGTAACAAATCCCCACTTACTGGGTTTTTCACCAACTCCCAACGGGTCAAGCAATTCTCCTATGTCCTTATACGGACTGTACCCAACCATAGTTACTACAAATCCCTGTTTCTTTTCGATCTGTGCCTGCTGATCTCCCATACCAGTGTCAAATGCATATCGTGACTGTGAAGGGTCCATCCCCATCATCGGGTCCCGATCATACATCATCATCATATCATAGCCTTCTCTTCCCTCGCCTTGCATGTCGGAATCCATCATACCCCTTCTCATCATCGCTGAGCTGCCAAATTGTGCCTTGGCAAGATCGCTTGCATAATAAGCCGACATCTTGGTTATAAATAACTGTTTTCGTTCCTTGCGAGGAGTTTTAAAAATAGTTTCTACATCACCTCGAGCAAAAGCTTCGTAAAGCTCTTTTTGAGCCGGATTGTTTTGAGCATTCGGCAACATGCTAAGAACGGTCTCGTGCAACAGAGGAACTACTTCGCGATATTTAAAAAGTTCAAATTGCTTCTTTATTTTTTCATCTGATACGGTACCCATGCTCTCTTGCTGCTGGAGCTGGTTCTGGGCTTCCGTGGCCTTATCCATTACTCGATTTATATCTTGCCGAATTGGACTGTTCCTTGCGTAATTTATCCTGTTCATTCCCGCCCTGGCCAAGGCCATAATCGAAACCAGCAGTAACAAACAAGCAGCGGCAGCAAAATACCTTCCTTTACTCGCCCATGCCATCGTCCTTGCTACACTCTTTGGCAGCAAATTCCCGGATATCGCTGACACACCCAAAGCCTGAACACCAAGACCATAAACAACGCCGAAGTCACTGACATTCTCATGGAATTTCGCTGCTGAAACACCTGTGCTCATTACAAGTTTTTTAAACGAATCAG
>MHYD01000047.1:36219-40496 GCA_001824645.1 Planctomycetes bacterium RBG_13_46_10
ACCGACAACTGAAGACTCTGCTGTAAATACTTCAACAGGCCCCGCAATTTAGTCCCTCCGCCGAGGGCGATAACCTTCACAAATTTTGCGTTGGGATTGGAACTAGTATAAAAGCCCAAAGACCGCTGTACCTCAGATACTAAATCTGTAAAAACCGGCTTCATTGCCTGCAGAATCTGACGGGCGTACTTGCTTACCGGCGCTGTCCGTTTGAGCTTTTCCGCCTTTTCGAAATTCAGCTTAAACGCATCGGCTATAGCTTTGGTAAAGGTATTGCCGCCTATAAGGATACATCGCTGCCATACCATCGACTTTGTACAGACAACCAAATCGGTATTTTCTGCCCCCACATTAAGAACAATGACAGCCTGATTATCGCTGGTGAGCAGCTCAGGATGGTCATACTTTGCATAATTATATAATGCCATCGGTGCCATCTGAATATAGCTGACACGCATGTCTTCTCTCTCAAAATGCTCCAATACCGAATTTACAGCCTCCTTCTTTATAGCAAATATGCCCACCTTTTTTTCAGGGCTATTTTCTGCCGTCATCAACTGCCAGTCCCATTCTACCTCGTTAATATCAAAAGGTATCTGTTGAACAGCCTCGAACTTGACAATTTCAGGGATACGTTTCGGCTCAACAGGCGGCAGGTTCACAAACCGCGCAAAACTGTTTTGGCTCGGCACAGAAATAATTATATCATCATTACCAAAATCATTCCGCTGCACTAACTGGCGTAAACTCAGTGCAATCAATTCATCTCTTTCGGCAGGTTTGATACCACTGCCGGAAAGTATTTTGCCGTGCTGGATATGCTCAAAGCCGATAACCTGTACAACACCGCCGACATTAGCCAAACGCATTGCCTTTAGCGAACTATTGCCTAAATCTATCGCCCAAATCGTTTCAGATACCGCCGCCATAACAAATCTCCTACTTTATGGCCTACTTAGTTCATTAATCTTGTCAATTTTTACCAACTCTTATAAATTATATCATATTATGAAGACTTTTTCCATAAATACCCTCGGTTGTAAAGTTAATCAATATGAAAGTCAGCAGATTCGCCAGTTGCTCGAACAGCTCGGCCTCGACTACACCGAAATGTCGCAGAGGCCCGACCTCGTGATTGTCAATACCTGCTGCGTTACCCATACTGCCTCCGCTAAAAGCCGACAATATATCAGAAAAGCCAAAAAACTCAATCCAAATGCCGTTATCGCGGTCTGTGGATGCCTTACTACAGTTCAAAATGGCGAACTTAATGACCTTGGTGAAAATACTTGTCTTATAAATCGCCGTGAGGACCTTGCCGGCATATTAAAACGAATAGCTGTCGGCGAAATTTTCTTCTCCGATGTTAAAGAGCTTTCACCGTGCCCGCCGTGTCTGCGACTCGTCGCGACAGGTCAAAACACTATAATTAAAACAAATAACGATGATAACATCAAGTGTAAAAACAATTTAACCCCACTTATCGAGCTTCCATCCTTAACCTCTTTTAAGGGCCATACTCGCGCCTTTCTAAAAGTTCAGGACGGCTGTGATGGTTATTGCACCTATTGTATAGTACCCAAAACACGCCCATTTGTTCATAATAAACCAGATGATTTAGTCCTGCAGGAAGCACGTGCTCTCGTCGCCGCCGGGCATAAAGAAATTGTCATAACCGGCGTATTTCTCGGCGCTTACGGCCAACAAACCGTTAGAAGAAAAAACTGGCCCGACCAACAAAATGATAATTTAGCTAAACTTTTAGACAAGATTGCCCAAATCCCCGGCCTTGCTCGTATTCGTCTAAGCTCACTTGAGCCGGGAGATGTCACGCCGCAGCTTTTAGACATTTTTTGTAAACATCGTAACATTATGCCACACCTGCATTTATCTCTTCAATCTGGCTCAAATGAAATTTTGAAAAAAATGTGCAGACAATACGATGCAGACAATTTCAGGGAAAAAGTCGAGATGATTAAATCTCGATTGGATAAACCAGCTATAACGACCGATATTATCGTTGGTTTTCCTGCTGAAAATGATGCCGATTTCGAACAAACTGTTACTTTAGCCAAAGAGGTTGGCTTTGCTAAGATGCATGTTTTTGCATTTTCTTTACGTAAAGGCACCGCTGCTGCGATGATTCAAAATCCTGTGGATAAAAAAATTATAAAAGAACGTTCTAAAATTTTACGGGAACTGGACAAAAAAATGCAGAGCGATTTCCGCAAGCAATTTATTGGCGAAACAACAGAAGTTTTACTGGAAAATAGCACCAGCCAACCTCATGGCCGGGCCGAAAGATATTTTTATGTTTATTTAAACAATTCTACCAGTTCATTGAAGGCAAATGAGCTAATTAAAGTAAAGCTAATCAAGAATGAACAAAATGGAGTTCTCGGAGAACTTTTTTATTAAATCATAATTTTAATATATCTTTCGCACTTTTTAACGTATCTACAAACCTGTTTTGAGTATATCAGAACCGCTGTCACTCAATCTAATAATTGTACAATCAGAGCCGTACCGAACGTCCTTCGGGCACTTGGCCGATGGGAGTTTCGAAATCGGCCATTTCCTGTAACATAAGTCTATCTAATATTTCCTCCGTCACAGACATATACTCGGCAGCCGCTCTGCTTTGAGGTGCGAATACCAAGATAGGTTTGCCCGTGCTTGGCGCTTCAGCTAAATTTATACTTCTATGAATAACCGTATCGAAGACCAGGTCCCCGAAAAGCTTCCGCACTCCTTCTTCCACACGCCTGCTTAACCGCGTTTTGACCTCAACAAAGGTCAACAACAGCCCGAGCGGTCTTACATAACAAGGATAGAAACGTTCTCTGACAATACGGACGGTCTGGAGCAAACGCCTCAGTCCGTCTAATGCGTAGAAATGAGCCTGAATTGGAACAACGATTCCTGTGCTGGCAACAAGTGCGTTAATCATCAACATTCCTAAAGACGGCCCGCAGTCAATAACACATAAATCGTAGGCGTCCGCTACTGTTCTAAGTTTCTCACTTAAAACTAATTCCTTCCCAAGCATGTGCCGCAATTCTATTTCAGCGCTTGCAAGCAAGGCATTACTCGGCGCCAAGTCGAGAAAATCAATGAGCGTGTCTTTTATAACTGCCGACATTGAAACTTTTGGGTCGGTTAAAGCATCGTAGATAGTTTTATTTGAACTGTCAGGATTGTTTCCGCATCCAATAGTTGCATGTGACTGCGGGTCCAGGTCCACTAATAAGGTTCGATTTTGCCTTGAGGCCAAGGCGGCTGCGATGTTTATTGCAGTTGTTGTTTTACCGCAACCACCTTTTTGATTTGCTATTGTTACCGTCCACATTGGAATAGCAAAAATTCATCCTTATATAATATCTGAAGATTATCTATGAAAAAGAAGCTCTTTCGACCGCTCCTTCCTACCATCCAATTGCTGAGAAATATAATCAATTTGAGAAAAAAATCAAGAACAATCGTTGACAAGTTACTAGCGCATAACGATATAACTAAAACGCGAAGTCTATAAGTCATTTTTTTCAAAGTATTTGAGTCTCTATGAGGCAATAGGAATATGGAGAAATTTATCATCATTTCGAACTACCAGCGAAAGAAAAAGTTGCAGATTTGATGAAGAACTGTTTAATCCGTCTTCATCTCATAAAATGTACGCTTAGGATATGTCGAGACATCAAGTCATCAATTTCTTCAATAAGGCCCGCTGGAAATGCAGGCGATTCTCGGCCTGGTCGAATATTATCGAATTAGGTGACTCTGTCACTTCATCAGTAATCTCATAGCCACGATAAGCAGGCAAACAGTGCATGATTTTTACACCGGCCGGCGCAGACTTCAACAATTCCGCATTGACCTGAAAACCCGTAAAATCTGCGATGCGTTTTTGCTTTTGCTCTTCCTGTCCCATACTTACCCAAGTATCCGTATAGATTATATCCGCTCCGGTGACAGCTTCACGCGGGTTATTGGTCTGTTTCACACAATCGGCGGAATTCTGATTAGCAATCCGAATTGTCTCATCATCAAGCTCATAGTCACGCGGTGAAGCGACAACCATTTTCATATCGAGCTTGCCACAGGCAAAGGCGAGTGAACGAGCAACATTATTGCCGTCACCGATAAAAGCGATTTTAATACCCTGTAGTTTCCCGCAATGCTCCTGGACTGTCAACACATCAGCCATCGCCTGGCACGGATGAGACCAGTCTGTTAGCGCATTTATTACCGGCACCGCTGCAAACTTAGCCAGCTCAGTG
>MHYD01000047.1:40507-41475 GCA_001824645.1 Planctomycetes bacterium RBG_13_46_10
CTCGAACGTGCGAGCCATTATGCCGTCAACATATCGGCTAAGTACTCGTGCGATATCTTTAATCAGCTCGCGTTTACCTATTCCGCCGATGTCTTCGGGTTTGACGTCAATTACATTACCTCCCAGGTCGGTCATCGCCACCTGGAAGCTGATTCTGGTCCGCAGGCTCGGCTTTTCAAAAAGCATCGCCAAAGTTTTGCCGGTAAGACACAGGTCACTTCCGCCTGATTTATAGAGTTTCTTCAGTTCGCTGCTTTGTTGCAGCAGCTCCTTCAATAAATCAATCGAATAATCATTTATACAAAGGAAATCTTTCATTTCGAGTTTTCCGTTAAAACGGCATCGAGGATTTCAACAGCCTGGTCGATTTGTTCCTTGTTGACAATCATCGCCAGCATAAATCGCAAGACCGTATTATGGGTGCAGTTTATTCGCAATCCTTTTTCGAGGCATTTATTGACAATATCACTGCCCGGCACGGTCAATTGAATGCCTATCATCATGCCGATGCCGCGAACATTATCTATAATAAAATGTTTCTGTTTCAACGCTGAGAGTTTATCTTTGGCATACTGGCCAAGTTTCACGGCTTTTTCCAGCAGATTCTCTTCTTCTATGGCCTCTATAACCGCTATAGCAGCGGCGCAACCAATTGCATTGCCGCCAAAGGTCGTGGCGTGCTTGCCGGGGACAAGTGACGCAGCTATTTCTTCCTTAGCCATCATCGCTCCTATCGCCATGCCGCCGCCGAGGGCCTTGGCCATTGTCATAATATCCGGCTCAATATCAAAATGTTGGTAGGCGAACCATTTACCGGTTCTGCCGATGCCGGTGGTGACCTCATCTACAATCATAAGTGCACCTTTTTCATCGCAGAGCCGACGTATCGCCTGCATATATTCCTTAGTGGCCAAATTGATTCCGCCTTCACCCTGAATCGGCTCAATTAAAACAGCAGCCACCTCGTC
>MHYD01000047.1:41493-41797 GCA_001824645.1 Planctomycetes bacterium RBG_13_46_10
AGCATCAATATCATTGAATGGGACATAAATAAAGCCCGGCAGCAGCGGCAGGAAACCTTCGTGATATTTCGGCTGAGCAGTTGCAGTGAGAGTCGCGAAAGTTCGGCCGTGGAAGCTGCCCTCAGCAGTTATAAATTTATACTTCTCCTTTGGGGTGTACAAACGTGCCAATTTCATTGCTGCTTCATTGGCCTCTGCGCCACTATTACAAAAGAAGCACTTACCGCCGAAAGCGCGCTCACTCAGGAGCTTTGCCAATTTGCCCTGCGGCTCGGAGTAAAAAGTATTATCAACGTGCAGTAAC
>MHYD01000047.1:41871-42497 GCA_001824645.1 Planctomycetes bacterium RBG_13_46_10
GAACATATCGAGTATTTTATTGCCGTCGGCGTCATACATATAACAGCCCTGCCCCTTAACTATTGCACGCGGCAGCCGGCCGTAGTTGGCGATAACATATTTATTAAATAATTCAATTATCTCTTGTGTCTTCATTTTTAGTATCTCTTATTTCGGGACTTGTAATCCGGATTATAAAATATTTTTATTACCTGACGATTTCTGTGCCGACGCCTTTAGCAGTATAAATCTCCAAAAACAACGAGTGCTCGAATCGTCCATCGATAATATGCGCCTTTTTAACACCACCATCCAGCGCTGTCAGACATGCCTCGACTTTTGGTAACATTGCATCGGTGATTATGCCGGCTTCAATCATATCTTTAATCTGCTGTTCATTCAGGCTGGAGACCCAGCTATCCGGGTCATCAATATTGGTCCGTATGCCGTGCGTGTCACTTACCATAACCAGCTTTTCAGCGGTAACCGCAGCGGCAACCTTGCCCGCAGCGCTATCGGCGTTGACATTCAGCTTACCGCCGGCCTTATCTATTGCCACAGAAGCAATGACCGGTATAGTTCCGGAGCTGCAGAGCGTTTTCAGCAGCTCGGCATTAACATTGGTAATCTTTCCAACCAGGCCAATG
>MHYD01000048.1:0-4471 GCA_001824645.1 Planctomycetes bacterium RBG_13_46_10
GCCAGGTTTCGAAAGGGTCCATGAATTGTTACCGGTCATCGTGCTGAAATATATACTTGGCGTAGCTGATGCAAGCGTGCACATTAAGGCACACACTATTAAAGCTAATAATCCTTTTTTAATCATGTTTATTTTCTCCTGTAATATGAATAATAAATGGAATAAAATTTATACCGTTTCCTCACTTAACTCGGCCCTTTTTAAAGGGCTAACTCAAGATGAGTTTAGGCGGGCCGCGTGGTATGGCTTCGAAGATAAATGCTGGTGAAAAACAATAAAACCGCCTGACTTGAAAAGCCAGGCAGTTTAGTGTCTGGATTAGGTATGGAGATACTATGTTTAGCGCGTGTCCCTCGACTATGCGCGGGATAAGTATGGTATAACGTATGTCGTGTTTCGTGTTTCGTATTTTTGTTGGTATGCCTTCCAGATAATGAAGCAGGCTTATGTATTCAGTGCCTTTAAAATCGCTGCGTAAGCGAGCTTGTTTCTGAACAGTTATATAATAATTCTGCTGCTGCGAATGTTGATTGAGATAGTTCCTGCTAACCAAGTACGATGCTGCCTGCGGCAGAGCAGTAAAACCAGCCTGGCCTGCCCATAACAAGCCGGTCAATACCGCCAGCCAGACCTTGTGGTCTCTGACAAGTGTCACGCACATAAATCCGGTCAGGCCCATGAAAAGGGCAGCCGGCACAGCAGGCAGTGGCTTTGTCCCTGCAGGCAAAGCCGGAGGATTTGTAAAATCGGCCGGAGGCTTTAGTAGCTCGGCAGCAATATCCGCCAAAGCCGAATTACTTGTGCCATTAAAGAGCTCAACTTTTTCAACAGAGGAATTATCTGTGGGGTAAGCTGGTGATACTGATTGTGCTGCAAGTTTATGATTTGTATTGTTTATTGTAGGCGCAGCATCAGCGATAGCTACTGTCATAAGTGACATTAGCATAATAAGCAATGTGGTATTTCTGCTTGTCACCACTCCTCCATCTCCCAAGAGAATAACTGGTCTATATAAAACAAATAGACCTTTGTACTTACTCTTAAGGCTTCACCTTCACTCTTACCTTGTAAAAAAAGAATGAATTATGGTATAAGCCTCCTCCTTTGAGGCTAAAATATCAGTTTTTATGATACTATATTTGCGTATCCTATGTCAATAAAAATGCGGGGAAAACAGAAAATTAAGTAATTATCTGTATAGCCGGTTATATTAGAAAATTGTCCCTAAAAAACATACAAGACCTGTCTGATTTATGAAAAATACCACTTTGAGACTACTCCTAAAGTGGTATGCATGGTCTTAGCCTGTATTATGGGGGAAAAATAATCCTACATTGAGCGCAATGCTGAATATTTAATTTGTGGTTTCAACATGAATTTATAATATTCGATTAATCGGTAGTTAGATCTCTGGATGCAGCTATAAATCTTAGAAGCATGGCAATTTTGTTTGAGACTCGAAGCTTTCGATAGATGTTCCGAGTGTGAGTTTTGACGGTACCAGGCTTTATTCGAAGAGCCTTAGCTATGCTGCCGTTTCTAATGCCCTGACAAATAAGCTCTGCTATCCTGGCCTCTTGGGGGGTTAGGTTGTAGCATTTTTGAACGTATGCCCACTGCTTCAGGTCAAGTAGTATAATATTTGACCGAAGTGGCACCGAAGGCTCATTCTCACTGTTTTTTGCTGGCCTGTCCGGAAATTGGTTCATGATTATTTATTTGCCTGGAGTTTTTCGAGCAGATGCCGTGCTTCAATGATATCTGCTTGTGACAGTCCTCCAATTCGATTGTGTAATTCTATGGCTTGCTGCAGTTCGACAATAGCTTTGTCTCTTTTGTCCTGTGCAGCTAAAGAACGCCCCAGATGAAAACGAGAAGCAACCGCTGCTGGATTTTGACTTGGATAGAGCTTGATAGCTGCATCGAAGCTCTCAATTGCTTTATTGAATTCGGCGAGTCTATGATATATAACACCACGTGTGTCGAGCAGGTCGATATAATTAGGTGCTAATTCCAGGCCTTTTTGGGCAATCTTGAGCGCTTCTTTGCATTTACCCTGCTCTTCACACATTATCCAGGCAAGATTATTCATAGCAATTACATTATTGGGTTGAAGCTGGACTATTTCCTGGTAAAGCCTTGCCGATTCCTCGGCTTTCTCGGTCATCTGCAGCAGCATGGCGAGAGAGCTCATAGCCTGCAGACTCTTGGGTTCTCGCTCTAATACCATCCTGAGTAAATATTCAGCTATCTGTTTTGCCTGGCCGTCCTCGATGGCGGCCAGATCATTTGCAATAGCGACAGGGAGGTTAGTATCTGTATGATTCTGACACCAATTAACGATTAGCTCTTTTAACTTTTCCCAGAGCTTGTCACTTTTAAGCAGACTAACCTGTGCCAGCAATGGACCTGGGTTGTTTGGTTCGGATTCGAGTAGAGCGTCGAATTTCTTTTGTGCGTCTTCCTTGCTGCCGGCGTGGTACAGCGCCACGGCCATGACGATGTCAGCTCTCTTCTGCTGGGCAGGATTTTTCCATTTTGGAGATTCATTTTCCAGAAGTGCAACGGCCTTTTTAGGCTCATCTGCATCAATGTATGTGTTCGCCAGCTGCAAGATAACACCAATATCATTTGGATTTTGCTCGAACAGCAGCTTAAGAGTTGGAATGGCCAGTGCGGGTGACCTTGCTGCTTCGGCATTAGCTTTGAGCAGTATCAGTGCTCTATCGTTGGGATTATGAACAAGGCCGCGCAGAATAGTGTCTACATATCTTCCGGTCTGTCCCTGCCTAAGCAATATGTCGCTAAGCAAAATCCATGCCTGACTTATATTCGGCTGGTCCTGTGTTATCTTTTCGAGAATCGTTTGTGCCTCTTCAATTCCTGGCGCTGTCCCCTCGGCAAGAGCTATTCGCGCTTTGAAAAGTCTTAGCTCAACATCATCAGGATTCGATTGCAAAGATTGGTCAAGGATGTTCATTCCCTGACTCCTTCTGTCTGGATTGGCTGACGCTAAGAATAACGAAATAGCACGTTTCCGGGCTAAAAGACTATTAGGGTCCAATGATAAGGCCTGCTCTATCGATGAAATAGCATCGTCTAACCGACCTATGGAAATATGAAAGTCACTTTTTGTAATCCATACACCAATATTATTAGGTTCGGTAGAGACCGCACGCTCGATGTTTTCCATCGCTTTGTCGTTTTGCCGCAACGCAGAATAGGTTCTGGCACGAATAATATAAGCTGATGCATTGTCAAACTTATCTACCATTTCATCACAAAGCTTTATTGCTTCTTCAGGTTTATTCTGACGAATATTTAGCTGGATTTGTGCATATACCACTGCTATTGAGTTGGGGTCTTGCACTTTCAGTTTGTCTAACAGTTCGGCGGCCGAATCAAATTCGCCTTGCTGTATTTTAAGAGATGCAAGCGATAGATAGATAGTTTGGTTATTAGGGTCGTTTTTTAACAAATCTCCAAGAACATCAGAGGCGGAGCTTAGTTCGCCGCGTCTGAGATAACTTTGCAACTGTAGTTTTTGAAGATCGGGATGGTAGAGATTCCGACGAGATGCCTGGCTAAGAATGTCCTCTGCTTCTTCAAATTGTCTTGCTTTATACAGTACTGCAATCGCGGGTATTATTACACGAATATCATTCGGAGATTTACTTAGGGCCTCCCGGTATGTCGAGATTGCCAGTTTTAGTTCGCCATTACGCTCATATGCTGCTGCAAGCAGCATACGGCTGCTTTGATCGTCAGAATTGGCAAGCACATTTTCATGCAAAAGCGATACAATTTGGGGATAATATGTTTTGAAATTGTCACCTGCAAACCAGGCTTTAGCCTGCTCATATCGCCACTGCCAGCCGTTCTCGCCCTCAAGGGATTTAATATTATTAACGAGTTGTTGAGCTTGTTGAGTATTTTTGCTTACTTGCTCACATGCTAAAAATCGGCGTTTGATAAGAATGTCGCTGGGTAATTTTTTTACAAATTCATTGAGGAGTTGATACGCATTATCTCTCTGTCCCCATTGGGTATATAAGTCTGCAAGCTGCAGGCATAAATCGCGTTGCACAATAGGTTGGTTAATACGTTCCAACGCTTTTTTGATAGTGGATTCAGCTTCATTATGAGCACCTCCCCTCGAATATAACATCGCAAGGTATATTACCGGCTCAACAACCTCTGGGAATTCCTCTATAGTTTTATTTAGCGAGGATATCGCTTCATCTTCTTTATTCTGAGCTGTAAACAAGTCAGCTTCGGCAAGGGCAGCCCTTACTTGCGAGGGATAGTTAATTTTTAAATCTTTTGTCAACTCCTCGGCTTTTGTAAAATTGCTTTGTTGCAATGCGACCTGGAACTGTAAAATCTTGACATCTAAAATACCTTCAGCGGCTTTTTCAAGAGCGTCTAATTGCTTTTCTATGTCCTGCCAAATTTGAAGATTTTCTTTCTC
>MHYD01000048.1:4500-4570 GCA_001824645.1 Planctomycetes bacterium RBG_13_46_10
GTATCCGAGCCTGTAAATATGCCAAAACAGCTTCTATGTTATCCGGTGCAAGTTGCATCGCGGTTGTCGC
>MHYD01000048.1:4676-6017 GCA_001824645.1 Planctomycetes bacterium RBG_13_46_10
GTCGTTTGCCTGGTCGAACTGCCCGGCGCGGAGTAACAGTTCCGTGGCCATTGGCAGAAAATCCCAGGGTTGAGAAGAAAGCTTTTTCAGTCCGTTTTCAGCTACGCTTGCCATTTTTTCCTTGGATTGCGATTTTAGCGCCAACTGTGCCCACGTTCGCCAAAGACTTGCCTCTGTCGGCGTAGCCTCCTGCATAATCGTCAGGTATTCTTCTGCCTTATCCAGGTCATCAGCATTGATAAATTCCTGTGCAAGACGCAGCCGTACAGTAGTATCAGATATATCTTGCTTTTCTGCTTGCTCTAAATCAGCCAAAGCTTTTGTTCTGTCGTTATTTCTAAGGTAAAAACCGGCCCGGATTATGTAAGCCAATGCTGAGGATTGATTATTTTTTAAAGACATGTCATACCAATGCGATGCCGGTTCTAAAAAGTCTCTTGGCCGTTGCTCTGTGAGTTGAGCTAATGTCTCGTACGCTAATATTTGCTCAGGATGTTCTTGTATAATAGCCTTTAATTCTGCCGCAGCTTCACTGTATTTTCGTTGTCCGGCAAATGCTAAAGCCAAAAACCTGCGAATCTCATGGTTTTTATTTGTATCAAGATATCTACGGGCAATTAATTCAGCTTCACCGGGCGTGCCCATACCTAAGTACATTTCAGTAAGCTGCTTAGCTGCCTCAGTGTTGTTTGGGTCTACCCTCAAAACTATTCGGTAGGCTTGCATTGCCTTGTCAATGGTACCGCGTTTAAGAGGTCTGATGTTAAGCTGGGCTTCAGCGTATTTGAGCAGAGTCGGTGCATCATCTTGATTAACTGATAGATAGCGACTAAGATTTTTCGCTGCCTCTGCCCACCTTTGCTCGTTGTATGCTTTATTACCGGCTGCCAGACTCAACTCTGCTCTGTGACTCCTCTGCCATTTACGTAACACCATGGCTGTAGTTCCTAAGACAGCAAAGCCTATTACCAAAACAATTGCCAGTTTCCAGTTAAAATATCTCTTTGCCATTTATAGTGACCTTTCTTACATATTTTTATTGTTTAGAATTGGCTGACAAAGTCTTTAACGAGCTTCTTAATTGTTTGCCAACATATCCATAAATCCATCTTTAATGACAGGTTTTTGACATACTCGATGTCGTAATGTATCCATTCCTGAAAGTCTTTTCCTGCGATTCGAGTTCTGCAAATTTGCCATAGCCCCGTTATTCCCGGCCGAACCGATAGTCTTGCGTCACGCCAAAATGGACATAAGGTATTTTCCGATTCCGGAGAGGGCCTTGGGCCAATAACACTCATTTGTCCAAGTAAAACATTAAAGAATTGAGGTATTTCATCG
>MHYD01000048.1:6026-9043 GCA_001824645.1 Planctomycetes bacterium RBG_13_46_10
TTTCTCAAGAATCTGCCGACAGCGGTGATTCGCGGGTCATCAGCCAATTTGAATTGTGGCCCGTCAACTTCACTGATAGCTCTTAGCTTATCCTGCATGCTCTCGGCTCCAACAGTCATGCTCCTGAATTTTAGGCAATTAAATTCTCTGCCGTGTAGTCCCTGGCGTTTGTCCCTGAAGAAGACGGGTCCATGCGAATTTAATTTTATAGCCAGAGCAATTAGCGGCATTAAAGGAAGAAATAAAATCAAAACTATTGCGGCAGCTAAACAATCGACAATTCGCTTGAGACTGCCTGCGTAAGATAATCTCGGCCAAATTCGGAAACTTTCATTTATGTATTTTCGGTCATTTGAATTGAGTTTCAAGTAGGCAATTTGTCTTGAAAAATTTCTTGCAGACCTCTTTATGTATTTCCCATCGCATTGTGGTTCTTTTATAATGCTATTGTTTACATCTTGATTCTCGGAAATACGAACATTCGGACCGATTATCGATGAATTTACAACTGTACCTTTTTCGAGTCTGGCGTTATTGCCTATAATGGTTGGGCCAATAACAATAGTATTTGGACCAACGTAAACATTTTTGCCAAATAGTACTTTCCCGATAAGTCTTGAATTTGGGCATATTGTACTTGAATTTTGAGTTGCATCCTTGTGCAGGGTGGATCGAATTTTTGAGAGCTGGACCCTGCAAAAATTCAACAGCCCGTTTTCCGTTTCCAGGTCTAATGCTGCTCCGGCTATGTTAATTGCCTGCAGCCTCAGCGAAGCCGAGCGGCATCTTTGCACGAAGGTGGAAAATTGTCCTGGTAAAGTATGGTCTTCTAAAATTTGTTCTAATACTTCAGTTCTGATAAAAACAAAGTGAGGCCAGTCTGTGGGGAAAGGCGCAGGTACAATACAATCAGAGTAGTAACGTTGGAAACCTGCTATTTTAGTCTCAGGTGTTAATCGCACTTTTTCACGGTATGCCAGCAGCTGAGGCTCGGCACTTACAGCTAAAACATCAGCATGA
Source organism: Planctomycetes bacterium RBG_13_46_10 (assembly GCA_001824645.1). Taxonomy (GTDB): domain Bacteria; phylum Planctomycetota; class Phycisphaerae; order Sedimentisphaerales; family Anaerobacaceae; genus RBG-13-46-10. The sequence continues at coordinate 7,047 of MHYD01000048.1, forward strand.
GTATCAGCCAGAATTTTATTAAGCAGCTTTATGTTAATTTTTGTGGAAAATCGCCCATTTTTAAAGATAGACCATTTATTTTGTTTGGTTATTCGTTGCGAGCTGGAGTTAATGTGTATATTTTCCTTATAGAGTATTAATTCCGGCATAGCTGCAGGATTCTCATGTCTCCATTCTTCGGGAATAGCACAGGCAACTTTCTCATTGTTACCCCAAATTATATCTGAAATTCTCCTTTGCGAAAGTCCCGTGCCCAAATCCTTAAAAACAAGACCAGCGATAAGCTCGTTTGAATAGGCGAAACTAAGCAGACTGTTCCTGCTGTTTGTTATGTTTTTGTTTCTGGGAATAATGATTAGTTTCATTTATAGTGACAAAGAAACGAAGAAATAGTTTATAAATCTGCTGTTATCCACTCTGTTTTTTATCTTTTTTGATTCTCGCGCATTCTAATTTTTATCTGTCTCATTCACGGCCGTATCAGGGAGTAATAATTGTATTTTAGCTTGTTCTGCTGTTTTTCTTGATGAGGGATTTTGGTAGTATCGATCATATCGATGGAAACTATATTGGGCCTGGACATTACCAAGTACAGTACCGAGTACTTTTACATTGATCTGCGTTAGACGCTGATTCGCCTCTCTCAGGTCTTGTGTAGTGGTTTGACCGGCGAAGCTGGTTAGCATGACAGATCCCGCGATCTTGGCCCACATTAAGGCGTCGGGGAAAAGAAGTACGGGAGGAGAATCGATGATTATATAATCATATTTCGGGCTAAGTTTATTAATTATATTCGCTGTCTCAGGCGAAGCTACTAATTCGTAAGCATCGACTCTATGACATGAATGCATTGCCAATACATTAAGACCTGTTGAACGTATGGAACTAACAGCCTGTTCAAATTCTGTTCCCAAAAGAACGTCTTTTAGGCCCTTTGTGCTTTTGGGAAGATTCAGTAAATATGCAATATCTGGTTTTCTAAGGTCACCATCTATTAGTAAAACCTTTTTGCCGGATTTAGCCAAACTTGTTGCCAAATTAATGGAAAGGGTGGTCTTGCCCTCTCGCATCCATGGACTTGTGATAACCAAAATCTTGGGCATTTCGTTTTTGCTAAGCAGCCCCATATTGGCGCGAATAGTTTGATATTCCCCTGCTATCTGGTCTGGAATAAGGGCCGGCTTAATGTTGTGTAAGCTTGTAGTAGTACCAATTACCGGGATATGAATGCGTTTGGTTATATCATCGGGTGTCCGTAGTCTTTGGTCGGTTTTATCTTTTAGAAAGGCTAATCCCATACCGCAGAATAGCGCGCCAAATAAAAGTGCTGCTGAATATTTTGCCCGTTTATCTTGGATTCCACTAATATCTGCATTATATGCGACAGAAACCCTTGCTGGACGCTTTCGTTCCAACTCCAAATCTCTTATTCGTCGGCGTACCGTATCGTATGTTTCTTGGTCTAAATTTTGTTGAAACTGTAAGTCTTCAATATTCAATTGCCTGCGGCCAATTTCAATCACCTGGGTATCTTCTTGCGCCAGAACCTCGCGTAAATGTTTTTCATGCACTTTGGTTTGTTCCAGTTCCGTTTTGAGATTAAGCGTTTTTTCTTTGTTGACTTTGGCGATTTCTTCAGATGCTACGTTGTTGAAATCTTCAGAAGCCTTTTGGCGTTGTTCTTCTATGCGAGACCGAAATGCTTCCAAAAGGTCTTGTTTTTGTTTAATGATAGGATTGCTGGCCGCAAACATCTGTTTGGCTGTAATTAGATCCCGCTCAAGCGATACGATGTTACGGGTTAGTTCCTGGACCATAGGATCTGAATTGATATTCTCGTTGCGTATTCTGAGCATATCTTCCGGTGTAATAGACTGTTCTTTGATTTGCTCGAGGAACTGTACCTGCGCCTCGAGGCTGATTCTGCGTGCCTCGACAGCAGTGAGTGTAGATTGCAGGGCAGTGACACGTCTTAGTTTCATATCCTGGCGATCAAT
>MHYD01000048.1:9050-24947 GCA_001824645.1 Planctomycetes bacterium RBG_13_46_10
ATGCTTCCATATTCTGTTCCTAATTGCCGGATTGAATCGTTCGTGCTTCGCAATTTATCTTCCAGCAATTTCCGCTCTGCGTCCAGAAGATTTAATTTGCGATCTTGCTCCTCGGAAGAGCTTGAAACTTCAACAGCCATATAAGCGTTTATAAAAGCATTGATAATCTGTTGAGCCTCTTCAGATTTTTTACTAACCATCGTTAGTTTCAAAAGCTCGGTGTTACGAACCGCCTTGGCACTAATAACTCCGGAGGAAATTGCTCGTTTTAATTTGGTCACTGCGTCAAGCTTAGTGTTATCTCCTGTTAATTTTTGTTTCATCTTTCCTGCTAAATCGGTTGATTCAGCTTCAAAGAAGGAAAGGTTTCTGTTCGCCAAATTGTCTGCCACTCTTTGTATAACACGCTCGCTGGTGATTAACTCTGCCTCGGTTAACATGGATATTTGTGCTGAGTTTTGTTCGCCGGTTAGAATGTTCATTAGAACAGGGCTAAATCTCAATGCGCCAGTTACGGTATATTGGGGTTTGATTGAGAGCCATATAGCGGGCAGTCCGATTGCGCACATTATAGAGAAACCCAATAACAAAATATACCAGCGATGTAATATGCCTTTGATTAAGTCGGGTGAGCCCTGGCCATTAAACTCCGGCGGGGTTCCAGTATTTACAAGCTTCTGCTCCAATAAACGGTCAGCATATTTTTCTAAGTTGTTCATTTTTTTTCTCCTTTATATGAAGGACATATTCGATAAAGCTACAAAACGTTTTTTTACATTTATGGATACATTATCCATTTTGCCGTTCTATTATTATTATGTGTTGTTCTGTTGGAAGTGTTGTAAGTTTTGTTAAAAGCCATAACTCGGTGACTATTATTACAAGGGCCAAAGGCATCATCGCATAACCGCCAAAGTCATGGAAAATCTTTTCCCAATATTCACCACTAAGGATTGTAAAAATAATTGCTGTGATTGTTAACCGTATTGTGTTACACAATAGAGCTATCGGCAGGCTTGATAACAAGATAATAAGCTTTTCCCACCAGGCTCGCTTGACTAACAGCACGACCATACCGCTAATTACAAAAAAGGCAGTGACCATTCTCAGGCCGTTACATGCCTCAGCAACTGCCACGGTGGCACTGCCGACATGGATAAGATTACCTTCCTGTAAGACCTCGTAACCAAGCATTTCCAGACAGAAGACGGCTGACGAAGTCGCCCAGCGTTGCATTGGTAATGTTACTGCAGTCTGAATCCGGTTTGGCCAGGGTAGCATTAAGCATAATAACAGCAATGTTGTAATTGCCTTTCGGAAAATCTGCCAGCCAAACAAAAGCAAAACAACTGCAGCGATGCTTAGAACAATGGATAATCTTATCGCTGAACGATACATAAAAAACAGCCCAAAGAACCTGATTGCCTGTGCCAGGATTAAAGCAGATAAACCCCAAAAGACAGCCGGTTTTATAGGTTGCTTTATGATATCATGACGTCTGGCTATCAAGATATAAGCAGCAATGAAAGGGACTAAAAGACCGCTGGAGTATTCGTCACTTCTTTGCCATATATTCCAGAGGTCTTTTAGACCCGGCCAATAAGACCACAAAAAAGCTAAGCAAACAAAAATAAGTGCTAAAGAGGGTGCAATCTTTATCTTTTCCAACTTTATCCACTCCGATAGTGTTTTGTTTATTTTGCTGAAATGGGCTTGTAACATACAATATATTTTGTTTGTGTTACCTTTAAGAGATTCCAATATGCTTCTAACAGAGTTAAGTACCGATGCTGGTTTAAATGGTACTGACTGTTCTTCTATATAGAAGTTGCTTGGTACCCTTGCACTGTAATCAACGATGCATTGTTGAATTGTGCATTTCGATCCTATTTGTGCATTATCCCAGAGGACACTATTTATTATTGTACTATTTTCACTAATATGAACGTTTCGTCCTATTATGGTCGGACCTATTATCACTGCACCTTTTGAAACATAGACTCCCTCCATAAGAACAGTCGGACCAGTGATATGTGCGCCCTGTTTTATCTTAGTGCCGGTTGTAGCCCATACGTTTTGCAAGTTGCACTGATTATAATGTTTTAGAGGTATTGTGGATTCTGGCAGGTTTTCAAGATAATTAGCGATTGCATTTAAATATCCTTCCCTGTTGCGAAAGTTGCCAGCGTGATTTTGTAAAACGGCTGCATGGATTGTTTTCCCTGCACGAAGCATTTCAGGAATTAAGCCTTCTTTGATATCAAAATAACCGGTTTTGGGGATGTATTCGATGACGCTGGGATTACATATATATATATCTGCCGGTTCTCCCATTAATCCGTTATCATCGGGCTTTGGATTAAACATCAAGGTCAAATCGGAGCCTCCTTCATTATGAGCCTTTATCAACTCATCGATTTTCGGAGGAGATATTATATTGGCAGGGAATACCAGATATAATGTGTTTGTTACGTTATCGACAGAATCTCGAAGGCACCCCGCAGTACCTATCGGTAAATCTTGGCTCAAAAAACTCAGCTTTGGATGATTTTCAAAATGTATTGTTCGCCTAAGTAATGAATCAGCACCATTAGAGCAGATCGTGACATGCTTTATGCCTTGATCGGCTAAATGAACCAATAAACGTTCGAGGGCGGTTTTGTTTGCCACTGGCCATAAAGCTGTCGGTAAATATGGAGTTGCCCGACAACCGGCAAAGCTATGATCGCCTGCAAGTATTATAACTTGGATTAGTTTCTCCTTTGGCATGTTCATCATCGAATGTTAGTTATAAGTTTAGTTGGTTGGTTTATACACGATAATTTATCGAACAGGCTCATTTGTTAGCGATTGTAAAAATCTTGCAATGCGGTTGGCGACAGCTTGTGCCTGATTTTCTCTTATTTTCGGGACAAATGTTTTTAGCTGCTGAAGTTTGCCGGGTAGTTCCTCCACGTTGTATGCAGACAGTATATGGCCGAGTTTCTCAAATTTTCTTGCGATAGCTACTTGATGGTTATTGACGACCTCACCATATTTTTTCAACCGGGGTATGACAAGCAAAGGTTTTTTATTATCTAAAGCCATCGTTATCACACCCATTCCGGCATGGCTAATTACGCTAGAGGCATCTTTCATATATTCATCAAACATATTCTTCGAAAGGGATGCAACTGATTTAAAGTTGCGTGGCTTGTAGGAAGTGTCACCTATTTGGGCAAATATTTCTTCTCTGAAGCCGTTTTCGCATACTTCATCTACTGTTCGCACAAGACGATCGAATGGGAATTGTGTCCCAACAGTAAGAAAGATCATATTACTGTGCCCTCGTAATTAACATTGTGATACTTCTCAGCAAGTTCAGGCCATTGAACCAGGAATAAATCTGCAATATATCGAACCATTTTTCCAGAAAGAGATATTTGCTCTACATTGGTGATACTATCTATCCATATTATTTTTGCACCGAGGATTTTACCCAAAAAACAAGTTACACAGCCAACGGCAGCACCGGTACTTATCACAATATCCGGCTTTTCTGTGAAAATAATCTTGGTGCAACGCAGTAATGCTTTAATTACTTTTATTAAATGTTGGCGGTTGCTTTCTCCGACGGTATAGACTCTGCCGAACGCACAAAGTTTTTCTGCTACGACAGTTGTTGTCGTAATCCAAAAAACCTCGTAATCCTTCCAGCTATGTGAAAGTCTCAGCAATTGGCTCAAATGTCCACCTGCCGAAGCAGCCAAACAAATCCGCAAATTTTCTCTGTGCCTGCTCATTAGTTATGATTTCGATTTTTCTCAAAAAGAGTTTGGAGAACTAATTCTGCCTTGCTATCCCACGTTGACATCTGAACCTTTTCCTTTCGTGCAGCTATTCGTTCGGGATTATCTTCTGATAAAGCTTTCTCTATGCATTCGGCAAATTCATTCGGCGTCTTTGCCTGATAAATCACATCAGTATATTTTTGTAATTCTGGAAAAGGAGTGCTTACTACTGGTTTTCCAAGAGCAAGATACTCTTTCAACTTTATTGGATTACATGCCTCGATCCAGCGGTTCTGCCGCCAGGGCATAATCGAAACGTCGAAACACTTGCCATAGTGGGGAATTTGCTCGTAAGGTTTTTTCCCTAACAACCACACATTTTTTCTCTTCTGTAAACCATTTACATTAGAAGAAGCTTCCCCTAAAAACACGAATGACATTTCTGGCAGTAACTCAATTACTTTCTCTATAAATGGTATATCTGATGTATGTTCATCAATTGCTCCGAAAAAGCCAATAATGGGTTTTGGTATCCCTATCATTTCATTGGGTTGATGTGAGTTCTGTGCGGCCGTCGTAAATAGTTCATAATCAACGCCGTGGTCAAGGTAAAGAGCTTTTTTGCACTGGTTGGCTTCCTCGGAATACAATTTTTTGTTTACGAATATTGTCATGTCAGCGTTGGCTTTTAACTTCTGGTCATACTGCCGAATTGTTTCGCTATCAACGTTGGGATACTCTTCAAATCTGTCGGTCCGTTGGTAAACAAGATGACTCTTTTTCATTTGGATTGCAATCTCACAGGCAGCAGGACAAGCAACCCAAACTAAAGGATTATGTAGCTTCAATTTACGCATTATAGCCAATAACTGAGAACGTAAGAGGATTTCATTCACTGCTTTCAGGTAATTAACATGATGAACCGGCAGAGAAAAAGGACTGTATACCCAAAAATTTGCGATGGGCTGCTGTAATCCCATGAATATACTTTTCATTTTCCGTAACAATTTTTGTGAGAAGCTTCTACCCCCGCCGATAGATTTTTTAAGAGTTGGCTTTTGCATAACGATAGAGTTGATATAAAGGGTAGTTCCTAATCGGGCGAAGCGTTTCATCAATTGCATATCGATATGCCCACGATTCTTATACCACCAATCCTCGCCGCCAAAACAAATAACTTCTATCGTTTCTTTTGCTGCCATACACATTACTGAACTCTGTAGAGTTGCATAAGCTGGTTTGTCAGTTTTGTCACAATTTCTGCTCGATAACTTGTTTGTTAAGAAGTAACTTTTTCCAGTTAGTCAAACAATAGAACCCGCCTTTTAAATAGGTCTTTGCCGTCTGAATTGCTTTGTTTCGGTCTTTTCTTCCTAATGCGGCGGTAATCCAATATGGAACTCTCAGTAGCATAAATATAGCGGTTAACAAACATGCAAAAACAAAGGCAGACCTGGATCTGTGTTTTTTCATGAATATCAGCTTGCTTCCGAAGAGTTGTAGTTTGAACTTATCGGCTGCCTTTTTTGTTGTTTGGCCTCCGTAATGAATAATCTCCGCATCTGGTGTAAACATAATTTTCCAGTCGTTTTGTCTAAAGCGAAAACACCAATCAGGATCGTCACCATATACAAAGTATTGCTGATCCATAAGTCCGACTTGCTCTATAGCTTTTCTGCGAACTAATGAGAAACATCCACAAACCACATCCACTTCCCTCACATCGTCGAAATCCCACCAAGTCATGTGTTCTCTGCCAAAAAGTCTGCTTCTGGGAAAAACCTTGTATAGATAGGTTGCAGAGAGAAACATATTTAATACCGAGGGGTACTTAAAACATGTTCTTTGCAAGGAGAGATTGGGATTGAAGACTTTGCAGCCAACAACAGCGGCTTCTGGATGTTTGTCAGCAAACTCGACAGTTTTGCCTATCGCATTATTCAGCACAATGGTATCTGAGTTCAGTAGTAAGATATACCTTCCTTTGGCTATTTCGATTCCCTGATTATTCGCCATAATGAAGCCTTTGTTCTCGTTGTTCTTGATCTTTATAACCTGAGGGAAATCCCGTGCTACCATTTCGCATGTGCCATCTTTTGAAGCATTATCAACATAGATGACTTCAAAAGTAATGCCGTTTGTTTGTTCATAAACAGATTTAAGGCAGTTTCGAACAAATTCTTTGACATTCCATGCGACAACAATTACAGAAACATCCACCATATTTCGTTCCTTATCGTTTTGTGGCGAGTCGTTGATTTCACAAATTTGTGTTTGTGTATTCATCTAGCTCAAAAAATAAGTTTTAGTGCTTGTGAAGCTGGTATCCTGGCTTTATAGAATGTTGAGAATTAAGCTATCCGGTTAATTTTCTGAATACTCGAATGTTATAATATTCGTCTTTTTCATAATCACCAAACAATTCTTTATGGCGATACAAATCATCTATTATGTCTTCTACAGCATATTGTGACTGAAAACCAAGATAGGTTTTTGCTCTATCTACAGCCACTTTGTAATTGCGGAAATCCTGTTTATTGTTGATTGTAATGGTGATTTTTTCCCCCGTCAGCTTTTCGATCTCATACTTTACCATATCACCGACCTGTCCAACTGTATAATTACCGGAGGCAACGTTATAGATACCACTAAGTGAGGAGTCTGCCTGAATAGCTCTTAGATAAGCTGTTGTGGCATCTCTGATATCAAGGATCGGCCGCCAAATAGAAGGATTATCAACCGTGATTTTCTTGCCGGTCATAGCGGATTTAAACATAGCATTTACAATTAGGTCCATTCTCATTCTTGGACTATAACCGCATACAGTGCCTTGCCTGAGAGCTATCACGGAAAAATTCTTATCATGAAGCTGCATTACACCTCTTTCACCTTGCAATTTAGAAATTCCATAAGGGTATCCACATGTCACAGGGCTATCTTCATCATAGAGCTCATTGACTGTGTAGCCATAAACCGAACAGGATGATGCATAAATGAATCTTTTGACACCGACCTGTTTGGCTATAAAAGCAACATAAGACGGCAAGGCTGCGTTAAAAACAAAGTTTTTGGAGGGATCAAATTCGGCCATTGGGTCATTTGACAAGCCAGCCAGAAATATGATTTGGTCGTATTGTTTGATATCCTGTTCATTGCATTTGAAGAGGTCTTTTTGCACCACTTTGCTTGTAGGTGGTAAGTAGTTGCCAAACCATAACAAGTCAATCACATCGACATCGTAGCCTCGCTCAATCAGCTCTGGTACCAATACCGAACCGATATATCCTGCACCACCTGCTACTAAAATCTTCATTTTTTCATCACCCCGTCTTTATAAAATTATAGCTTGCTTATAGTTTCCTCGTACTTATCACAATTAAGTGATGTATCAGTCGGAACACTAAAACTAACATCCTTTATTGATAATTCTCCGATTTTTTTTGTTTGATCCAAACTTATCGCATATTCAAATACGGTTTTTCTTTTGCCTCCGATATGTATGACTCCTGTAATATTCTTATCTATTACTTTAATTATTTTTTTGGCGATAACTGAAACGCTCTCTCTGCTTGTCCACTGGTCAACGAAAGCTTTTTGATATGGGAAAATGTTTGGTCCGAATGTTGTTCTAATAATTAAAGATTTGTCGTACATTCGCACGGCGCATTCGCCACCCATTTTCGACCAGGCATACTTGTTAACCGGAAATACAGGATCGTCTTCGGCGTAGTTGCCTTTATCACCTTTGAAGACATAATCTGTCGATATATAGATCAGCCGAATACCAAATTCCATACAAAGTTTAACGACATTACTTGTGCCGGCGATATTCACTTCAACTGCTCGCAAGGGGTCTTTATCAATCATTGGCGGAGAGGTAAACGCAGCAGCGTGAATGAGTAAATCACATCCATGAGACTGTACATACTTTTTCATTTGATTATAGTCAGTGACGTCAAATTCCTTAGAAGATGGGTAATCTATATCCGGCCTGATTTTTTTAAATTCAGAGCCAAGCAAACCGCTACCACCGGTGAAAATTATCCTTGATTTACCTGTCGTCGCCAAATCCGAACTCCTTGAAAAAAGTGTTATAGCTTTCCATAGATAAAGTTATTGGAACGCTCATCGTTTTTCCATTGAGTGACTGAGTATCCATTTTTATCTTTGTCTGTTATCAGACTTGTTAATGGTGCAATCTTATCAAATATTTTTTTTAATTTTTTATCACACAACGACCAATCAATATCTGTTGCCAAGGGCGATATACCAGCCTCACAGCCGGGGCTATATTCACCTGAACAGAAATATTCGATAAGTGTATCTTTTACAAAAAAGTTACCATGTGCGAATCCTGGTGGAATCCAAATCCATTCTTGGTAATCAGACTTATGGTCTGTTGGCATATCGTAAAGTATAATTTTACCAAAGGTTGGGGAACCTTGTCTTATGTCTAATACTATGTCCACCATTCTCCCTGAGAGGGTGCGGACGAGTTTTCCCATGAATGGGTTCCACTGAAAATGCAGGCCGCGTACAGTTCCTTTTTTCGAGAAGCTTTCATTACATTGTACGAATTCCACATCTTTAATAAAGGCCATTTGTGGATGATTCGAAAAATCGTTTTTGCGATAATGCTCTGTAAAATAACCTCTGTGATCACAAAAACGGGCAAATCTTATAACCTTTATTTCGTCGATTCGGAGTTTTTTAACCTCAAGGATTTTCATACGTACCCCAATTACAATTATATGAACTCAGTAATTAAGTCAAGTGGTCTTGTCGCCAATAGCAATTTCTTGAATATTAATAATCTGCATTTACTTTTCCATCATACTGCGAATAATATTGCAAGATGTCTCGTATGTTCCAATTTACAATTACTACTGATACATCCATTTTCGAATTCCATTAGCATTAGCTTATGGTCAACCTGGTTTCTTTTATGTGATGTGTCACGACACCAATTCACGAATATAATGTTTCAAATTAACCTTCAGATTGAAACGTTCTGTATTTATAACCCTATCTTCTGGTATATTTGACAACAATCGAGATACCCATGAAAAGGTGGATGCACGGGGGTAAATTAAGTAGTCGCAATCAGCCAGAAGATACATATCAACCAGCGCCTCTATTCCATTAAGCACCTTGTCTGGGCATTGGGTATTATGATGCATGGGAGACACATCATCAGGAAACCACTTTGGTGTAGAGAAAACGTTTTTGTATCGATCCTGATATTCTTGGCTGATTTGTTTGTTGTCGGTAGCGAGGAAAATGTGCGCTTTCGGCTCTCGTCTTAGAAATCTTCGCAAGGCACACTCGTAATGAGCCAGATTGGTCTTCATATCTGTATGGCGAATGTGAACTCCAATAACCTTTTCAGGCCAACCCGCCTTAGATTTAAAATCATCAATACGTTGGCGTACCTCATCACTAACTTTCATCTGTTCCACGAGCACTTTGCGAATTACTCCTGCGGTATCCAGACCTGCAAAGCCAGAATCTGGATTCTGAAGATGTTTTTTAAGTGCCTGGATACGCTGTGTGTAATACCAAAATACAACAATATCTTCCTCGTAATCTATTTTGCGAACGTCTATCGAGTATTTTCGGTGGATCCAGATACTGCTATGTTTATTGGGGTCGTATTGACTTATCATAGAACTCATTGACCTGTGCAGTTGTCCTGTCCAGATAGAGGGACTGACGGAAGCGTTTTCAGGAAGAATCGTTTCAGGAAAGACAAATGGGACATTGAAAAATCGAGAAAACGTATTAGAGCCATCATTGGAATATGCCCCATCGCGCCAATCGACAACAGTTTTTCGCCCAGATAGCTGCCCATAAAGAATGCCGGTGACAGCGCAGAGCATACGATTACCCATACCGCCCTTAGCTTTCACAATTAGACATTTTATATTACTTTCTTTATTGTAATTCATGATTCAGCACTTATGTATTTTTTAGAATAAAAATTGGCTGACGGATACCACCTTTGCCGGTATCTAACCTCTTCGGGTCAAATCCAAAAGTGTCTAAAACTTCCCAATCTTTGAGCAGTAAAGGAAGTCGAATTTTGCCATACTCTCTGCCCCCGTTCCAAAATAGTATGTCTCTTCCAATAGGTACTGCCAGAAATACAATACCTCCCTTTCGAATTATTTTTTTCATTTTATGCATTGCTTGCAGATCGGCTTCAGGATTCAACGGATCCCCATATCTTCCTAATCCATCATGCTCAAATGAGGAAATTGTTAAACCAACATCAAATTGTATCGGATTCTTATCATATTCTGCAGGTGTTATTGTTTTCATCTTTGGATGTAAGAAGATTATTTTGTTATATTCAATTGTAGTTACAAATTTTGCTCCAAAATATAGGCATACCGTTTCATAAAATGCAGATCCAGAACCCATTACTACACAATTAGTTCCTTCGATAGAATACTTTTCCAATGCTTTATAAAGACACTTATCAGTTCCCTTATAATGGTCTTCCTTCCTATTTTCTATTTTCCGAATAAAAGACTTAATCTTGCGCATCGTGTTAATTCTAGGAAGGAAAGATAAACCTACATCATTAAAATATGATTTAACAACTTCAATTTTACAATCCATTGTGTATCTATTTAACAAAGCTTGTGGTATTTCCTTGGGGGGAGATATTCCCTTGATTTCAATTATTATTGAATTTATCCTTTTTATTATTCTTATTATTCTCTTGTTCATTTGTGTATTTCAGTAATTTAAAATTAAAAGTTTATGTATCCTTACAATGTAGAAGTATCGCCTCTTGACATAATTCCAGGTAGCGTTGGCTCAAAGTCTCAACCGGAGTGTCCAGCAGGTATTTCATCATTTTAATTGCTGCTAAAGTGCCATTTATTCGTTCTCGACTAAATTTGGTACCAGCATCCCGCAAGTACTGTGATAATTTGTAGAGAGCAAATCTTTTGAGCATAGCTCGTGCCCCAACTCACACATTATCGAAGAGAGTTTACGGCATTGGGCCAAAAAATATTTACCGGTTCCATGTAGGTCGAAAACGGAGTGAGGTGTTTCGGCTGGATTTGCTGGAGCAAAGAAACGAAGCTCGGCGTCTTCACTCCATAATCCTATCGTTAAAAACTTCAAGCTGTTCTGGTCATGTTGCTTTCGTCCCATATATGCAATCGCCTTGGGCGTCGGATCAAATGAGAACACTTTGCACTTGTATATATCGGACAAAGCGAAATCAAAACTCGCGTCTACACCGACACCGACGCAATAACAGATTGATTGCTCATTTATAAGATTAGCCGGGATGGTCCAACCACCATAATATGTTCCTAATCTTTGTAGCTCAAGACCATAATTTTGCTTTTTAACTATAAAAGGTAGAAAGGTATGTATAATTACTTTGTTACATTTCCTGCGGATCCGCCATAATATTGCACCTGTTCTATACAGCTTGCTAACGATAAACTTCATAACTTTCATTATGTTTTTTAATCTTTTGGTTCTCAAAAATATCTAGTTACGTTAGTGATAGTCAGCTTACGAAAATGAGTGTCCGGCCAAATAGCAAAATCCAAAAGGTTTGTTTATGATAAACCATCATACATTGACACCCTGAAGGTTTTCCAAATTAGATATTTCACTCAAATGCAGATAAGAAACTGTCTGGTTAACGAGTATTTCTCTTTGCAGGTTGTTCAAAGAACCGGCGATACCTATAATTAAGTAGAATATCATCTTCGTGTTTCCGAAAAAGCTGACTCCGAAACTCGCGATTGCAGTAGCGATAATTGATACGCCAATAGACCATGCCCATGATTTCAACTGTGGACTGGCAAATAACTTGTGTGAGCGGATTGTTGCTTTTACAGCCGCGGTGTAAACAGCCAAAAGCGCAGCCAAGCCTAATATCCCATATTCAACACCGGCCATAATAAATTCATTGTTCAGGTCGGTATGTCCCATTCCAGTCCGTCGCCCCCAGCCCGGGTCTTGTCCACCATATCCTTTGAGCCACCATTTTCCGAAATCTTCAATCGCACAATCTATTAATTTCGCCCTCTGCCAGCCTGCTCCACCCACAGGATTGGCGTGTGATATTATAACATGATAAAGGGGTCTATTACTGGCAAACTCCGCTAATACGCATAAGACAGCCAGTACCACCAATCCTTGCTTAACCCAATGTTTGTATCGTTCCATCATCAGGAGAAATCCAACTGCCATGGCCGTTACCCATGGGCCACTGGACATACTACTTAGAGCTCCAATAACAGTAATTGCCGAGAATGGATAAGCTAATTTTCCCCATTGGTCGCGTTCGCGTCTCAAGACCCAGATTAGTGGTAGGAACATTGTAAAGCAAAGACCAAACAAGATTGAGTGACTGAAAGGACCAGTTGCCCGGCTGAATCCCCATCGACCAATCATTCCTGTTTCAATTTCAACTCGTTCTCCAATTACAACTGGTTTCCATGGTCGGAATCGTTTTAGAGGCAGGAAAGGCTGCCAGTGTGTAACAGCTTCTATAACGCCAAATAGAGCCAGTGGTATAAGTATTAAAGCAACTACCTTAATAAATTTAATCAGATCTTTACTGTCAGTAAGAATCAATCTGGTCACTATGTAGGTAAACCAAGTATCGATAAGGAAACCTCCACGGTTTTCTATGGCCGGTAGTAATGGGCGCGTAATACAAAACATCACTACATAAATCACCATGCTTATTGCTACCCAGGTATCAAGTCTGTTCCAGACAAATTTTGATCGAAGCCGGGCATCATATAGGCAACGAAAAAGTAAAACTGTAATAATAAGACGGCCAACCGATATATCTATGGTACCAATGCTGACGCAAAGATAGTTAGGATACCATACCAGAGCAGCGATATACACAGCCAACGCGTAAATAGGGTGCAATAATATTACTAATATCGAACCGAAAACACCAATTGTTAATGTAACGCCTTGCATATAATTTATCTCTATATAATTTGTATACTTTTTTGTTCTGTATTTTAAATAGTTCAATATTTATTATGTGCTATCTCACTGCGTTTTCTGAGGTGTTCCGTGGCTCCAGGTCTAATTTTAAGCAGTTTTTTTCTGACACTTTCATTCTCATAATAGTTTTTATCAAAGCGAGCGCGGAGTGTTGTCAGTAATCCTGTTCCCTTCTTTCTAATTACATTTCCAATCACAGACTTTAAACCTTTGAATCGACCAAAGAATATCAATTGATATAACGCCATCCATGTATGTCGCGGATGCGTTGAAGTGATGGTGAGATGTTTATTGTATCCATACATTTGGTCAACAGATACATTTTTTGCAATTATGTCACCATCGTAAATGGAAGAATCAACAGCCCATTGTCCTGATTGTGTCCGGACCATAATTCCCGACCAGCCCTTTGTTTCATTATCGACCATTTCGTCGCACCACGGATCGGAAACCGCTATGTCAGCAAACCTTGCCCAATGGTCAAGGCAGTTCCAGCAGCGTAGATAATGATCACTGGGAACTACCAGGTCAAGCGATCCCCCTAATAACGGCTTCTTTAATAAAGTTTGACCTTTTGCGTCAAATACTTTGAAATAGCCCGGCCAACCACCACCCCGATAGGCTATTTTATAAGCCTGTTTAAGACTTACAGCATAACGCTGTAAAAAAGCAATGGTGCTCTGTCTTGACGCCACGCCTGCACAAACTAAGCCAATCGCTAATATAATTCTCTCCTTCATCTCGGGTATGATGTTTTGGATTCTCCTAAGCCCTTCTATCATGCACGGAGTGCCTACAAAGACATATCGCCCGGGTTTTTCTAATGCCTTCTTTAGTGTCACGCAACTGGAGACAGGGGCGTATTTTGATGCTCTGGCGCTAAGCAATTCCTCACGAGTAGTCGCAATAAAAGACTTGGCAATCCATGGTTCCTCTCCCTCGCATCTTGTTACGATGGCACCATCGGCCTGTCCTTTCTTCATTAAATGTAGGATTAAACCGGTAATAAAACCGCCGGAAGAAGCATCCAGACGAACGTCATCATCGGGCGAGTATGCCAGATAACAAGTTAAATTTTTTTGTTCTTCATGGGGATAATCCGGGTCAGTGCCTTTCAGAAGAAAAGAGCTGGGACAAACCTTAAGACATTTACTACAATGTATGCACCTCTCTGCATCGATTTTTGGATAGTTGAATCGCTTTCCATATACAAGGTCTATACATGATGTCGGGCATATCACCGTACAAGCACCACAGCCACAACAAATCTTATGATCTACGATGGTTTGTATAGTTTCTCGATTTTTGTTAGATCTGTTTTTTAGATTAACTTTTATCACATTCAATGGTTTCAGGTTAGTTTGCTCATCCATATCTTCGAACATATTTTGGATTCTTGTCTGTGCGGCGGGGATGGTATTACGCAGGTGGTTGGCCGCATTTTTTCGATTCTCGAAAGCTTTGTCTATAGCCTCAAGAACCTCGCTCTCTTCTTTCTCTCTCAAATCAACAGCAAGCTCACCAATTCCAACCGATTCAAATACGCCGCGGAATTTCTTGCTGTACGACAGGCCAACTGCCGGTATGCCCTGGGAAATTGCCGCAATACATGCATGCATCCTGGCGCCGATAAAGAAATCACATAAACCTATTATATATTTAGTCTCATTGTGGTTGTAACGACCCCTGACAATATAAATCCGGTCTTTATACTTTGCACAAAGCTGTTCATATACCTTCGTACAGGCAACAACATCGGATTGCTCCTTGTATCCCTTCTTGTGCGCCCTCTCAGAAAGTATATTGTCAGGCTTCTGTAAAGCAGCTACATGTGGCACCAATAAAATTGCCGTATCATTGCGTTTCATCAGCGATTCGATGATTGAACCAACCAGAGTGGTATAATCCAGCCCAAGGTTAAATACATTGTCTTCGTTACTACCGCAGCAGGATAACAAACCGCTGACATTAAAACCAATTAGTGTTGTGCCGTTGGTCTTAATTTTTTCAATGGAGCATATCTCCTGGTTGTCCGGTCTGCGAGGATCCAAAACAAACGCAACATCGGGTGTGAATCTGACCTTTTCAGCAGTGCAATTGTTAAGTAATTCTCGTATGCACTCCAGACTTGGTATGTCCCTTGAATAGACAAGGTCTGCGTGCTTCAGAGCATGTTTCGCCAGCAGTTTTGTTACTCGCTTATTAAAAGGTCCGTATGTTTGAGGCAGCATAATTAGCGTTTTGCCGTATAGCAGAACCAGAAACTTTGGCAAAGACCGTAATAGGAAAGACCACGAACCGTAGATGTCACTGAAGCTGTCGCCGCCCGTAATATCTACGGCCAAGTCCGCCTCATACAAAGTTTTTATATATGGATTACGTCTGGTTAAAATCGCTTTGTAAAGCGAATTCGGTAAAATCTTCACAAGCAGGCCGTAAAGTAAAAACCACAGAAAATGATACGGTAGAAATATATTTTTGCATAACCTAACAGGGATTATTTGCACACATATTTCCCTGCCGGCAATCGATAGTATCTGTTGATGAGGTTTATATTCATTTCCAAGAAGAACAATTTCAGCATCAGGCCAGCGATTGAGAATAACTTTTATGCTGGACTCAGCTAATGCGCTGACGCCCAAATTGCCCGTATTAAAACTGGCACCGAGCAGGCAGACCTTTTTGACGGTATTGTTTGTAATTAACATGTAGATTTCAGATTGATGTTTTTCGAAAGAGTTCTCTGGTATGTCCTTTGATTCTGCGCAACTTACCACGCCAGCCGACGTAATACTTGGCCTCCCAAGGGTCACACATCAGATTGTGAAGTATATATTTTCGTCTGTCCCAGCGGTCCTTCATTGTCTTTATATTATGTTCGCGAAGCACCACGGTTATATCACCATATTTACGGATGCTCTCATCGTCTTTCAACAAACAGTGCTTCGATTTAAGGTCGTCCATGTGTTCCTGGTGGATCAGCGGGTAGTAGTAACCGTTAATGTATCCGGCCAATGCCATTCTCAGCCAATATTGTGTTGTCCCTCTTCCTATAATAGGACCAAATTTTTTGAAGGTGTCACGTTTGAGCAGAAGTCCCGTTCCGCAGGTCCAGGGGTGC
>MHYD01000048.1:24962-30644 GCA_001824645.1 Planctomycetes bacterium RBG_13_46_10
TTTCCAGATGTCTGTATCTTATGCTTAGCCCGCTCGTAGTCGAAATCTTCAAGAAAATAGTGCCAGCAGGCCACTACACCGAGTTTGTCGATATCGCTGTGTGCCTGCGATAGTATGCGAGTCCAGCCGGGCGTCATAAGGCAGTCATTGTCGAGCTTGCCAAGTAAATCGGCTTTCGACTTACCCCAAATCTCATTCACAGCAACAATTTGGCCGACATTCTCTTTTGAAAAAACAATATCAGAGATTCTATGGTCGCTAACCTCGTTTTTAAGGTATTCAACCGTCCCATCAGTCGAGGCATTGTCCCAGATAGTCAATCGAAAATCTTCGGTCGGATCTGCAAGCACCGAGGCCAAGGCGAGTTTCGTGTATTCAAGACGATTATACGTTATGAAAACTAAGTCTATTTTCATTTATGAACCTTATAGGAATCAATATCAACTGTTTTCACGAAGCCGTCTTAGCAGCCAGGGACAGAGCAATACGGCAATGCAGCGCCTGTATGTTCGCCAGCCGCCGCCAAAATACAAACCATCCTTCGCAAAACGTCTTGCGTTATAATTGTCGCCTTCAAGACAGCAGCTTACAGCTAATGAAGAGAGGTAGTTTGCAAAAATGCGTTTTACTTTTTTGATAACATGTCTTTTTTGATTTCGGCAGCGAAAATAAAGTTCGGCATAAGTGAGAACATTCATCAAACGATATGACCTGCCAGCTTCCGAATCCATTTCTCTGCCGGCTGTTAAGCGTGCTCTTGCCTTAGTGCGGTCGGCTATCACTAAATTCCTGTTGATGTAGGCTATCGGCCGTTCGGCACAGACCTTCAGGATAAAACGTGTGTCAGAACCCCAGATTACCCACTCATCAAAGGAGCCTGTTTTCTTCAGAAGAGACCTCCTTACAACCATTGACGGTAAAGTATTGTGAAACTCATTGGGTGATGTTACTAAGTCGAGTGAATCCGTTACTATCCATCTGTCGGATTGTCCAGGATTACTTGTTTCGGTTTCTACACCTTCTCCATGATCAAAAGTGGTATTTGTGAAGCACACATCCAGGCCTGTTTCCGATAGGTACTGCATCTGCTCAGCAAGCTTGTCGGGCAGCCACGTATCATCGGAATCAAGAAATGCTATCCACTGGCCCTTGGCAGCACGGATCCCTGAATTCCGAGCTGCTGCACAACCTGCATTATCCTGGTATATATAATGAATAAGACCTTTATCCACGTATGATTGCAGAATTTGCCTGGTGTTATCAGTTGAACCATCATCAACTACAATTATTTCATAGTCATTGTAAGTCTGCGACAGGACACTGTCAATTGACTTGGTGACACAGTCTGCACGGTTATACGTGGGAATTATTACTGAAACAAGTCCTGAGGCAATCTGTTGGCTAACAAAATTATTCATAGAATGTTCTTTTACATTTCACCCGTGAAATCTTTGTAACAATTACTATAAATTGCATTATCAATTGGGTTTTTCAGGTTTGTATGTTGCATTTTCAACATGGTGTACACTTCATTTCGGATTAGGTTAACCGCTTGGCCGGGATGCCGGTTCATAGTATTTGACAGTTGCCTTAGTTTGTCCCATGGGTAATCGTTTTCCTTCACTTTCAGCAAAGCCTTATGAAGGTCGGCCATATCATGGATTTTCGGTGCAAATTGGAATATCTCCCATGTAATCGACCCTTTCCAAATATATTCGTCATTTACTGGTACACAAACAATCGGCCTCTGAAGAAGCGCTGCATATTCAACCAAACAGGTATGATCGGAGAGGACTATATCCGAGGCAACAAGATATGCAACAAGATATGGTACATAGTCATTCTCAGGCTCTCGGATTATATACCCATACTGCTGCTGGGTTCTGAGATATTCTCCCCAGACACGATCTCCTGACGGGCGTGGGCGATACTCATTAGGGTGGATACTCAGAATAAACCTGTACTTGCCTAACAGCTTCCGCGATTCCTCCAGAAATGCATCTCCAATAGACCTGAATAAACACTCATCTCTCCATGTGCTCATTACAAATACGACAATCTCATTATCTTTAATCCCAAGTTCATGCCGGAACTGTTTTCGAAGTTCTACCGAGTTGAGGATACTATCGTACACGAGATTTCCAACAACAACGATACGGTCCTTTAGTAAAGGATTCACTCTGACAGCCAGGTCACGGATTTCCTCCTCAGCCTCAAACATACGTGTATACAAAGGCTGTCTTTTGCTAAACAGGGAGCATAAAGTCCTCTTTTTCAAAGCGTATTTCCCATAAGGTCTGGTGTTTGAATCTCCGGGCTTGGATTTATTTGTACCACCATGTCCTATTTGAAGGGTCGGACATTTTCGTGGGCTAAACATCAATTGGTGCATTGGATGGTCAGCCGCAACAATCATATCCCATTCCCGAAGATAAGCACGCGCATTTGATACTTCTGGGTATGGTAGAATCTTACGTATCCACTTGTAAGACTCAGGTGTCTTTTTCAAATACCATTCAAACGTAACTACGAAGTGCAACCGCGGGTCATTGCTGAAGACCTCTGCAAACCGTCTAAGGTGCTCTGCATATTGTATGGCAGGGCATTGGCAGTAGAGTAGAATTTCAATAGGGTTTCCCGTATTTAATCTTTTAGTCAGAGAGCGGGTTATCCAGCAGAACCATCGCAGAATAGACATCGCCATGAACTTTTTTTTCCAGAATTTCACAGTTAAGTACATCTTAAAGCGACGTTTCCAGGGGTCTTTAGTAAATATTTTTCTGGCTTTTCGTCGCAAATGAACTGGAATACTTATCGTTCCGGCAACGTCTCTAAAGACGACTGCTGTTGTTAGGAGTAGATGTTTAGTCTTATATATTACAAAACTTCGAAAATATTTGGTTTTGTCAACCAAGAATCGAATCCAATAAAACCTGTCATTTTTTACCAAAGGTTTAGTGAAAATGACGCTATCATAATCTGTGTTTGACCATGAAACATACCTTAGAAGACGGTAACCCCGGCGCTTATAGAATGATACTTGTTGAGAACCAATAGGTGCGCTTCCTGAAAGTTCGTTCGCTCCTGTTTCCATAGCTGCACATTCACAAGCATTGAGAATTATAGTTCCGATGCCCAAACTTTGAAAATCCGGCTCCACAGCTAATTGTCGAAGGTGAGCAACTCGCCGGCGAGGGTATCCCCATCGTGTCGCTGGTCCTGCCGGGGGCCAAACTATACCCACGCCAACTATTCTCTCGTCTATCACAGCCACGCAACCCCGACCACGTTTAATTTGTTCGGCTGTTGTCTCATTGTTTTGTTGGGCAGCCGGATAATTAAATGGTTGGTACGAACCTTTTGCAAAAGCCCGATGCAGCAGGTCGGTTATCTCGGTTATAGAGTCGTTTCCATTCAGTGGACGAACAACTATATGTTCTATAACCTCTTGCTTCTGGTATCTCGATATTATCGTGTCAGAATTCTTGTTAACTTTTTGAATATGCATGGAATTGCTGATTTTGCTCCTGCGGTCAACTCGCTTGTGCGTATCATTTATTCAGTAATAGTCTCGTTCTTACGGAACCATTTTTCAATGCGTTCAATGTCTTCGACATAATCGGCTTCGGCCCAAAACAACCCAGAAACGTCAGTGACATATATATTCATTTTAAACTCGTCTCGTATGGCAAAAAGTGCTTCTTCCCACCACATGTTATATCTTTCCTGTTTCTCAACAAGGTCTCTAACGCGGGACAGATAAACAGGCACAAAGTCCCTTCCTATCTTGGCAAAACCCACGTATTCGCCGCTCGTTTGTTCATTACTGAGATCCTTACCTTGATCTATAATGTAGTCGCTGTGGATTTTCAGTCTGTAATCAGCATTCTCTATGACTGATGTATCTATAAGCATAACAGGCGATCTTTCAGCCTTCATAGCTTTATGTAATACTTCCTCCTCGTACACAACATCGCCGTTAAAAACTATGAGGTCGTCGTACAGGTCCAGTTGCTTGTCGGCAAACCATAGTGATGCAAGGCTGTTCGTAACTCTAAAAAATGGATTTATAATGACCTTGACGTTGTCACCAACCTCCTCCTGAATCAGACTGGCCCTGTATCCAGCTACGACAATAATCTCATCAATGCCATTTGTTTTCAGCAGCCTTATGTTTCTTGATAATATGGTCTCGCCGTCAAACGCAAGCAAACATTTTGGCAGGTGCTTCACCTTCTTACTTAGTCTGGAACCAACACCAGCAACCATTATAATAGCCTTCACGCCGAATCTCCTTTCTTAATTGCGTATACAGCCTCTATCAAACGGGCTACTACCAATTTCATTACATCTTCATTCAAATTGCCCATGTGGGATATACGGAGATAACTGTCATTTTTTGTTGGATTTGGTGCAAACCACCAATCATACTTATCTCTCATATACGCAATAATGCTGTTTGCGGATACATGTTCCGGCAATGTAACTGCTGTTAGCGCGTTGCTACACCGCTCGGGGAAAATAGAAAAGTCAGAATTGCTACTTAACAAGTCCTTTCGGAAGCTGTTCGCCAAATCTGAATGGCGTTTAATCCAATTGTCAAGACCCATTATCTTTATTTGCTTCATTCTCGCTTCTACTTGCAGAATTGAAATCACGGCTGGTGTAAAAGGAGTCATTCCCCTCTGCATGTTCTTTATATAGTCGAGTGCGTCAAAATAGTACCGATTCCGATTTACTTTAGGGATGGTTTCTAAAGCTCGTTTACTGAAAGCTATGAAGCCCAATCCTGGCAACAAGGCAAGAGCCTTTTGTGTGCTCACCATTGCACAATCGACCGACCATTCATCCATTCTGAACACGTCGGCACCGATAGAGCTCACAGCGTCAACTATGAACAAAATACTTCTTTCATTCGTCAAACGCCCAATTTCTTCAATGTCATACAGATAACCTGTCGAGGTTTCGTGCATATTAACAAGTAATGCGTCTATATCTGATTTCAACATATCTCTTAGTAAATTCATGTCTGGTGATTTGCCTAGTTCGGTTCTGAGTTCTAAAACATTGATATGGAAGGCCCTACACATATCCACCCACTTCTGACCAAAGCTACCTCCATTGATGACAACTACTTTACACCCTGGATTAAGAAGATTTGTCAGAGCCATTTCCATCATACCCGTTCCACTCGCTGTTATGGGCAGAGGTATATTGTTTGTTTGAAATAAATATTTGATATCTTCATTAACCCTCATAACGGTTTCTGCAAACCTCGGGCCACGGAAATAAGGCAGACTTTGGAGAGATGCGATTTCACATATATCCTTTTCCATTTCAACAGGTCCTGGTGCAAAGAGCATGTAACTATCTCCTATTAATGCAAATGAGTTTTATTATAATGACGGCTTTGTTGGACTGCCCTAATGCTCTTTAACTCTAAGTGGATATTTTAAGCAAGGTTGCTCATTTTTTTCTTACGCAGGAATAAAATCTTGAGATATCCATAGAACTCAGCCAATGTTTTTGAGCCACCCGGTATAAAGAACCAAATAGCAAGATATGACGTTATGCCGATGGCCAGGCAAACTCCGACTATGGCGAAATCCGGTTGATTAACGAGTAAATATTTGTGGGCCAAGAAGACTACTGCAGTAGTCGCAAGGCTGGTACCTGCCGGCG
>MHYD01000048.1:30662-31302 GCA_001824645.1 Planctomycetes bacterium RBG_13_46_10
AACCGCCAAGCGACACCGGCGTCCCACGAAAGCAATACCACAATGATGGAATCATAATCAAATAATCGCCGATTACATAAGATAGAGCAACGCCACGAGCCCCCCATGGAATGCCTATAAAGTATGTCAAGACAAAGAATATGCTGCCGAATATCCCCCACTTAAGGTACTTTTTGCTCATACCAAGTGAAATCAGGGTAAGGCCCCGTGTGGACTCGATAGCTTGTATAAAGGCAGACACAGCCAAAATTTTGAAAATGGCATTCGCATCCATCCATCGCTGACCCAAAAGAAGACGGATTATGTTTTCAGAGCAAACAAACAGAAAACCGGCAAGTGGCATGGTAACAAACGCGAGGATAAAAACTAATTTGTAATAGTACCTTGCATATTTTTGTGGTTCATTCTGCAAACGGCTCAATGACGGCATAGCCACAGCAGTAAGGGGCGCCCGTATCTGCGTGAAAGGCAACATGAATAAACCGTATGCACGGCTGTATAAGCCGGTAACTATAGGGCCACAAAACCGACCAAGCAAAATCTTGTCAGCATTACGGGCAAAATAATGTATCACGTTAAAACTGGTCATATCCAGACCAAAGTTTAACATTGGGCGCACACCTGAACCTCTCACCGGCAG
>MHYD01000048.1:31328-34039 GCA_001824645.1 Planctomycetes bacterium RBG_13_46_10
ACAGCATAATTGTGCCGGAAACCGCAGTCCCAATTTGCATAGCAACCAGCGCCCAATAAACTGCACCATACAAAGCCAGCACAATTGCAAGGCCGGACCCGATAATCATGCTGGCAATATCCCTGGTTACAATCGCAGTAAAACGCATTTGTCTTCTGAGCAGCGCCTGATGCTGAATGCTTAGGCCGGTGAATAAAAAGCTGGTTGATAGTGCCAATCCAATCAAGGTCAGTCTTGGTTCGTGGTAGAACCAGGCGATAGCTGGCGCCAAAGCAGCGGTGATAATTGTTATTACAATGCTGATAGCAACGTTTATCCAGAATAGAGTGCTGATTTGTGCATGATTAGTATTTTCCTTTTGAACAGTGGCTGTAGAAAGACCCAGGTCCTTGAAGGTCATCATAAATCCTGTTATGGAAGTAACCATTGCTACAAGGCCATAATCCTTCGGTGTCAGCAGACGTGCGAGGACGATAGTTGAGACGGTATGAATGACAAATCTTGCTGCCTGGCCGGCAAGAGTAACGGCACTGCCTCGTACCCAACGTGCCTTGAAGTCGGTTTTCAGATGTTCAGTATCGAAGAAATTATCAGTTTCTATCTCTACAACTGAGGCAGGTGTTTCCTGGATTATCTTCGTTTGGTTATTTGTTGCGATAGGTCCCATTTGTTCCGTGTTTTTATACTCCGTCCCCGTCGGTTGCATTGAAAAAACAATGAAACTTCGTAACTTCCAAAAACTGAATACAAAAGCTTGCCTCGAGCTCAGTCGAGGGGACGGCAGTCAGAAGACAGAATATATAAGTCTAATTCCTGACCCCTAATCCTTAATCCCTATTCCCCAAATCCATGTGTGCTTTGTCAGTATTTGTATATTCAGCCCTGACTCGGCCATTCCTATCAGGTAAAAAATCAAATATCAAATCTGTCATATCCTCCGCTGTTCTCAATATAGAATTCTCCAGAGTAGAGCTTATCTGCACCTGAGCTACATACCGAGCAGGGTCGCCGGCTATATTTGGCCTTCTGCCGAAAAGGCCTGAAAAGTCACGCTCACTGGTAGTAATTTGGCCGTTCAAGATATAGAAATTCAAAATAACTATTTGCTCGTATCCGTTTGGCTTATGGAGTCTGTGTATAAGACAGGGTATTTGCCGGCCCGCTCGCGATGTGAATTTTGATTTTTCTGTATTATCATGTATCCAGCCGTGTCCGGGATAGCAGACCAAAGGCTGGTGACCAAGAATACCTCCGGGTCGGGATGAACAATACACGACATAGACGTCGGCCCAGGAATTACCTGAAGAATTAATATATCGCCTGCTTATAAAATCATCGGCAAAGTTTTTCGCCATATATTCCGCAGTGACGGCGGGTATGATAAGGTCTTTGCCCATCCAATCGCCAATTGTCGATGGAAAGTTGCTTAGCGGAACAGGCAATCTTATGGGGGAATCAGTAATAAGAAGTAATCGGGATGCCAAAGCTCGATAGGCAATCCCTGCAAGTATTAATATTACAACGGTCAATACCCAAATGAACCATGTTGGTGTTGTGCCTCTTGCTGCATTCTCCAAATAAGAGGTTTTAATTGGTGTTGCCGTATATTTATGTCTGTTTTTATACATCAAATGGTATAGCCTTAAAGTAGTATTACAAAAATGCACATCTCAAATTTTTATTAGTTCTTATAAGGGACTTTCTGCAGATGTTGGGGTACTTTCTCCTTTAAATCTGCTTTAGATACAATTTATTTGGCCGCTCCTCACATTATTTCACTACATTACCAAAGATTGAAGCATTACAGCAATTGGGGTAAATGCGTATTTTTGGTAAATATCTAATTAGGCCATCCCCTCACATTATTTTCGCTATAATACCAAATTTGAAACGTAAAAGCAATAGAATAATTGTGTATTTTATGAAATCTTGCTGGTAGTTTTACATAAATGTTGCCGGTAAATAAGGTTAGAAGCTTTTTATTTGAAATAGCGTAAAGAAATTGGCAAAAAAGCAGATTTTTAGGGCTATCTTGATTTTGACCTATAAAACAGCTTTTTATGAGAATTTATTTGAATTTTAGGTCGAGTTTTATAGATGACTTTTTTAGCTTAAAACCATATTTTGACAAAACTTATGTGTGGTGTGAGCGATTATTTGTCTGTTTATATGGCGAAAATATCTATAAGGTTTATTATTACTCTTGGCTTGCTCTTAGTATCTTTACAGGGCCTTTTGATATTGTCGTCAGAACGGTGGGGTAAGTGGGGCGAAATTAACAAGTCAATTTGAGCTGGTGAATTGCAATAGAATCGATGGATTTTTTATATTTGATACGGGGAGTTAATTCATTTTTTAGATTTCTCAAGTATCCGGATGATTTTGCCGGCTATGGCGGTTTTCGTTATATTTTTGGTTTTAATCCGTTCGTGGCTTGAGGAAATTATTTGTACGGTTGATTTATCAGCTCCTATTGCAGAGGGAGTGTTGACAATTATCATATTGAGATTCTTCTCTTTAAGTTTTTTCTCGGCGTTTATTCTTAAATTCTTGTCCTCAAGGGCAAAACCGACAACTATACGTGGCCTGTGGCCCGTGGCTCGTGATTCATTTTTGTGTTTGCCTGCCCATTTTAGAATATCGGGGGTTGGTTTTAATTTAATAGTTAAGCTCTTGCCCGTTCTTTTGATTTTGGTTTTGGATGTATGGAC
>MHYD01000048.1:34045-36139 GCA_001824645.1 Planctomycetes bacterium RBG_13_46_10
ATAATCAGCCACTGCGGCAGCCATAATCAGACAATCACTTTTCGGGAAATACTTCTTCACCGCTTCGAACATTTGAGCGGTGGTTTCAACCTCTATAATATTTAAATTCGGATTTTTGATTTCGAATTTCGAATTTGCAGTAATGAGTGTCACTATATGGCCTGCTTTAAGAGCCGCATGAGCAAGTGCAAGCCCCATTTTGCCGCTGCTGGCGTTGGAAATAAAACGGACTGGGTCAATGTATTCCCGTGTGCCGCCTGCTGTGATTAAAACTTGCATCTCGGTCCTCTTTTCTCAATGCTTGATGGGTCTCTCCGCAAGATGCCTTGTATCAGAGCATCTAACATTCAGCATCGAGCTTTGAAGCTATTTTTTCAACGGCCTTGAAAATATCCTGGGGTTCCGCCATTCTGCCGATAGCTTCGGTGCCGCAGGCAAGGCGTCCCTCTGCCGGGCCTATCAGTACAAAGCCTATCTGTTTAACTGTCCCAACATTCCGTTGTACAGCAGGATTGTCCCACATGTTATTATTCATTGCAGGAGCCAAAAGTGCACATCCCGATTTGATTAAAGGCCAGCACGCGCAAAGAGTTGTGCTTAGCAAATCATCGCAAATGCCATTCGCGATTTTACCAATAATATTGGCTGTGGCCGGGGCCACGATGACAATATCAGCCCACTCGGCGAGATTTATATGACCAGGTTTTTCGTGTTGAAAAACATTGTTAGTCCACAAATTGGCATAGACTGGTGAGCAGGTGACAGCTTCAAAACTCTTTGGAGTAACGAGCTGGCAGGCCGCCTCTGACATTACTGTTGTTACCTTGGCACCGGCAGCGGTGAGCTTGCTGGCTAAATCGACCGCTTTGTACGCAGCGATTCCACCGCTAACACCTAACAGGATATTGAAATTTTCAAGCATCTTCCCTTTTTAGTGCTCGTCAACTGATTCTCGATTTCTTAATACTATAAGTATCAGTACTGAGTGGAGCATCAAGTGTCACAATAGGTACGTTTAATTTTGCTTTAGTTCTTTCCGGCTTGCTCTGAATCTTCTTTTGTAGAATTCTCATCAAGCGGGACCCCCTCTATAGTAATTTTATCCTGCAGGATTTCCTGAATTACTATCTCCATCATTGTTTTGCCTTCTGTTTCTTCAATAAGTGGTCGGGAACCCTGCAGCAGCTCCTTCATTCGTTTTTGAATCAACGCTGCTAATTTGAATCTGCCGCCAACTTTATTAACTATTTTATCACTTTTTAGCTCGTCTAACATTATTTCTCCTGACGTTTGTTTATTGGTTATAATACAGTAATCCTTGTTTAAGTGAGACTCTTTTGTATTATTTGCATTACTTCTTCTATGGCTTGATTTAACTGTTCGTTTATGACCATGTGTTGATAATACTGCCATGCAGCGGCGATTTCACTGCTGGCGCCACTTAGTCTTTCTTCTGCTTTCTTTGAGTTTTCCCTGCCTCTATGGTTCAAACGTTCTGCAAGAACCCTCGCTGTTGGGGGTAAAATAAAAATCATTATCGAATCCGGATAAATAGCCTTGACTTGTTTTGCGCCTTGGACATCAATTTCCAGAATAACTGTTTTGCCTGCTTGCAGAGCTTGCTCAATCTTATCCTTGGGTGTTCCATATAAATGGCCGAATACTTTGGCATATTCTAAAAGCTGTCCTTTGTTAATATGGTCTTGAAATTCTTGTTGTGATATAAACCAATAATTGCGTCCGTGGACTTCGCTTTTGCTTCTGGGGCGGGTTGTAACTGAGATATTAAGATAAACATCTTTCAGCCGGCTGGCTACTTCCTTGCAGATAGTGCTTTTGCCTACACCCGATGGGCCGCTGATTATTACGATTTTGCCTTTTTTTCCTGAGTCTTGCATGGCAGCTTACTATTCTAAATTCTGAACTTGTTCCTTAATGCGGTCTATTTCACATTTAATATCGACCACGTGACATATAATCTGGGTGTCAAAAGCCTTGCTTGCAATGGTATTGGCCTCTCTAAGCATTTCCTGGCTTATAAATTCCAACCTTCGACCGGCCTGCTGGTTAGTCTGACAGCTCTCAGTAAACCGC
>MHYD01000048.1:36311-42418 GCA_001824645.1 Planctomycetes bacterium RBG_13_46_10
CCAATATCAATATGCCATGACGATTTGCTGTCGGTTGATGTCCCCAACCGGCTCAGTTTCTCCAGGATTATTCGCAGGGCAGTCTCATCTATATCAAATAATGTGCCCATTGATGTTTGCTGTTTTAGCCTGAGCACATAATTTATTGTCCCGCGGAACAGGTTTTCCCTCAGAATTTTCTCAATATCTTCTTCCAGAAACGTAATCGCCTCCGGTAGTTTTACATTGGTCTTCAGATAGCGATTATTGACTGTCTTAATTTCAACAGCGTAACTTATTCCGTTAACCTCACCCTCTGCTTCACCAAAGCCGGTCATACTGTTTATCATTGCCTGAATTTCCAACTCTTATTGCTTATTTTGTGTCATAATTTGTGCAATCCGATATTAACCGCCCGTGGTATTTGCATCAGTACTTTTATCAATATCGGTGTTTTGATTTTCATTAGTAGTTTTCTCGGCATCTTTTATTTCATTGGTATCTGGTATTCGTACCTCATTAACATCGGTTGAGACCGGCGGCGGGGATTGCGTTGTTGGCTGTTGTTGACTTGTTTGTTCTATCCCGAATTCACTTACTGTTGGTTTATAGAATTTAGCCATAAGAATGGCAAAGCTCAGAAATACCCCCACCAAAGCTATTGTAATCCATGTTAGAAAATCGCCGGTTTTAGAGCCCAAAATGCTGCTGGCCATAGCCCCGCCCAAAGCGGCATTCAAACCGCCGCCTTTGCCTTTCTGAATCAGAACAACAAGAATCAGCACCAGAGAGCACAGCACGAAAAGGACGGCAACGACCTTCATAATCAAACTTACTGCCAATAACGAGGATATAATCATATTCATGTCCCTTTCAATTAGACTGCTGCTCGAATTATAGCAAGGAAATCATCTGCATTCAAGCTTGCACCACCGACCAATAGACCATCCACGTCCTTGCGGCTCATTAAATCCTTTGCGTTGTCCGGTTTCACGGAACCGCCGTAGAGGATGCGAATTTCATTGGCTAATGTGTCATTATACATCTGGGCGATTAGTTTTCGTATAAAATCATGTGTTTCCTGTGCCTGCTGCGGTGTTGCAGTCCTGCCTGTTCCAATAGCCCAGACAGGCTCGTAGGCAATGGTTACAGCGGAGACTTTTTCGTTGCTTAATCCTGCAAGACCTTTTTTAATGTGTCTGTTTATTACTTGTTCTGTTTGTCCGGCGTCTCGTTCATTTAACAGCTCCCCAACGCATAATATCGGCAAAAGACCACCTGAAATAGCAGCAGTTACTTTTTTATTTATTAACTCGTCCATCTCACCAATGACATGCCGTCGCTCCGAATGGCCGCATAAGACATACGTGCAGCCGACATCTTTGAGCATAAGCGGGCTTATTTCGCCGGTAAAAGCGCCTTTAGACTCAAAATAAACGTCCTGGGCACCAACAGCTATATCTGAGGCACTAAGAACCTTGGCTACAGACTGTAAGTAGATAAAAGGAGGACAAACCGCTATGGAAGCATTATGGCTTGTTATCTCTCTCGAACCAGAAGCAATGCGCTTAGCTAACTCCAGACTTGTGTGATTGTCGGTGTTCATCTTCCAGTTACCGGCCACAAACGGTTTTCTCATAGTTATCTCCTGTGTTTGTTGTTTATCAATCAGATTGGAAATCATGAACTAAGTTAAAGTAACTCCGTTGCACGCGGGAAACTACCCAAAACTGATAATTGCAAACAATGTTTGCGTGCTTCTTCCAGTCCCTTTTTGACCTTTTCTTCTGTTCTATGCCCCAGAAAATCCATGAAGAAATAATACTCCCATTGTCTTTTCTTGCTGGGCCTGGATTCTATATTTGTCAGATTGATATTATATTGCTTGAAAACATCGAGCACATCGGCTAATGCACCGGCCTTATGAGCGGTGCTAAACAATATGGCGGTTTTATCTTCATTGGTTGGTTTGGCATCTTCACGGCTGACAACGAAAAATCTGGTTATATTGTTGGTGTTATCTTCGATATTTTCACAGACGATTTTCAGTGTATAAAGCTCAGCAGCTGCTTTGGAGCCGATTGCTGCGGTACTCGCCTCGGCGGCAGCCATTTGGGCCGCTTTGGCTGTTGAAGCAACAGCAATTGTTGGTACGTCCTTGAGCGTAGCACTTAGCCAGTTTCGACACTGGGCGAATACTTCAGGCTTAGAATATATCTTCTTGATCTCCGGCAGTGAGCAGTTTGCAAGCAGATTGTGATGAATCGCCATCAGCACTTCAGCACAAACCTGAACATCGGAGTCTATAAAAGCATCGAGCGTTTCTATTACGCCGCCGCCGGTGGTGTTTTCGATGGGGACAACACCTAAATCGCAATGACCTTTACTGACCTCTTCAAAAATGCTGGTAATATCCGGCAGTGGTTCATATTCAACGCTTTGTCCGAACTTGAGCATAGCGGCTGTATGGCTGAAGCTGCCGCCGGGGCCAAGGTAGCCTATTCGCAAAGGTTTTTCCAGCGCGAAGGAGCCGCTCATCAATTCACGCCAGATAGCTACTATGGTCTTATCAGGCAGCGGACCTTTGTTGGTTTGTGTTACCTTAGCCAAGACCTCCTTCTCGCGGTCAGGTGCATAAATGGGTTTATCGGTCTTGTTCTTTAGTTTTCCTATTTCAACAACAACGCGAGCACGCTCATTGAGCAGCTGCACAAGCTGTTTGTCAATTTCATCTATACGTTTTCTCAAGTCTTCAAGCGACATAAGTTAGAATCAAAATATTTAGCTCCCAATTTGGGTCCCGCTTAGCGGGAACCGTTGGGGGGATTATTCATTCCGTATTTTTATTTTTTCTTCCTTTTCATAAAATCGTAAATATTTAACAGAATTTTGCTCTTGCGTCAACAAATTTGACTCAGTACAAATTATATTTTTGGTTGTAATGGCCTTAAAAATGCAAAAATCACTAAGATATACTATTTTTAAGACTGAGTGGGGCTACTTTGGTTTTGCAGGTATAGGAAACGCCCTGTTGCGAACTTGCCTGCCTTTGTCCGAGCCTGAGAAGGTCAAAAGTGAACTTTTAGATACTCGATATTGGATACTCGGTACTCGTAAAGCATCGAGAATCAAGTATAGAGAACCAAGAATCGAATTCTACAGGAATCTTTTCAAGATTCTCCAAAGACAAATAACGGATTACTTTAAAGGTGCCTATGTCAAATTCAGCCGAGATATTCCAATTAGTCTGGATGGATTCAGCTCTTTTGGCCGCTTGGTTTTAATGGCTTGCAGGGATATAGAATTTGGGCAGAAAAAAACTTATGCAGCTTTGGCTAAGAGGTTAGGCCGGCCCGGTGCTGCAAGGGCTGTCGGTAATATCCTTGCTAAAAATCCGCTGCCGTTGATTATTCCTTGTCACCGTGTGATTCGCAGTGACGGTAAAATCGGTGGCTTTTCTGCCATAGGTGGTGTGAAAGTCAAAGAGAAGCTGCTTGAACATGAATTTACAGGATTAATCCGTTCTATAGAAAATTCAAGTAATGTCATCCCGAGCACTACCGAGGGAAAAGTATAAATGTGATTTTTATTACTCTAAATGCACTACACTTGTTCTTCGGTCTGCTTCAAGACTTGCCTTTTTAATGACATCGTAAAGTTGTCGGCTGTTACGTACCTTTTCGAAGGTGAACTCCGGGTCACTTTTATCGGTTGTCATAAGCATTACACTACCTATGCCTAAAATACAGTCCCAGGCATTGCGGCGAAGTTTCAGGTCAATCACGCGAAACATGTCAAGATTATCGACCTTCCTGTCAAAAATACCCCTGCTCCACTCGATTCTATCAGCAGTAGCTTCGTAATGGGTAGTCTTGAGCCTGGCTATTTTAATGGCAAGGATGAACAAAACGATAAATCCAAGCCCCAAGCCGATAATAATTCTATATCGGGCAAACGTCAAAATCTGATCTTGTGAAAACTTCGACACCAGTAAATTCTCCGCAGGCAGCTTGATTATAAGGGCTACTAAGCTGAGCAATATCAAAGTTTTGAATATCTGTGGAAGAATTCCAAGAAGTGAGGGGCTGCAGGCGAAAAGAATTTTATTGTCATTTGGCTCTTCCTCCGATGGGCAATAATCAGCCTGTGAATTCCCCTGGAGGGCTTTAGCTTTAGGACTATTCAAAAACTCACCGCAGAATCGGCACTTGATAGCCGCAGCCTGAATTGTCTCAGCACAAAACGGGCAACTCTTCGTTTCGGGTTGTGGATATGTAGTAATTTTCATATTGATTTATATATCGGAATTGAACACAGAAATAGACCAGAGGATTACATTAGCCGCAAAAAATTTTGATAAAATTTCCAAAAAAAGTAAATATTTCTTGACAATATGTATGATATACCTTACATTTAGTAAGGTTTATAATACATTCATCGGGTTAAATAGCGTTAATAAGGAAAATTTTATGAATAGGGCACAGAAAATGTCCTTAACTTTAGTTATCACAATATCGCTCGGTCTGTTTCTTGGCATTGTATTAGTTGTAATGCGATTTTTTAATGTGGGTATTCCTAAAACTGTCTTTCTTTTTCCAATCTTTTTTGCGGGCAGCGGGGGGATTATATCGCTCATCTTTTTCAGAAAGGATAAAAGCGCAATTACATCCGATGAGCGAGACAAGCTGATTGAGAAAAATGCTAACTTGGCCGGCTTCGGCGCCGTGTATTTGTTCGTCATTCTCGCCTCTTTCCTCCCGATTGGCATCATGGGCCAGAAAGGTTCGATACCAGTGACATGGTGTCCTGTGCTGCTTGTAGGAGCTGCATTCTGTCAGGCTTACGCGCAATCGTTGGCAATTTTGATCCAGTACGGCTGGGGAGGTGGACATGGCAAATCGTGAGCTTTCTAACAACATTCGCCGGCTGCGTTTTGAGAATGGTGAGATGACCCAGCAACAATTGGCGGATAAGGTGGGCGTGACACGCCAGACGATTATCGCCATCGAAGCCGGCAAATATGCGCCGTCGTTGCCTTTAGCTTTCAGAATTGCAAGAGTTTTTAATGTCACTGTGGAACAGGTCTTTCAATACAGTTCTATTGGTCTTCAGGGTACATAAATTCGGGCACTCGGCGGATTTTACCTTCGCCATCGACGCAGGCAAGGATGCTCGAGCCTTCAGCCAGGATTACCCCATCACTGCAGCGCCTTAGTTGATAGATGTGTTCAACCTTGCTGGCGGTGACCGCTGAGCAAACTGTTTCTAATTCAAGCTGCTCATCGTACTGAGCGGGTCGGCGGTATTTTATATGCAGCTCCGCAACGACGAAAAATATACCGGCCTCTTCGAGATCTTTATAAGCCAGGCCGTTTGCCCGTAAAAGCTCCGTTCGGCCCATTTCGAACCAGACCGGATAAGCACTATGGTGAACCACGCCGCCTTTATCGGTTTCCGCGTACCGAGGCACAACGGTTATTGTGTGGCTTTGAATCGTTGTCCGTGTTGGAAAATCCATTTTTTGTTCCCGTTTAATTTACAACCTAAATTATTCTGTATAATTCTAATGTTTCATTAGGTGCCTGTCAAAAGCCACTTTTAGCCCTTCAAAAACTTGTCCGCCCACCCCAGGCACAGGTCCTGGGGCTAAAAAATTGGCTTTGTTTGGCTTTGTTTTTACCAATCTACAAAATTGTAGATTTTCTCCTATTCACTTGTTACAAAAGAGTTTACGTTAATTTTAGCCTTACAAAAATTGGCTTTGTCCCGTCTTGAGCCGGGTCGAAAGATTTGCAAAAAAAGTCCGATTTGTAGAACATTCTCTACAATTGTCGAACAAAGTTCGTCACGAATTTCGTCGCGAATCCGGCGTGCCGAATCGACGGATGAGTTTGCATAATTTCGGCAATATGGATAAGTAATCGGGTGTAGCTTCATTTTCATATCTGCCAACCTTTACCCCGTGAGATAACCAACTCACGGCCTTTTATTCTTGTCGATTCTGCGTTAGGTCGCCGGATTTGCGTAGAATCCTCAAGATTCTTATCTTACGGGGTGAACTTCTGAGTTCTGCTATCCGCTATCCCCCATACCCTATCCCCTATTAGCAACGAACTATCCATAGTTCG
>MHYD01000048.1:42506-43395 GCA_001824645.1 Planctomycetes bacterium RBG_13_46_10
TGTATTTTAAAATGTACATATTCGTAAAGAAAAATTATGAGAAAATCTTTGATCTGAATGGTAAATCTTACTCACCGATAGGTGGGTACCTACGTTTGTGCGAACGCTGTAACAAACAAAAAATATCAGAAGCAGGTTGAAAAGGAGTCAAGATTAGGTAGAATTAGAAAGCAAGAGGAAATAAGGAGTTGAAATAGTGCAGAGAAGAGGTGCAGTTAGTGATATGTTAAATACTCACGGTTCTTAAAACGAGGTTGACTATGGCTATAGATACAAAACTAAAATATGCAAAAATAGACGATCTGTGTCTCGATCCTATGAATCCGCGACTTGGAAGGAATAGAACCGGAGAAGATGTCCCACAAGAAGAGGTACTTCAGCTTATGAGAGGCTGGACGCTAGATGAACTGGCTACATCTTTTATAGAAAGTGGAGTCTTTTGGACACATGAGGCGATGCTTGTAACAGAAGAAAAACTATATGGCAAGAAACAATTGGTGGTAATCGAAGGAAATCGTCGCCTTGCCACTCTTAAATTTTTAAAAAAAGCTGTTGATGGAGAATCGGGAGTACCACAGAAATTAGTTGATATTGTAAAAATCAAGAAAGTTCCTACAGTTCTATTCGATAGCATTCCATACATTAAAGTCGATTCACGCCAAGAAATTGAATCCTTTTTAGGATTTCGTCATGTTACAGGTATCAAAGAATGGAAGCCTGCAGAAAAAGCAGAATTTATTGCAAGGTTAATTGACAAAAGAAATATGAGATACGAGGAGGTGGCTCGTAAGATTGGAAGCAAAGTTTCACATGTCCGGCAAAATTACATTTCATATAGGCTTTTACTCCAGATAGAGCAAGAATCAGACGTACCGGAGGACCAATTTGA
>MHYD01000048.1:43430-44841 GCA_001824645.1 Planctomycetes bacterium RBG_13_46_10
CACAAGGAGTGCAAAAATATCTTCATATTGATATTAAAGCAGACCCTAAGACGGCAAAGAGGCCTGTTCCCAAAAACCATCTTAAAGCTCTAAGTAAATTTGCACTTTGGTTGTTCGGTGATGAGGAACACTTGCCTATATTCTCAGATTCAAGGCAGGTTGATAACTTTGGCAGAATACTAGAGAGCGAAGAAGCGTTAGAATATTTGGAGCGAACAGAAAAACCATCGTTCGATGTTGCCCTCCGTATGGCAGGGGGAGATGAACCTGAGATTTTAAAGTTAATAGAAAAAGCCGCAGATAACATCGAGCTAGCTCTAACAAGAGTGCACCAGTACAAAAAAGCAAAAAGGATACAAGAAGCGGTAGGACGTTTAGGGATGGATGCTATTCAACTCTTAGATATATTCCCCCAAATTAAAGAAAAGCTCGAAGGAGAAAAAAAGTAGTGTTAGCTATTCCGACTAGGGGAATATCACGGTCGATAAACGAACATAATAGTGATCTATACACAATGTGCGACTGGATTGAAGGGAGTGTATTATTTGTAGATAATGAACTGTCTTCAGCAGATGTTGTAGAAACACTTGTTGAAGGAAACATCTATGGCGACTCTGATATGGGATTTCAGATGGTTTCTAGTGCTTGGACAGAGATAAGACGTCGTCAGTCATGGATCGGCAATAATACACCTTTTACGATAAATGCAAACAGAATTAATAAAACTCAAAAGTGGCAAAATGTTCCCGATTATAGCTTTTGTCTTATAACGTCTCTTGCAGCACTATATCCCTTCGAGTTAGAACAAGTTTCCGGACATAACTATACAGAACAAGGTGTACTTTTTGAGGAATTAATAAAAGAATCTCTCGAACATCAGTTCAAAGACTGGCAATTTTATCTAACAGGCTGGTCACGTAAGAGAACCACCCAGTTTGCAAAAAAGGTTGCAGAAATTGCAACACGGTTGCAAGAAAAAGTCGGAGATATCGCGCGTTGGACTTCCAGAAATGAAAACGATGCAGGATTAGACCTGTTGTGCTATCGTCCATTCATAGATAATCGCGTAGGCATACCTGTTTATCTGATGCAATGTGCAAGTGGTAAAAATTGGGAGGAAAAGTTGCATGAGCCAAAATTGGAAATATGGAAGCACATAATAGACTTTGCATGTTGCCCTAAAAAAGCGTTTTCCACACCATTTGCAATGGAAGACAGAAAATTCTTAAGAGTTTGCGCTATCGTGGATGGATTGCTAATGGATAGATATCGTATTCTCGGGGTTAGCGGGTATAATAAGAATTGGGTTTCGACTACCCTTGCTAGTGCCATTTCTAAAAAGTTAGTTTAAGTTTTAAGATTTTACGGGTATGTATTCCGATGTTATGTAGAGATACAATCAAATATTTGC
>MHYD01000049.1:0-213 GCA_001824645.1 Planctomycetes bacterium RBG_13_46_10
ATGCGTCCCGCCTGTCTCTGACTGGCATCAATAAGTGAATCTACTGCTTCCTGAAGCATTCTTTTTTCATTTCTTAAAATTATCTCCGGTGCTCCTAATTCAATTAGATGTTTCAAGCGGTTATTTCTGTTTATGACTCTTCTGTAGAGATCATTTAGATCGGATGTGGCAAATTTACCTCCAGTCAGCTGCACCATAGGACGAAGGTCGGGA
>MHYD01000049.1:258-3667 GCA_001824645.1 Planctomycetes bacterium RBG_13_46_10
ACTGCATTTTTTAAACCTTCAATCACCCTCAATCTTTTTGCGGCTTTAATTTTTTTCTGTCCTGAAGAATTTTGGGCTTCTTTTCTTAAATCTGCCACTAGCTTCGAAATATTTATTTTTTTCAGAGCCTCAAGCAGACATTCCGCTCCCATTCCTACCTTGAAAAAGTTAGCAGTAACATATTCCCGCAGCTTTAAATATTCATCCTCGGATATAACTGACAGGGGTTTAAGTTTTCTAGCCAGGTCGGAGATCGTATTAAATATTTCCTTTGCTGTTTCTTCTTCCTGATTAATCTCTTCCTGTAATGCGGTCGTCAGTTGTTTCTTCCTGTATTCACTCTCCTGTAAAGCCAGATCCAAAGCTTCTTTGTTTTTTGTTTTTAATTTTATCTCTTTTATCTCATCAATATTTATTTTTTTTATGTCTTCCAGTCTGTCCTCATATATTTTATTCCTCTCTTTTTTTCTCTGATTGAAGACCTCTTCCAATGATTCCTGTGCTTTCTTTTGCAGATCGGCTCGTTTCCCGCCGTCTCCGACCAGAACCAATGCAATATTGTTTTTGCGGCGCCGGGTTAAAATTCGGGCAGCTTCGATAACATATTCAAGACCATTGGCCCGCCCCATCGCTCCAAAATAAACGGCAGTGAATCGACCGTTTAACCAGAGTCGTTCGCGCCAGATAGAGCCGTCCAAATCAGGCCGAAAAAGGTCAAGGTCGCAAGCATTGGGAATCACCGTGACACGTTCTGCTGGAACACCTGTACGGATGATTCCATCCTTCATACCTGGCGACAGTGCAACAATATGATTTGCCTTGTGGTATATTTTTTTTGCCATTCGCCGCAGATGCCAAATCACGAATGGATTTTTCAATCCGCCAAGATTAATCAGCGCATCAGGCCAGAGGTCACGAACCTCGAAGACAAATGGGACATTATAATGATGCGCCAAGGCAGCGCCTGCCAGGCCAATGGGTAGAGGCGTGTGCGTGGCAAATACAACGTCTGGTTTTGGAAGCAGCTTTCCTACATGAGCAGCGAACCTTGCGAATTGATAAAATTTAATCATTCTTCGCCAGCTGCTCATACTGGTTCCGAGCTGGGGATTATTATAGCCAGCCGCGATAGAGATTACGTCAATGCCATCGGTTTTATATTCGGAATATTTGCAGCCCCGGGCAGCGGGAAATTCATTATTGTCCAAGCAAGATGTTATCATCGTCACACGGTGACCTTTTTGCACTAAATACCGGCTGAACTCGTATGACCGGGTGCCGGTCGTGCCTTTTCGTGTTGCGAAGTACTGATGTAAATAAAAAATGTGCATAGCTTATTTACTGTTTTGACAATTCCCAAAAATCCGGCATCGTTTCTGAGTGTCCCTTGAAAACAAAAGGCCATTGATAATACCAGCTCTTGCGGATTTCCGGTGAGAGTAGAGAAGGCTCATAAGGAAAACAGCCTAAATCAACTGCTCTTTCTTCGGTCCGCCGGCGATTAAAAAAGTCCCCTTCCGGTGCATATTCTTTCGAGCCTTTGCCGATAGCAGGGCTATTGGTTTTCAAATAAAATACACCTTTTTGTGCATCAAGAAACAAGGGGTCAAAAGACATGTTGTTCGGACCGGCCATTATAAGAGCAGGCACGCAAAGATTGTAGTCTATTAAGGCCTCGCTTTTTTTGAATACATTGCCGTCGAGATTTTGAATCGGGCCGGCCTTGTCGAAAATCCACCGTGTATTATTTACTATAATATTATTCACGATTATTTCATCGTGAGCGTTTTTAACTGCTACACCGGCCCCATTAAAAACGATTGTATTATTTACAATTCTGTTAGAGCCGGTTTCTGGTTTGGAGTATAGGCAGATGCCCCATCTTTCATTCCCAAAGATAAGATTGTTTTCGATTTTGCTGTTGGCAATATTAGGATACAGGTGTAGGCCCCAGCCCGAATTAAACCTGATTATATTATTGCGGATAACAAGAGCGTCACCATCAGCGTATATTCCGTGGCTGAACTGGAGGTTTTCGCCGTTGTATTCAATAATATTATTTTCCATGACAGTGCCGCTAACGTTGTGAGCTTCTATGCCCTGAAGGGCATTATTATGAATCCGGCAGTTTCTTATCACGGTAAAATCCGCATCCGACTTGATGCCAGTGTACCTTGCACCACTGCTCTCGAAGCCGTCTATTATCACCCAGTTGCAGCCCTTTCGGACATAAATGTTATGAGTCGGCGAGCCATGTAAAATTGCTTTGTATTTTTCCTGAGACTTAAAAACGGTCGGCTGCTGTGGTGTACCGGCGTACTCAGGCGTAACTGTTACCTGAACTCCAACGTAAAGACCAGGCTGAAACATAAAAACATTACCGCCACCCGCCCGTTTAAGTGCTTCTTGAATGGTTGGAAATGGGTCGTTTTCCGTGCCTTTGGCTGATGGCTTGCCGGCAGAGGCAACCCAGTATGTTTCAGCGTACAGATTGCAGGCAAAGAACATCAGAGCTATGGTCGCAATGCTCAGCCTTTTCATATTGTTGTCCCTGTATTAAACAGCGTAATTGCGATGCTGTTTTTGTAATGTTGAAATTCTGCTCAACCTGCTTTCGGGCGGCTTGACCAAACCGGTGGATTTTATCAGGGTCGGAAAGCAAACTTTTTATGGTCTTGGCCAGCACATCAGGGTCTCCTTTTTCAGCGAGTAATCCATTAGTATTATGCAGCACAAGCTCCGGGATACCGGAAATCCGAGTTGAGACCACTGGTACTTCACAGGCCATTGCCTCCATCATCGCTACGGGGATACCGTCCATATCGCCGTTCTTTGTTTTCACGCAGGGCATAAAAAATAAACAGGCCTGGCTGAAAAACGGAACAAGCTCGTCATTTGCCTTGGGTCCAAGTAATTCCACGCGCCCTTGTAATCCTGATTTGCTAATCTGTTGTTCAAGATGTTTTCTTCCGGGACCGTCGCCGATTATTTGAAACTTAAAATCAACATTTTGTTCTTTCAGCTTGGCACATGTTCCTATAGCTACGTCTAAACCTTTTTTACGGTCAAGTCTTGCAATACAAATCAACGTGGCCGGTTCTGGTCTTCGCAGAACAGCTTTAAATTTTTCGATATCTATGCCGCAGTGCACTACGTGACATAAGTCAGCGATGGAATCTCCGCATGTGTTTCTTAAATGTTCGATATTGAACTGTGAAATCGAGGCGATGAATTTGCATTTTGCCAGTCGCGGCCGCAGGCTGTTTGTGCTTCTGGTGAATATATCAAAAGCATGAACCGTGCAAGATACGGACAGGTCCGTCAAAATTCCCAGCATAATGCCGAGGCTTAAAGACCTGCTTGCAAAGTGCACGTGTATGTGTTCGATGCCGAATCGACTGCAGTAAAA
>MHYD01000049.1:3678-9447 GCA_001824645.1 Planctomycetes bacterium RBG_13_46_10
AGGCCGTAGATAGCTCATAAACAGCCTTGGCGAATTCGATGGGGCTGTAAAAAAGTAAAGTTGCGACCCAAAAACAAACTTTCCAAAAACGAAGGGGGTGCGTGAACATTTCGCGTAAGGTCGCCCGCATCTGCACAAAAACATTTGAGCGATAAATAGTCCGCCTGCACCATTTAACCATAACTTCAGACCAGTTTTGATATTGTTCAGGTCTGCAGCTTGCCAAAGGTAAAACCTGCCAACCTGCTTGCTGGTGGGCTTCCATCTCGCTGATGACAAAGGGCAATTTCATGCCCGAAACAACATACGCAATCTTCATAATCTTAATATTTAGCCCCGCAATCCTTCGACCCTGCTCAGGACAGGTTTATTGCGGGGTTTTCCTTGCTAAAATATGGATTGTTCTTGTGGTCAAGTCTTCTTCAGACAATTGGCAAAACCGCGGATTAAGCTGTTCTCTTGCAAGGCCGGAGCGGTCGATGGTTTTAATCTCGTCAACAATTTCAAAACCGGCAGTTTCCAGCAAGCGCTTATGGGTCGAATAAGGCTCTCTATTTAGAAGATAGGGCCTTTTGCCCTTGATGAGTTTCCATGTCATATCCGAATATGCCCAGTGGCCGTTCCACCGCTCCGCCAGATGGTGACATCCGAAATCGATTTGATGGCTCATAAATCCGTCCGGCTTTAGCCAGGTGTAAAATGTCTCGTATGTGCCGGCAAGCTCCTGAACATGTTCGAGCACCGCCTGCGAGAATATCATATCAACGGATTTCTGCTCTACGATGCTGATGTCGTACCAGGGG
Organism: Planctomycetes bacterium RBG_13_46_10; assembly: GCA_001824645.1. Lineage (GTDB taxonomy): Bacteria > Planctomycetota > Phycisphaerae > Sedimentisphaerales > Anaerobacaceae > RBG-13-46-10. The sequence continues at coordinate 4,482 of MHYD01000049.1, forward strand.
ACAACATAGCGGATTTCGATATCATTATAAGCCGAACAGCTAAGATTATTAAGCGCACTTCTTATGGACCGGATTCTATCAGAAGCCAAACTTTGCCGGAGTCTTTCTTCTGTCAGAATATAGCTTGGAAACTCGTATGATTTTAATTTTGGTTCGAGCAGGGGAAACTCATTCTGGTCGGGAATCGGCTCGCGATTTGTAAAAAGCTCAATCAGCTCGTCGAGAATATCAAGGTTTACAGCCGTGTCGGCGTATTCCACCACATCGAACGCATAATACTTCTGTGCCCCCGATAGCAGTGCTGCCAGACCTATACCCAAAGAATCTCCCGGTCCAAGCTCTGCAACTACTTTAGGCCAATTCCAAAGAGAGGCTTTTTGCGCCAAAACAAGATGCCTGAGCCAGGCAGAATAACAATAGCGGGCGGAATTGGTGCCGCCTGTTCGATTGGGCAGTATTTTGTCAAGCTCCGGGACGTATGTTAATACGCCTCTTATTATTTGTTTGAAACACATATCAGTTTGCTTTCTGTATCAGTCAATTTGTGGTTCGTCGTTGGCCGGTTTTTTTCCGGTAAAATTTCATTGTAAACTTTTAGTGTTTTTTCGCATACAGCTGATGCCATATAGCGACTTCTGGCAATCTCTTTGGCACGGCTACTCATGGAAATGGCGAGATTACGGTTTGTAAGAACCTTTAGCACCGCTTCAGCGATGTTATCTACGTTATAAGGGTCGATTAAAAGACCGGTTTTGCCTTCCTCGACCATTTCCGGGATTCCGCCGACCCTCGCACCAACGACGGGGACGCCTACAGCCATTGCTTCGGCAATAGATAGCGGGGCGTTTTCCTGGAAGGAAGGTATTGCAAAGCAATTGGCCTTGGATAGATCATTTTGAACTTCTTCGACGCTAAGGTTTCCGAGAAAAGATACATTGTCACTAACATTATTTATTTTTACTTCCCGCTGACATTCTCTCAGATATGCTGGCTCAGCGGCTCCGGCTATGCGAAGCTGCGCGATTGGAAAACGCCGGCGGATTTTTGCGAACGCCTTAATCATGCCGACGGTGTTCTTTAACGGCCTGACCCTGCTGCAGCAAAAAATCCTGCCCGGTTCAGGTTGCCAATCGACGCCGAAGAAGGAATCGGCTATAGGATTATTAATCAACCAGGTCTTGCGAAGATTATTCTGCGGCAGGAATTTTCTGACGTATTCGCTTATCAGGATAATGTTTCTTGCTCTATTGCGTCCATATTGTTCTGTCGTTTTTAAAAGCAGGTGCTTTGCCCATCGAAGAAGCCCCCAGCAACTGTCCCAAATCGCATCATATTCGGCGATCCCGTGGATTGTAAGAATGTTTGGGTATGGGCAGTTTGCTGCCAAAAAAGCATCATTTTGAAAATGTACAATGTCGGGATTTATTTGTTTCAAAAGAGATTTTAATTGTTTTTTGCCGGCGAATATATCGTACAACGTTCCGGGCAAAAAACTCCCAAGGCCTTTCTTTCCGACTCTGTAAACATTAAAGTTCTGCCATTGCTCACAGATTGTTTCTCCGACGACACCTTTGGGAACGACAATGGTTAATTTAACATCAAGATGCTTTATAAGCTCATCGGCGATATATTTAGATACGCCGGCGACCCCGCCATCAATATGGTCGGCCTTGCAAGGAAATACTGTCACCATGGTTATATGCATCGATAAAACATCCTGAACCCCCCAATAAATCCTTCGACCCGGCTCGGGACGGGCTGGGGGGCTAAATATTTAAGCGGTTTCTTCCATTGCGGTTTCATTATCAAATTCTTCAGTTTCATCCTCAATGTCCTCTTCCTGCGGCTCAGTAAAATAAGCAGCTATCCGCTCACAGACTATTATAAAAACAAGAAATACCCAGAAGTGCTTTTGATATAGCTGTGGAACATCCAGCCCCATCACCAGCAAAAACGTCAGAATTGCTCTTGCGAACAGCTTCTCATATCCGAGCGGAATTCGCTTAACCGTGAACATCAGCATAATCATGAAAAACACAAAAAGACCAACGGCCGGGATTCCGTATAGACCAAGGGCCATGAAGAAGTCATTGTGTGGTATAATTCGCAGTCCGCTGTATTCGAACCAGCCATAATAACTCGTTCCAATCGGTTTTTCTACTATACAGCCCATGGCCTTTTTAATAGGCATCATTCGGTAACCAACGGCCTCTTCGGCACGATATATGTCGGTCAATCTATTAGAAACGTCGGACTCCAGCCCTACTCGGCTTATAACCAGGCCAGCCGAGATGGAAGCCAGCAAAACAACCACTAACACCAACACCGCCATCGCCGGTCTGTGCAAAACCTGTCGTACAAACAGCAGCGGTGACAGCATTGTAAAGGCCAGCCCTATCAAAGCGCCGCGAGAGCCTATCTTAAGCAGCATTATAGGAAAAACCAGCATTGAGACGAGATAAAACAAACGCCATAATACTTTTTTGTCACGAGCAAATAAATAGATAGCAGCCAGGAAAGCCAGGCAGACAATGCTTGCCAGCATATTCGCATCGATTGCCTGGCCGACGGTAGCGGAATACCTCGATTCGGAGGTCTCATCCATTGACCTTATCGCTGCGCCGGTTACAACCGCCAGTGCAATCGTGCCCAGTGTACCGAGAACGTAAGCCCGTAAAGCCCAGCGGAAAGTTGTCCAGTCATTTGTGTATAATATCCAATACACAATAAAAGTAAGCGCCAAAAGCTGGATTTGGGTGAATGCACGCCGTATTTCCAGGGCCGGGTAAGGTGCTGCAAGTGACATTAACAATACCCAGATGGTATATAGTACAAACACCCACAATGCCTTATTGTCGATGCGAAATCTGGGACGAGTAATCAGTAAATTCAGCATAAAGCTGACCGCTACAGCAAGACCAACACCTCGGTCGAGGCTGAAATCCGCTGCTGCGCCGATACCTGAACCGGTCGGCAGTATTAACATCAAAATACATAGCGCAAAGGTCGGTTTAATAACCATGCCGATAAACGTTGGCACCGCTGCGATTATTATGCCGGCCATAGTGTTTTTGCCCAAAAAAATCACGGCAATACCGATTAAAGAAATCACCGCCCAAACAACAAGAAGTATAGTATTTATAACAGGCGGTAATTGTATGTCAGAGGAGCGCTGCGGCTGCTCGAACCACAAATCCTCTTCGTTTATCGTAGTTTCATATCCGCTGTACATACCGAACTTTCACTAAGCCTGCGGCGTATAAGTCTCACAAATTATAGTTGCGCAAGAACCTGCAGAAACGAGCATACAAAAACATCCGTGAGCAGAGATAAGCTGTGGCTCTCAAAAGTGGTTTTCTGCTGGCAAGAAACCAAATCTTTTGTCTTTGTAATCGGCATATTTTGGGCAAATAATTCCTAATTCCGTCGGAGATGTTCTGCGAGCCGGGCCTTACGTAGCCTCTAAGAAATACGTCAGCCATTCCCTCAGCGTCCCAGTTAAGAAATCTCATTCCTGGCGCGCCTCGGAACACACAGGCGACAAACCATAGAATATCAAAATATCGGCTGCCGAAGGTGGGATTTCTCCCGACAATCGGTGCTGCCGACCAGTCTAATATGACCAGCCTGCCCGATGCTTCGTGAAGACACACATTTACACTTGCAAAGTCACCATGAATGAAAACATTTTTATCCGCCCCGCTGCTTGAATCCGGAGCCATCCAATCGGGTTGAAGCTGGTATTTTATTTTATCAGGCAGAACCAGTTGCTCATGAATGACCGCCAGCGCCCGCCCTGCTCTATTCATTAATTCGAGTATTCTGGCATCTTTATTTATTGCCAATTCGAGCAGCGTCTCCAGGCCGTTCAGCCTTTCCAGTTCAAGCACGCCTTTGTTCCGGTCGAAGTCCAATACTTTCGGGACATAAAACAAGCCGCTTTCTCTGCCGATTTCCCCTGCCCGTACCGTCTTTGTTGCTTCGACTGCCAGCAGGGAAGGGTCGCCGACCTTGCGTACAATTTCGCCGGCGAATTCTATCGATGATTTTCTCTGAACATCGACTGTCATTTTATTGCTCTGTTGTGCCAGCCACACACGGCTATAGGGCTCTCAGAAAATAGAGTCAGGGATTTGAACTTGCAGCATATCTTCTCGACCGCGCTGGTTAAGACCTGCGGGACCGCAATTTTGGGCGGGTGGGAAAAACCCGCCGGATAAATCTTCAGTATTTTCATTCCAACGTCTTCGACAAGCTCATTCATTTCATCAATGGTCATCACATTGAATATGCTTTGGGAGTTTTTCTTCTGATGGCGCATATATAGCAGCTTAATCCAGGGTGAACCGTAACTTTGATGATTGTTGAATACAAAGTAGCCGTCATCTGAAAGCAGCTTTGAAAGAGCCTGCATCGCAGCGACACGCAGCGAAGGCTCGGCATTTACGAAGAACCTAAAGGCGGTAATCAGATTGAATTTTCTTCCTTTAAATACGTTATCGACTGTTATATCCGCTTCGATAATTTCCGTTCTTTTTAGTTTCTCTCGGGCAATTGCCAGCATGGAAGCGGATACATCAACGCTTGTTGAGGTTTTTACATGTTCTTCAAGAAAACTTGTTATGCGTCCTGTTCCGCAGGCAAAATCGAGCAGATGTATGTCCCTTCCCGCATAGTATTTCTCTAAAATTTGTTTTATAATCTCCTGCTCCCGTGACCAGAGAAATCTCTCCCATCGCTGCGTTTGGTAGTATGTTTCGTACTCAGCGCCTTTTGTCGAGTAATTATGTGAATCTCTGTATGAATATTCTTTCGTCATATCCGGATTTTGCATAGCGGCTTATATTTCCCTTCCCAAAGCAATATGAGTAAATCGCTTCCGCTCAATTTCTTTAAGGCTCAGGAACCAGCTGCTTAAAAGAGTCAGAACCATTGCAAAGAATACAACGCCCAGAATTTCGAGCCA
>MHYD01000049.1:9482-9612 GCA_001824645.1 Planctomycetes bacterium RBG_13_46_10
TCATAATTACCGCCGGAAGAGAACCTGACAAAGCCGGGTACCAAACGTGGCGGATGCTTTCTGCTGCGGTTATTCGCATTTTCCGGTTAAAATAAATAGGTAAGATTGCACCGGACACCAACGCCATCGG
>MHYD01000049.1:9655-20263 GCA_001824645.1 Planctomycetes bacterium RBG_13_46_10
GCCAACCCAAACCCAAAGAAACTCTCTACTCATTACTGCTAAAAAGACGCCGCCCGGGATTATCATCAGCAGGCTATATTTTTGGGAAAGAAAAGAGATTTCTTTGACCCGCAACTGGTCATCTCTGGCATCGAGGTCGCTGACAGCCGGTTTTATCGCAGCCGTGAAGGCCTGCAGAAATTGCGTCAGCAATAAAAGTCCTGCCGCAGCAAATTCAAACTGGCAAACCTGCTCCGTACCTAAGAAAATACCGATTATTATGCTGCTTGCCTTATAGATGACAATCGCACCCGCTGCATACATAAAGGTGTTCATTCCATAGGCCAGCATCTCTTTCAGAAGCCTGAAATCTATGTTCGCAAAGGATAAAGAAGAAGCTGTTATAAACTTTCTGACGAAGATTGAATGTAAAATCCGCGTTAGAATTTCACTTGCTCCGAATATAAGCCCCATTGTGAGAAGGCCGTATCCCCGCAATAGCAGCAACACGAGCAGCACCGTTCGTAATAACAGCGTGACCAGCATTGCGAGGTTGATAGCATCGAACCGCTGCAGGCCGCTCAATATTGCGGTAGCCGGCTGCAAGGGCATTGCAACGGCAAAAGAAAATCCGACAACCAGCACAAGTGTCGATGCTTTACTCACTAATTCCTGCTCAATGGCAAACCAAGAGGCGACATTGTAATATATCACTACGCTGGATATGGCAAGGACGACGCCGACAATCAAGAAGAAAAAAAATGAAGTACCGATTACCCGCCGAACGCCATCCTCATCATTCTTCGCAAGGTACACAGGGATGTATCTGTTTATAGAGCTGTTAAGTCCCAGGCTCAGCATAGCTGCATAGCGAAAGACCGAGCCTGCTATCAGGAACCATACGCCGCACCTGACCTCGCCGAGCCGGCCGAGAAAGAAACGAATCAGGAAAAAGCCAATTAGCGCGTTGCTTACCAACGCCACCATATTGAAAATGGTATTGTGAATCAGCCTCCTGGAAGTTGTGGCATATTGTTCATTCATACTTTTTAGCAACCAGCCATAGAAGACCGGCCGGCATCAGCTCATAATTATCAAGAACAAACGAAGGACAGTATTCTGCCTGCCGCGAAACGACATATACAGTTTTGTCCTGCAGCAGTTGCTCAATTGTACGCTCACTAAAAGTCGGTGCATCTTTGCTGCTTATAACGCCCGAAATAACTTTTACATCCGGGCGTTTGCCTTTAACTTCCTGCATCAATAAAAGCGGAGCAGCGGTAGTGCTATCGGCAAAAATGATTGCATTATTTTCCACTGCATCCAACGCTTCATCGGCAAAACGCTCGGCTCCTCTGTAATTGGTTTTCCATGGCTGCAGGAAATACTTATAATCATTGCGGTAGGGAACGTTATTCCTTGTCCCGAGATTAACCTTTGTTTTCTGTGCATATACAGGCACAACCGCATATACACATACAGGCAACAGGCAGAAAAACAAGACCGGATAAACAAAAACTTTGTGGTTCAAATGTTGCTGCAATAAATATGCTCCAAAACCTGTAAAGATTGAAACCATGCAGTAAAACGGTATAAAAAATGCGTATCTATCGGGCACGGTGTATCTAAAAGCGAAGATAAAAAACAGCACTAACAAGCCCAGTAAGGTATTTTTAAAGCCCTGACCTGGCGAAATGTTTTGCAATCCAAATAGTCCTGCAAAAAACAACAAAATATTGGGTGTTGGAAAGTTAAGAAGAATAAACAAAAAGTTCTCTAATACTATTTTTGCCGATAAAGTTGCATTGAGAACCGCTCCCTTCCATCGAATGCCGAAAGCGGCGGAAGCCAAAGTTCCGGCGACATCGCCCGTCTGGATCATACTCTTGATTATCAGGTATTCATAAGGCAAAGCTCCGACAATCCATAATAAAGCAATAACCGCCAAATCTTTAAGGCGAATATCTTTTTTGATTAGAAGGAAGATAAAAAATACAGCGTAGCAAAGAAGCGGTATCAAAGCGAGATTATGAACAGCTATGGCCAAACCGTTAAGTAATCCAAGCCAGTATAAATATACCACGCGTTTTGTCTTTGTGTACTGCACCAGCATTATCAATTCAGCGGTGAATACGGCAGACCATAGGGTATAGGTTTCAATAATGCCGGCGTGGCTCCAAAATGTATGAGAAACTGCCAAAGTGACGGCAGCAACCACAGCCGGCAAATTTTTGCCTAACCATAAGCGCACGAGCAGGAATATATTTGCGACTGTCACCGCCCCTGCGATTGCAGAGACCAAATTAATTCTATGTAAGCATTCACCCAGCGGCAGGAACTTTGCGCCGATAGCCAATATGTAAAACAGGGGATGAGAAAGAGCCAGGCCCAGCGGCCCTTCTATATCATTATGCCAGATACGGTATTGTATGAGTCCGCTATCCTGCCACAAAGCCCCAGGTGCGCAGGTAATTGTGTAGAGCAAAGCTGCGCTGCAGAATGTCCCGGCATACAACAAAACCAATTTTGTCTTTGTACTTGTCACAGATATGTAGGCAGCAAGCCCCCAATAAACCGCAGAGTTCACAATTATTTGCGGTTTGCCTTGTACCATTCTATATTGGCTTTGAGACCTTCGTCAAAAGAGGTTTTGGCCTCAAAGCCAAAGTATTTCCTGGCTTTTGAGATGTCCAGCCTGCGTCTGGGCTGGCCATCCGGCCTGGAGCTGTCCCAGCGAATCTCGCCGGTAAAGCCTGTGAGACCGGCAATTTTTTCAATAAGCTCCTTTATTGTTATCTCGAAACCGGCTCCAATATTTACAGGCTCAGAGTGATTGTAATGTTCCGTAGCCAGCAATATTCCCTCAGCAGCATCGGCGGCATAGAGGAACTCGCGCGAAGCGCTGCCTGTCCCCCAGCAATCGATATGGTCCGCCCCACTGTCAATTGCCTCAACACATTTTTTTATCAGAGCCGGGATTACGTGACTGCTGGCAGGGTCGAAATTGTCGCCTGGGCCGTAGAGATTGACCGGCAGTAAAAAAATCGAATTAAAACCGTACTGCTGCCGGTAGGCCTGTGATTGAACTAAAAGCATTTTCTTGGCCAAACCGTATGGCGCATTGGTTTCTTCGGGGTATCCGTTCCAGAGGTCTTCTTCCTTAAACGGCACAGGCGTAAATTTAGGATACGCACAAATTGTGCCGATAGCCACGAACTTTTCAATCTTTCGGATTCTGGCCTGTTCTATAAGCTGCACTCCCATCATCAGGTTCTTATAGAAAAATTCGCCCGGATGCTCGCGGTTTGCTCCGATGCCTCCGACCACGGCAGCCAAGTGAATTACAATATCCGGCTTCATATCCTCATACATCCGGTTGATGTCATCAATGTTGACCAGGTCGTAATCTTCAATCTTTGGAATGCATATATATTTACATTTGCGCTTTTTCAACCCTTCAGTGACATACCTGCCGAGGAAGCCGGCTCCGCCGGTTACGACAATCCTTCGCTTGGCAAAAAAATCGCTCATTAATATTCCTTTTATTGTCTCTGCTCTTTGAGTATCTTTTCGTCCCCGGCGGTTTTCATATCGGCATCGGTCATCATTTTGGCAAGGGCTTTGAAGGTTACCTTTGGCTCCCATCCGAGAATTTTTTTAGCTTTGCTCGCGTCACCCTGAAGAAGTTCGACTTCAGAAGGCCGGAAATATCTTGAGTCGATTTCAACATACTTCTTCCAATCCAAATCAAGATGGCTAAAAACTTCCTCTAAGAATTCTTTGACGGAATGGCTTTCTCCCGTGGCAATAACAAAGTCATCCGGCTTATCCTGCTGTAGCATTAACCACATAGCCTCAATATAATCACCTGCATAGCCCCAGTCGCGCTTGGCTTCGAGATTGCCCAGATATAGCTTTTCCTGCAGGCAGCATTTGATTCGTGTTGCCCCGCGCGTGATTTTTCTCGTGACGAACGTCTCGCCTCGTCTCGGCGATTCGTGATTAAATAAAATTCCGTTGCACGCAAACAAGCCGTAAGCCTCTCGATAGTTTAATGTTTGCCAGAAACTATACGCCTTGGCGCAGGCATAGGGACTACGAGGATAAAACGGCGTCTTCTCCGTCTGCGGGATTTCGACGACCTTTCCGTACATTTCACTGCTGGAGGCCTGATAAAACTTTACCGCTCTGTTACTGGAACGAATCGCCTCAAGCAGCCGAAGCGTTCCCAGCGCATCGGCATTAACCGTATAGATGGGCATATCGAAACTAACACGAACATGGCTTTGAGCGGCCAGATTATATACCTCGTCGGGTTTAATTTCATTCATCAGGGCCGACAGATTGGTGCCGTCTGTCATATCTCCGTAAACCAGTTTTAGACGCGGCATGTCGTGCGGGTCTTTGTACAAATGGTCTATCCTGCCGGTGTGGAATGATGAGCTTCGCCGGATGATACCCCAGACCTCATAGCCTTTCTTTAACAGAAATTCCGTGAGATATGAGCCATCCTGTCCTGTAATGCCTGTAATTAACGCTTTTTTCATAATCTCTCGCCTGTTCAACAAACAGTTACTGTTAATCCAACATTACTGATATCAAAATCGAAAAATCTCGCCCGCTCGTTCGGCGGTTTAGTTTCGAGCGTTCGCCGCACCGACAAGGCATCATCCGGCGATTTACAAATCATCAGCATAAAACCGCCGCCGCCTGCGCCGAGGAGTTTTCCGCCGTAAATAAAAGGCGCTACGCGTTCAAACAATGATTCAATTTCCTCATTACTGCTGTTTGGGTCAAGCTGCTTATTAAGCTGCCAGGCAGCTTCGAGCAGCCGCCCGAACCCGGCAATGTTCTTGCCTGCCAGTGCATCAGCCACCTCTTCGGCCACCAGGTGAATTCGTCTCAGCGTAGTCATTGCAGCACGGTCACGATTCAAATATCGCCCTACTACCTGCTGCAGGATATTCTTCGCCAGCCGTGTTATGCCGGTGTAATACAAAAGACTTTGTCCACCGTTTGTTCGCGGGTCCAGAATATCAGACGGCGTAAAGTGGATTCTTGCATCCGGTACAAGTCCAGGCTCGGTGCTAATCATCTTGGCGCCACTGACCGCTCCGCCGATCTGGTCCTGCCAGCCGCCGCCGGTGGTCAATGCCTGCTCCAGGCGCAGCACACTGTGAAAAAGCTCCCGCTGTGACAATTGTTTACCTAAAATCGCCTGAATCGCCGCCATAATAACAGCCCCCATTATACTGGATGTGCCCAGGCCGCTGCCTTTGGGGATAGCTGCAAGAGTGGTCAGCTCAATCCCGCCGCCGAACTGGTTAAGTGATTTTTTCAGATTGTCACTGCGAAACGTTTGAGGTGACAGGCCGCATAAAACCAATGCCGCCTTGGCCAGTGCAAAACTGCTGGTTGCTTCTCGATAGTTTAAAAGCCCGTCGAAATCGGTTATCTCCACTCGCGTGCCAAGGTCGATTGAGCTGATGCGAATAACCGGCTCATCTATGACACGGGCATACACCTGGATTGGCGGTTGGCCGTTGAGATTAACTGCAGCATTGGTGACACAACCGCCATATTCAAGGCAATACGGTGGTGTGTCGGTCCAGCCGCCGCCGACATCCAGACGAGCCGGGGCACGGGCCCAGACAATCTCATCGCTTCGTAAAGTGCTGTGAGGGATTATGTCCTGCTTCAAGCCGCTGGAAATAATAACTTTTCCCAAATTCTCGAACGCAATGCTTTGAGCCTTTCTGCTCCACTGAATAATCGAAATCCGCCTATCCAAAGCGAGAGTTAAAGATGCCAGCCAGTCACGCTCGGCTGGAGTGAGCAATTGTTCCAGGTTAGGCAAAGCTTTCGTTAGTGGCATATCTTTGTCTTTGTAAAGCTCTAATAACGCAGAACCCAGGGTATGAATAATTCTCGGGAATACAAGAGCTTTTGTGCCACCATCGGTGCTATCTGAAAAATGCCAATGTGCTTCCTTCAGAATTTGCGAAATGCAACTGCTCAAATCATCGGTGCTTCTTAGCAGATAAGTCAGTTCGGCAGAGGAAAACTCGCTATTTGGCCGAAACATCCGGCGCAACGAATGCCGGATTATCTGTGCCCGAATTTTACCGCGACGGCTATAAAACTCACTATGGTCGGCAATTGCCAAAATCTGCTCGAGACTATATCTATCCGCAGCTCGCCAGTCTGCAAGCTGCTCGTCGCTTGCGCTTGTCACGTCAAACATCCATAACCAATTGTGGTAATCGTTGTGATTTTTTACAGCCGGAAAAAGATGTGCATTCCAGCCTTCACGGCTATCTTTTGGAAGTTCAGCATCCCAAACATCTTCCGGCCTTGCACCGGCTGCTTTTAGCCATTCGAGCAGCTCCATCCCGCAAAAGTGTCCGCCATTTTGGGTTTTTCCCTTGAAAGTATCATTAACATCATAGCAGCGTACAAACCATATTGGCTTGCCTTGATTGTTGCGCCCTTTAATGACATCAAGGCACGCGTTATGCGGTAAAGAGATTGGCTCATCGATTTCAAGACCGACCACGACATTCTCCCCGCCCAAATTCAGTGAAGAGCTAATCCGGCAACCCTCAACCCAGCAGCCGTAGCCTTGAACTACACCGTCACCATTAATGTTATTATTAACATCCAGAAAGGTTGACAGGTGAGATATTCCACGGTCTTCCTGAAGAAGGCGCATGCCGCTATTTATAATTGCCCTGCTCGAACCGAAATCCAAAAAGTCACAGCGTCTTAAAAGCTGCATGCTGAAAGGCACCGCCGACAGGGCGTCAAATAGCTTATTTAACAAGGCATCGCTCCATTTAGAACCGCTGCCCTTTACGGATTTGAAATAAAGGTCTCTGCTTGCTTCTTTGCCCAATGCGCAACATATCTCACGATAAAAATCCAGTCCCCATTGCAACACTGCTTTTCCCATCCGGCTGGTAAAAGACAATCTTTTATCTTGTCTGGCGACAGAGCCAAAAATTTCCAGCAATTTAACGGCCGTTTTAGCGCCAAAGCTCATAACTCCTATATCAAGACAGGCTTGTCCGTACGCATCTAAAGCTCCTCTTTCTTTCTGCTCATCCGGGGACGGTTTTTGCAGATACAGCCGAACTTCATTATCCTGTCCCCTCCGCCTCGTCGGACAAGTGCAGAAAACGCCGTGCCTGCTTGCCTGTTGTGGCTCAGCATAACAGGCCAAACCTGTCACACCATCAGGGACAAATCTCGCTTCAGATGGCTCAAACTGGAGCAGAACGTCACCTGAAGCAAATACTACCTGCCCCCCGCCTTCGGGAGGCTCCGGCAGTGCCAAATATGTCGGAAGTTGTCTGTCAAACAGACTCAGGCAAACGGCGCTGTCACTTTCTCCAGGCACGGGAATAAAAATTTTCCCGCATGGGCCGTAAGCCGGCAGCCGCTTGGAATCGCCTCCGGCATGTATAATCAAGATTCGCAGCTTGCCGAGCGCTTCTTCCCAGACATTTCGGTCGGCACAGCCGCCCAGGCGTCGATTGAGAACCTCCATCAGGCAGTAAAGCGTGCTGCCGCCGCTGCCGATGCGCACCCCTGCCGGGTCTGCGACCACCATTACCTCACGCACGTCACCCAGAAGCGACAGCTCCTGACGAACCTTCAATTGTGATTCGTACGCCTTAGCCTGCGCATCATTGGAGGCTGTCACTATCAGATAATCCCATTGATTTATTGGCGTTTGCATAACCGCTTAGAATTGAGAATCCTGAAATTCTACATTCTACATTCTTTAAAACTTTCTATTACTACTTTCAGCGTTTCAGTCAGACTTGTTTTTGGTTGCCAGCCGATGGCTTTTTTGATTCGCTCTATGCTCGGAACCCGCCGCATCATATCTTCGATTGGTCTGCCGTAAGCTACATCATAAGGCACAAATTTCTTTTTGCTTCTGCTGCCCGTCATCTCGATAATCTTATTCGCAAGACCCTCGATGTTAATCTCCTCGGTAGAGCCTATGTTATAAACCACTCCTGCCGCTTTTGGGCAATTCATTAAATCAACAAGTGCCTCGACAAGGTCTGCAACGTAGCAAAAGCAGCGTTTCTGCCGACCATTTCCGTATATCGAGAGCGTCTCATTCTTTAATGCCCATTGGACAAAGCGCGGCACCACCATGCCATATCGACCTGTCTGTCTTGGCCCGATGGTATTAAAGAAACGGCCGATGATGACATTAAGACCATATTGCTGATGGAAAGCCAGGCCTAAAAATTCATCGACAGCCTTGCTGCACGCATAAGACCAGCGGGAGAAACTGGTGCTTCCTAACACAATATCATCCTCTTCCTTAAAAGGGACCGACTCGCTTTTGCCATAAACCTCGCTGCTTGAAGCAATCAGGATTTTTTTGCCAAACTTATTTGCCGTCTCCAGTACAGTTTCGGTACCGCCGATGTTCGTTTCTATCGTATGCACCGGTTTATCAGCTATTAACTGGACGCCGACAGCCGCCGCCAAATGAAAAATCACGTCGCATTGCTCCGCCAGCTTTTCCATTAGTTTAACGTCACGGATGTCTCCTTCAGTAAAGGTAAAACCCGGCTTATTTTTGAAAGTCTCAATATTATTCAAGCTGCCGGTGCTGAGATTATCAATAACCGCGACTTTATTGCCGTCTTTTAGCAGCCGCTCTGCCAAATGAGAACCGATAAAGCCTGCACCGCCTGTAATTAATGCTTTCATATAAAAGACTCGTCAAAAATAAATTTATTGATTTGTATCCGGCTACCAAAGGGATACTTGATGCTCGATCCTCGATACCTGACGAGCCCGTCCTGAGCCGGGTCGAAGGATATCGAGAACCCAGTATCGAGACAACAAGTATGATAAGTTAAAAATTAGCAGTAATCAACAGACAATCCCCGCAATGTCGGGACTCCGTTCCGGTCGGTTGCGCAAAAAATTTATAGTGAATTAGCGGATTAATTAGTTTAACCCAGAAAACCAACCAATTAACCAATTAACTGTTTTTCTTCATATCTTTTGTAAGTATCGGTTATTAAAGAACATAGCTTTAGTAAAGACGGGCGTTTGGCAGATACCGAAAATCTGTTTTGCGATGAAAGCGCTGCATTGTAAAGGCACGATAGGCTCATAAAGTGTGGAATGTTATAGACTTACAAAACAAACTTTTTATAGGACGTTCAAATTTAATTATTCTTGAAATATACAATTCTTGACGAAACTATATAAGATAGAGATAATCAGATAGATATTGCGGATGTGGCGGAATTGGCAGACGCGCAAGCTTCAGGAGCTTGTGGGCTTAACGCTCGTGGAGGTTCGACTCCTCTCATCCGCATTAAGATACAAGAGGATATCTCCATGAGAAAATCACAATTTACCCTAAAAACCATGTTTTTTCAAATGGTGTTTCTTGTCTTTCTGTTCGGCCAAGCTTATAGGGATGAACCGGTGGGTGCAAGACCGCTTGTTTCAGAGAAAGTGCAAATCAACGAGGCCATTGCTAGATGCTTCGCAGATGCGCTGCAAAAACGCAATTATCCATTTGTAACGGAGGATAAAGTCGAATTGCTTAGAAGGGAGATTGCGGATTTTGCGGCCCGTTACCAGCCCACACAGATGTCTGGAACGGAACAGGAAGTGCTTCTTGCTGCTATTGATCAATATGTCCCTGAAAATTTTTTGAACCGGCATTTGGATTTCCCAGACTACTTTACGTCCGATTGGGACGTAGAGGGTGCATATTTGAAGTTTCGGGATTGCGTTAACACGTTCAAGTGGAAGCTCTGGTTGGCACTGATCCATAGACCGTTCACCACTGAGCAGGTTAAGCAACACCAGATACAGCACGATTGGCTGCGGGAGTTTATTGCAAGCGTTCCGATTCGTCCAGGTGATGGACGTCCAGCCGACGTTGAACCCAATGATGTTCGTGCGTGGGCATCAGCATTTGTAGAGCATCAGTTTACCGACCCACTCAGCCTGTTATATGAGCCAATGACTGAGGAGCAATTCGGAATTTTTAAGCAATTGATGATTCGCAGTTCTGCGAACGGCCTGTACAATACGGTATCAGATATTCCGGTACGTGCTCTCGGAGCGAGGGCGCATAATCATGGGGACGTGGAAAATGCGTATGCCTACCCATTTGATATTGAGTTGCCGTTTGAGGACGAGGTCAGGTCAATATGGGGCGGAGGAGACGGAGCAGGAGCGCACCTGGTGTTTGCCTCCAATGCTCAGTTCCGTGGTCAGGATGTCTTTCTCGACGCGATATACCGCCCGATCTTCGATATAGTCAAAGGTCTGTGCCTGATTGAACCCCAAGAACAAGCCAGCGATCCAGATGAGTCCATTGCACAATGGGCTCAAAAGCACCATCGCGGTGACATTGCATACCATAGTGCCAAGACCAGTATAGCAAGCTTACGGGGCGCCAAGATTGCCGAGTTGAAAGTGTCGAACTGGTTCGAGGCTGATCGTGTAAGCAATGATGAGCTACGCAAGCTCATCGACGGGAAGGGCCAGACTACTATATCCGTCAAGCGGCTGCCTCCAATGAATGGCCTGCGTCGAGTGGGATTCAATGAACCGCGTTTCTTTATTGTT
>MHYD01000049.1:20321-20426 GCA_001824645.1 Planctomycetes bacterium RBG_13_46_10
TTAATCTGGTAAGCCGGCTACGCTAAACAAATTTAGCAACCACAGTCTAGTGTAGTGCGTCTAACGCTTCTTTACATTTGGCAATCTTCGCCAGGATGCTTTCGA
>MHYD01000050.1:0-10597 GCA_001824645.1 Planctomycetes bacterium RBG_13_46_10
ACATTATAAGGCATCCCATTTATAAGTCAAGCCATTTCTGACGCATTACACTAGCCCTATGAGTTCATCCCTATACGGGTTTATTACGTAATTACAATGCTGTATACTTCCCAGTAAAATTGTTGACATTCATTAATTTTGCCGTTATTGTTACCTAAATAGATTGTTCTTTTTTTCTCAAGTTTTATATTTAGTACATTGGAGGTTAATTTGAGAGTTTTATCCGGTATACAGCCGTCCGGACGGCTCCATATAGGCAACTTTTTCGGAGCAATACGGCAGCACCTGCAGCTACAGACCGAGCATGATTGCTTTTATTTCATCGCTGACTTTCACGCACTGACCAGCAACCCGGAACCAGCTGATATTGCCCGATACTCTCTTGATGTTGCAATGGATTATATTGCTTTGGGACTCGACAGTGAAAAAACCATTTTCTGGCGGCAGTCCGACGTGCCGGAGGTTACTGAGCTGACCTGGCTGCTGTCCTGTATAACACCTATGGGTCTGCTGCAGCGGTGCGTCAGCTTCAAAGACAAGGTCGCCGCAGGACTAAGCCCTAATCACGGCCTGTTCGCATACCCTGTCCTTCAGGCAGCCGATATCCTTATTTACAAATCCGATCTCGTTCCGGTAGGCGCCGACCAGAAGCAGCATATTGAGGTCACTCGCGACATCGCGATTCGTTTCAACAACACATACGGCGAAATTTTCACGGTACCGAATGAATATATTATTGAGTCCGTTGCCGTCGTCCCCGGTACCGATGGGCGAAAAATGAGCAAAAGTTACGGTAATACCATCGAGATGTTTGAGCCGGAAGGAGCAATCAGAAAAAAAGTTATGCGAATTGTCACCGACTCCACACCCGTCGAAGAGCCTAAAAATCCTGACAATTGCAATGTTTTTACGCTTTTGAAGCTGTTTGCTTCATCACAGGAATTAACCGAGTGGGAAAATAGATATCGCAGCGGCGGCACCGGCTATGCCGAGGCAAAAAAACGCCTGGCTGAGCTGGTCATAGACTACTTCAAACCATTTCGACAAAAAAGATGCGAGCTTGAAAAAGATATTAGTTATGTAAAGCAAGTGCTTTCTAAAGGCGCCGGACGGGCGAAGGCTATTGCCGCGGAGACTCTCGCCCAGGCCCGAAAAGCCGTCGGCTTGGGAGCTTAATCATGGCAGAAGAAAAACTGGTTATAATTGCAAAATTTGCAGATTATATTGAAGCGGAGATGGCTCTGCAGTTGCTCGCCGATTACGGGATTAAAGCAGTTGCAACCGGAGAGAACGCAGCGAATATATATCCGATACCTGCCGTGGAAGGCCCGGAATTACAAGTACTCGAAAGCCAGGCCGAGCAGGCACGGCAAATTCTCGAATCTCACAAACAACAGGACTCATCGGAAGAAGAGGAAGATAAAGAAGATGAGGAAGATGATGATGATTCTACAGAGCCGGAGGACAATGACTCATTTTTAACGGAACAGGAGCAGTAATTGACCGACTATCGTGTAAATCTTGATATATTTGCAGGACCTTTGGACCTGCTTTTGTACTTAGTCCGCAAAGAGGAAGTGGATATCTACGACATTCCCATTGCCAAAATAACCGACCAGTACATCAGGTACATTGAAATACTTAAAAGTCTTAATATCGATTTGGCAGGTGACTTTTTAGTAATGGCTGCAACATTGATGGAGATAAAATCGGCAATGCTCCTGCCGAAAATGTCACCGGAACAGTTTGAGGATGAAGATTTAACCGACCCGCGCACAGAGCTTATCCGCCAGCTCCTCGAATATAAAAAATTCAAGGATGCCGCCAATTTGCTCAATGCCGCTTCAGAGGAGCACGGCCAGCGTTTTTCACGCCCCGATACTGTCATAGAGCTATTAAAACCCGAAGCCGAACCCCAGCTTGACATTGAACTGGTAAGCATCTGGGACTTACTCGAAGCCTTCGATGCTATATGCAGGGCTACCGGAGTCGGTCGGGATATAAGCCACATTAAGGATGATACACCTATAGATTTGTATCAAATAGAAATATTACACCGCCTGCAGGCGGAAGGCCCAATGACCTTTGAGCGCATTTTCGAGTCCAAGCCCAGCCGGATTGTTATGATAGGCCTGTTTTTGGCACTATTGGAATTGATACGGCAAAAATTAATCTGGGCTGAGTCTGCCCAGGGCAGCTCTCCATCGCAGCTTTACTTACGCGCCTTGACGGATGAGCCGGCAGAACAGGCCGTTAAAAAGGCAATTCTTGCCCGCAGCGGAGCCGTCAGCGAAACCACCACTGCAATCGAACATCCCCCGACAAGCCCAATCGAGCAACGACAACAACCTCCTATACCGATTGCCGAATTACCACCCAAAAGAAAGCCGGCACCTTCGCTCGATATTATAGAAAAGAGAACAGTTGAATCCGCCCTGGAAAACCAGCAGCAAACCGCAAATTAGTATTTGACAAACTACCAATTGATAAGTAGCATATCTATTCATTTGGGCAAATATAAATTATGTCTCCGATTGTGACCTGAACTTGCCCTTGCGAACCTGTAAGGCAATAAATATGTAAGGATAAACCAATGGCTGGTAATGTAATTGAGTTAACAGATTCAACTTTTGACGAGGTTGTTCACAAATCCGATGTACCGGTGCTGGTTGATTTTTGGGCGCCCTGGTGCGGTCCGTGCAGAATGATGGCACCAATTATAGAAGAGATTGCAAATGAATACTCAGGCAAAGCCAAAATCTGCAAGATCAATACCGATGAGGCCCGCGATAGCGCTATTGAATTCAGCATAAATGCGATACCCACAACCATTTTATTCAAAAATGGACAGGTGCAGAAAAAATGGGTGGGTCTTATCAGCAAAAAAAAGCTCATCTCCGCTATAGATGGATTGCTATAAAATACGCGACTTCTTTGTAGTTTAACTAACAATGCCACATAAAATTTTGATCAAGAAACAGCTCTCAGATGACGTTTTCTTTGCTGAGATCGAAGCTCCTCTTATAGCACAAGCCAGAAAGCCGAGTCAATTCATCATACTCAGTATAAATAATGAATACAGCGAGCGGATACCGTTGACTATTGCCGATGCCAATCCTCAAAAGGGCACTATCAGCTTGATTTGGCAGCGCGTCGGCAAAACAACCACTGAATTGGCTGATTTAAAACAAGGTGATGAAATTGCTAATGTCTCCGGACCTCTGGGCAATCCCACACATATCGAAAGGTTCGGAACCGTTGTTTGCGTAGGCGGCGGTATCGGCAATGCCCCCCTGCTGCCTATCGCCAAGGTCCTAAAAGAAGCCGGCAACAAAGTCATAAGTATCATTGGAGCAAGAACCAAAAAACTACTTATTCTCGAAGAACAATTCGCCCAAGTCAGCGATGAGCTAATTGTCACCACTGACGACGGCTCATACGGACGTAAAGCGCTTGTGACTGAGCCGCTTAAAGAGGTTTGCCTTCGAGAGCACAGACCTGACCAGGCTTTCGTCATAGGCCCGGCGATAATGATGAAATTCTGCTGCGAAGTGACAAAGCAGTTCAATATCCCCACGCAGGTCTCACTTAATACGATTATGGTTGACGGCACCGGTATGTGCGGCGGCTGCCGGGTCGAGATTGACGGTAAGCCTAAATTTGTATGTGTAGATGGCCCAGAATTCGACGGCCATAAAGTAAATTTCGACCTGATGATTAAAAGACTAAACGCCTATAAAGACATGGAACAAAAAGCACGCGAACAATATTCAAAGCACCGATGTAAGATAGGTTTAGATAAATAAAATTTTTAGCCCATGCTTAATACGAGAATATCCCGTTAATATAATGGAACAAGAAAATCAAAAACTGTTAAATTTTCTTTTGGAAAAGCACAGGGCAGGTCAACTTAAACCAGCCGAAAGATACAACATCCCCCCGCAGCCGATGCCCGAGCAGGTCCCTAAAGAGCGAACACACAACGTTAACGAAGTAGCACAAGGCTATACCGAAACGCAGGCCCGGCTGGAAGCTTTTCGCTGCCTTGGGTGCAAAAACACACCATGCGTCGAAGGCTGTCCAGTGCGAATAAAGATAAAAGATTTTGTAGCTGCCATTGCCGATGGCAACTATAAAAAGGCGCTGGATATTATAAAAGAAAATTCATTGTTACCGGCAGTTTGCGGGCGAGTCTGTCCCCAGGAAATCCAATGCCAGCAAACCTGCACGGTCGGCAAGAAGTTTAAAGACCCCACGAAGGCTGTTTCCATAGGTCGACTCGAAAGGTTCGTTGCCGACCTCGGTTTAGCCGTCGCCGGCACGGCGACGAATGACGAAGAACTGGGCACAAGTTTAGTTGTCGCTCCTGAAACCGGAATGAAGGTCGCTGTAATCGGCTCCGGTCCCGGCGGCATTGTCGCTGCCGCCGATACCAAAAGGGCAGGCCATGATGTCACGATATTTGAGGCCTTCCATAAGCCTGGCGGCGTAATGGTCTATGGAATACCGGAATTCAGGCTACCTAAATCCATCGTCCAAAAGGAAATCGACACCCTGAAAAAAATGGGCGTCAAAATCATCTGCAACTTTATTGTAGGCAGAACAAGAACCATCGACCAGCTAATGAAAAATGACGGTTTTGATGCCGTTTATATCGGCGTAGGTGCAGGTCTGCCGCAATTTATGAGTATCGAAGGCGAATCGCTCATCGGCGTATATAGCGCGAACGAGTATCTGACACGAGCCAATCTTATGAAGGCATACGACTTCGGCAAAGGTGCTGATACACCGATCGCGATGTCAAAAAGAGTGGCTGTCATCGGCGGAGGCAATGTTGAGATGGATGCGGCACGAACGGCCGTCAGGCTCGGCGCTGAAAAAGTCTATCTGGTCTATCGCAGAACCGAAAAAGAAATGCCCGCTCGAATCGAGGAAGTCCATCACGCAAAACAGGAAGGCGTGGATTTTCACATTCTGCAAAGCCCCAAACGAATCATCGGCGACGAAAACAGCAGAGTGACAGCTATCGAATGTCTTAAATATCAGCTCGGCGAGCCTGATGAGTCAGGCAGAAGAAGGCCAATTTCCATCGAAGGTTCAGAGTTTAGAATCGATGTTGATACGGTAATTATAGCAATAGGCAATATTGCCAATCCATTGATTCGCCAGACCACGCCCGGCCTGGAGTTTAATAAGTGGGGAAATATCATCGTCGATGAAAACTGCAAGACCTCGATGGAAGGCGTCTATGCAGGCGGTGACATCGTTCTTGGTGCAGCTACTGTAATTTTAGCAATGGGCCAGGGCCGAATCGCAGCAGCAGCGATAAATAAATACCTGGCAGAAAAACGCAAGCACCACGAACAGGGTTTATAAATCCTGCAAAATCTGCACATCATGGGGGCTCAATCTTCGCTGCCGGCTCAACGCTTGTTTAAACTCCTCTTTATTCATCCAAACCACCGCACCATTTAACTGGAGCACGACATATCCTTTACTAACGAGAGATGCATGGAATCTTCTCTCTATATAGGCCAGAATCTCGTCTGGAGTTGAATCGGCATCGAGACATTCAGCCCGGTACTGTAATTCATCCAGATTTACATCTCCCTGCAATTTATCCTGTATGCCTTTTATGTCACCCTCGGAAGGCACCAAACCATGCTCTTTGCGATATTGCAGGACAATGTGACCGAGCTGCTGCATAACCTTAATCGTTTCTGTACGGTTGCCCCACTGCTTGAGGTTAACCATCCCCGCGACCGCAAGAGCCGTAATTATTATGATGATTATGGATTCCGTTAATATTGATTTTTGGCGTTTATTCACCCCGTTAGAAACCTCTCATTCTGAATTTTTATCCCTTTATTGTATTACCCCGTTTATTACTGGCTTTCTAACGGGGTTCATAAAGCATTATGGTCCAGTGATTTTTACCCTGCCGTCCTGAACCAGTATTCTGCCTTCGGCGAAAAGCCTGATAGCTTGGGGATATGCGATACATTCCTGCTCGAAGACCCTGGCAGCGAGTGTGTCCGGCGTGTCTGTCTCTTTGACTTCACATACCCGCTGGACGATTATTGGGCCTTTATCGTATTCATTTGTACAGAAATGTACCGTGCAGCCGCTTATCTTGCATCCTGCCGCCAAAACCGCCTCGTGGACGTGATGTCCCCACATGCCTTGTCCGCCGAAGCTGGGCAAAAGCGCCGGGTGTATATTCATCACTCGGCTTTCGTACCTCGCCGGTATATTCCAGAAGCACAACCATCCACCCTGGACAACTAAATCAACCTTTGCAGCTACCAGCTCATCTTCGATTCGCTTGCTGAACTTATCTATATCGGGACAGTCTTTCTTGCGAATAATTACTACATTTAGACCGGCATCTTTCGCTCTCTGGACACCGGCAGCATCGCTGCGTGAGCTTATCACTACGGCAACTTCCGCATTCAGCCGGCCTTTCCTGATATATTCGAGAATGTTCATCAAAGTTGTTCCACCGCCGCTGATTAAGACGCCCAGCCGAATCCGTCGCTCGCCACTCGCCGCTTGGGTCACGGGCGACGGGTCACGGGTCACGATGACATCACGTTCGAGATCAAGCGAACGATTTACAAGCCTGTCGGCTTCCTTGTTCTTCTCTCTTGGAATAGAAATTACTTTGAATGTTTCAAATTCGCTGAGTAATTCGATCGCCTGTTGAAACAAAGGCCTGATTTGCTCGCTTTTTACCTTGTAGTTACCGTTTATCTGCCTGACGAGCAGCTCACTGTCACTGAAAATTGTAAGATTTTTTAAGCCGATTTCTTTTGCGGCTTCGAGAGCTTTTACAAGGCCGGTGTATTCTGCTACGTTGTTTGTGGCTTCACCTAAAAAAAAGCTTTTCGCCATTAGCTGATTGCCGGCAGCATCGTTCAGGATAAAACCGCCTGCGGCCGGGCCCGGATTGCCTCTGCTTGCACCATCTGTGTGAATGATTATTTGGTCTGTTTCTTTTCTGCTCATTTGATGCTCGTTGCTCTACGAGTATTGAGCCTTGACTGCCGCCAGGCAAGTATCCGGCATCGAGATTAGATTATTCCTGCACATTTCCAAGGACAATTATTCTTGTGCAATTCGGACAGCGGATTATATCGTCCCTTGTCATAAGAACGTTAACAAGCTCGGCAGCTATATTCATAAAGCAGCCCCCGCAACTATAGGCCGTTGTTTTACCCTCCTGTTCTTCAACAATAACAACAGCCTGTCCGTCATAAGTTTCTGCCACTCGCTTGAATATATTTATAGCTTTAGAAGGTATGGTCTTTGCCAGTTCATTCCATTCCTTCTGGATTTTCTCGATAGCGGCCTCATGATTTTTAGCTTCCTGCTCTGCTTTTGTTCTCGTATCCTCGAGTTTTTGTTTCTGTTTATCTATTTTTTCACGAAGACCGTTGCATTCAGCTTCATCGGCCTCTATATCTTTCATTAAATCAAGAACCTGCGTTTCGACTTTGGAATTATCTGCCCTTGTGGTATTTAGCTGTGTAAGCAAAGCCGCATATTCTTTGTTCGTTTTCGAGGCATTCAAAGCAGCTCTTAGCTTGGTTGTTTCATCGTCCTTGGTTTTTAAGTCCAATTCAAGCCGATTACACTGTACTTTAGTTAGCTGAATCTCCTCTTTCTTTGCTTCAATCGCATTTTGCAGGCTTCGTATTAGATTTTCCTCAACAATTACACTTCTTCTGCACCTTGCCAGTTGTGCCCGTGCATCTCGCAGGCAATTTTCGACTTTCTGAAGTTCGATAAGCCTATTCAATACCGGTCCCATTTATGCTCCTTAAGTTTCCGCAAAGCGGGAAACCTTTATACCCTCTTAACTTTTTCATTAGAACAAGATTACCAGCCAAAATTATTAAACCATGCATTATGCTATTCAATGAACCATTCCGCAACAAAAAATTTTAGTTTTTCTCTACGCGAAAAGAATGAAGGGGTGGCAGCCACTGAACCCCATGCCTTTGGGGTGATCCGTCGATGTGATGCCGGATAAGAGTGGATGGTATTTTAAAAATTTAAAGCCCAATAGGATAGGCACCGCCAAAGGCGGGTAAACTTTAGCCCATGCAGCGTAGAGAATAGTACTTTAGCCCATGCTGTTCTTTTTATTCAGAGTACGAACACCGATTTTTTTCTTGCCTTTTCCGACAATCCTTAACATAATATCCCCCACAGGCGAGACTCACACCTTTGATTAATCTAAATGTTTAGCCCTGCCACCCCTGGCCTGAGCGAAGTCGAATGGCTGTGGGCAGGGCAGAAAAAGCCCCCGGCACAGGTCCGGGGGCTAATCTCTGGTTTAAAAAGACACAATTCGAGATATGGAAGCGACGAAAATTAAACCGGCTGCAAGGTGCACAGCACCGCAGATACTATGTGAAAAATGTATCATACAAACACCCTGGCGTTTTATAGAAAGATAATACATAATTTTAAAAGGAATAAATCCATGAACCCAAAAACCTTTATAATTGACTGTCCTTGGTGCAAAGCAAAAGTTGCAGCACTCGAGCACGGACATGCGACTAAAAAGGGTTTTGATGATGAAGAAGGAGAACCGTTCGGTATTACACTTGTAGTTGGGGAATGCCCAAGTTGTCACGAGCTTTTAGCTGGTGAATCATATCAAATAGATTTTAAGGGCTTAGACTCAGATGAGGACCGCTGGTCAGACATTGTCCGTATATATCCTAAGCCGCCGAAAACTTTCCTTAGTTACCGTATTCCTAGAACAGTTAGGGATTCTATAGCAGAGGCTGACAAGTCATTACAAGCCAATGCCAATATTGCAGCGTGCGCTATGCTCGGACGAGCACTTGAGGCCGTATGCCGCGATGTATTAGAACCGGCGCCCTCCAGAAGAAGATCAGTTCCGGCTACTTCTTCGCCCAAAAAACATGTAATGCTAGGTGAAGGTATTCGCAAACTCAAAGAGAAAAGCTTCATTGACGATCGCCTTTACGATTGGAGTCAGCAATTGCACGCATTTCGTAACATTGCTGCCCATCCAACAGATGAATCGATTTCGAGAGAAGATGCGGAGGATCTGCAGACATTTGTGTATGCCATCATTGAATATGTATATGACCTAACCGATCGGTATAACGAGTTCAAAGAAAGAATTTCTAGGAAACGAAAGAAGAGTGTATAATAGGAACGTCAACCAATTTAGTAGCTGGCGCCGGTGAGCTTTTTCGTTATGCGGAAACCATTTAAACAATAGTTAGACGGGAGTAATTAAAGATGGCAAGAAAGTCCCTAAATGAACCAGAGCCCTCGAAAGACTTGAGTCCTCAAGATTTGAGGGTTGGAATAACGAAACTGGATCGTCGGATCGGGGATCTCAAGTCCTTTGATGTGTCCACGATCTCAGAGCGATTCGATGCCAAGATACAGGCGCTCACGGGTAAGATTAATAGTACGCTCGCTGATATTTTTGACCGTGATACCGCAGAATACCGCGCTTATTCAATTCGGTCTCTCGACACGTTACCTCTAAGTAGTCTCGGGCGTGAACATCCGCTTCCGGTTGTTCAGCAGGGGTATCAGAAAGGGATCAGTGATGCTATTACAAAACTAGAAGCATTACGCGAAACCCTGGCGGAGAAGCTACAGGATCTTGAACCGCAACCGGCGTCCACTGGAGAGTTGAAACAGCGCACCATTCCTCTAGGTAATAGACAAGTTTTTATCGTCCATGGTCATGATGAACTGGCAAAAGAAACAGTAGCACGTTTTATTTCCCAGTTAGAACTTGAGCCCCTTATCCTGCATGAACAACCAAACCGTGGGCGCACCATCATAGAAAAACTTGAGGCACATATTGCTGTCGCCTTCGCTGTTGTTCTATTAACACCCGATGATGTTGGTTATCCCGCAAATGGTCCAAATGAGCGCAAGCCTAGGGCACGGCAGAATGTGATTCTTGAATTGGGACTTTTTGTGGGTGTGTTGGGAAGGGAACGTGTTTGCGCCCTCTGCAAGGGTGACGTTGATGTACCATCAGACTATCACGGTGTTCTTTATATCGCAATGGACGGGGCCGGATCGTGGAAACTTAAATTAGCCCGGGAAATCAAGCATGCAGGTATCGATGTTGATACCAACAAAGCCATCTGATCTAAATAATGGGGACAGCCAACCATTAATGGCTGGGGACAGTGCACAGAAAACGGTGAGTGTTCATAACAACTACGATTAATATCTGAGAATGTTAATATGGCAAAAGTACCACGACAATGGATTTACTCGCCCGGCCCTGCTTCGCACGTACCGGATGCAATCAAGGGGCAGGTCACTGCTAAAGCCAACGAAATCATCGAGACCTTGTTTAAGCCAAAATATATCAAGCCGCCGCCAAAGGATGAAAGTTTTAACTACATTGTTGATATCTACACGAAGTGGCATAAGAATTGCCTGCTATTCCGCGCTAAGTTCGCTTGCCCAGGTCCCAGAGCACTATCGCCGTTTTTCGAAGATAGCTTCGCTCGCCTTGCATGCATGGCTAATGGCCGTTTCAATCTGGCGTACATGCGATACACAGGCAAGTGGCAGG
>MHYD01000050.1:10615-10929 GCA_001824645.1 Planctomycetes bacterium RBG_13_46_10
CGCTGGAAGAGGCGTTTTCTGAGATCCGGGACCAGCCGTTTTTCCATCCTCCAGGTTGAGAATATAGAATGGGCTTGAAGCCCATACTGCTTTTATTGCTTTATGTCTTGATACTACGACAGACTACTCGTCTCTGCGAAGCGCTTCGCCGAAGCAGGACAGGCGTGCACAATTTGAGGGTTGTTACTACTTCTTCACCGTTGTGACGTACCAGCAACGGATGGGTGGCAGCCACTGAACCTATATCTTTGGGTGATCCGTCGATGTGATGCCGGACAAGAGTGGATGGCATTTTAAAACTTAAAAAATCTGCC
>MHYD01000051.1:0-147 GCA_001824645.1 Planctomycetes bacterium RBG_13_46_10
GCCTGCCATTCCTTCAGGTTAAGAACATAAACTAAATTCAATGGCGCAATATAAACAAAATCCTGCATACCGCACTCTCTTCGGTAATCGCCTTTCGCAACCAGCTTAAGCTCGTGCTTCGCCACGTCATAGAAATAAACGCCCTCC
>MHYD01000051.1:568-675 GCA_001824645.1 Planctomycetes bacterium RBG_13_46_10
ATACCGTTATTGTCGTCCCCTTCACTTCGCCCAGATACGCCTGCCACAGCTTTCTGTTGGCCTCAATTAATAATGGCGCCGTCTCAAAGTCTTCTGCCTTGGCCGCA
>MHYD01000051.1:754-1765 GCA_001824645.1 Planctomycetes bacterium RBG_13_46_10
CAGTCCGAAACCGCCAAAGGTTATCCGTCCCGCTGTTTTCAGCCGTAGGCGTAAACGCCCCGCCCGCCGCCAATTTGGTATTGCCTGCCTCTCCGTATGTTGCATCGACGTATGTTATCTTCTCCGCCGCCGTTGCCGTCGCAGCCATAGCGAGTAAGAAACATCCGGAGATAATTGCCGCTTTAGTCATAATTTACTCCTTTTTCCAAATATAGACAAAAACCGTTTACCTCGTACGTCGCAATTTAAATTACATTTGTTACAGATTTATTACAATAATATCCTTTTTCGGTGATTTTTCAAAAAAGGATTTGGCGTGAGGATTGCTTTTCGTAACGCAGTGAAGCAATCTCAAAAATGTTTAGCCCCCTAACCCGTCTTTTGTGGTTAGGGGGTTCTCTTACCAATCCGAAAGCCCGCTCAATAAAAAGTTACATTCCTTTTTCCCCGGTTGGTGTCTCCAGATTTCCTTTTTATTTGGGAATTATATACCTGATTAACCCATCACGTTAGATTTTACAGGTTTTTCATCTTTTACAACATAGCAAAAAATATTTAAAATATTTCAAAATAATACTTGACAAACCCAACGCTTAGGGTTATCATAATATCATAATAAAAAGGAGATATTATGAAAGACAAATTAGACGTTTTTGATTTTTTCAAGAAATTCCCCAACGAAAAGAGCTGTGAGGAGTTTATTGTAAAAGCCCGGTGGCCTCGTGGTATTTATTGCCCTCATTGCGGGGGATATAGGATATACCGATTAGAAAAGCAGAAGCGGTTTAAATGTGCCTATTGCCGCAAGCAATTTTCGGTAAGAACCGGCTCGGTATTGGCTGAGAGCAAAGTTTCGCTTCAACAATGGATAATGGCTACGTGGCTATTGACTACTCATCGTAAAGGTTTTTCGAGTATTCAATTAGCCAAAACGCTCGGCGTTACACAAAAAACGGCTTGGTTTTTGGCACACCGAATCAGAGAAACATTTAAGGAAAGAGGGGGTTTGTT
>MHYD01000051.1:1795-4017 GCA_001824645.1 Planctomycetes bacterium RBG_13_46_10
TATCGGCGGCAAAGAAAAAAACAAGCATAGCAATAAGAAATTGAACGCAGGGCGCGGTGGCGTTGGAAAAACCGCAGTAATAGGTATTAAGGAGAGAGGCGGCAGAATAAAGGCAAGGCCAGTAAAAGACACGACGGCTATTACTTTACAGGGGGAAATCAAAAGAGTTGTTTACAAGGGCGCAACAGTTTATACTGACGAACATAGTGCGTATGAAAATTTATCGGATTACAAACATGAAGCCGTCAAACATTCAGTAGGTGAATACGTAAAAGGAATGGCTTCAACTAACGGGATTGAATCATTTTGGGCTTTACTTAAAAGGGGTTTTTATGGTATATATCATAGAATGAGTGAGGCGCATCTTAACAGATATGTAAATGAATTTTGTTTTCGTCAAAATAACAAAAACGGTTCCGATGAATCAACTTTCGCAAGGGCATTTTATAATGGGAATGGACGCCGCTTAACTTATAAGAGGTTAATCCATGTCGCGTAACGCCGCTTTAATAAAACCTATTAACGCACCTTTTGACCATGTTATAAAGGTGTTGGTGGGTGCGCCTAAAGAGCAGCCCCAAAAATCTGAAAATAAATCATTGGCTAAATGGGTTGGTAAAATTCACTGTATGGATTGCATAAAATTGATGGCGGCCCTACCAGCAAAAAGTATAAGCGTTGTTGTTACCTCACCGCCATATAATATTAAAAACAGCACAGGTAATGGATTAAAAAATGGTTCAGGCGGCAAATGGCCACAAGCTGCTTTAATAAATGGCTATGCAGACCACGACGACGATATGCCTTATCCTGATTATATAAAATGGCAAAGAAAATGCCTTAAGGCAATGATGAGGATATTAAAGCCCGATGGAGCGATTTTCTATAATCATAAATGGCGGGTTCAGAATGGTTTGCTTCAGGATAGGTCAGAAATAGTAGCGGGCTTTCCTGTGCGACAAGTTATTATATGGAAACGCAAAGGCGGGATAAATTTCAACCCCGGTTATTTTTTGCCAACTTATGAAGTAATTTATCTCATAGCGAAGCCCGATTTCAAACTTGCACCAAAGGCGAATGCGCAAGGTGATGTATGGGAAATCCCACAAGCAAGAGATAACAAACACCCTGCACCTTACCCGATAGAATTAGCGCAAAGATGTATAGCCGCAACGGTAGATGGTGTGGTTTTAGACCCATTCATCGGGTCGGGAACGACTGCCCTTGCAGCCGAAATTTTAAATAGAGAATGGATAGGTGTGGAAATCTCCCCAAAATACTGTAAAATGGCTGAAAAGCGACTTAAGAGTTTCCAAAAAACAAGGTTAGCATAATGCCCAAAAGAAAATTGACACACACTACGCAGCCACGAACCGGAACCGCAAGTTTCAAAAAAATCATAGAAATTCTTAAAACAGGAACGTGGGAGTTTCCCAAAGACGGCAAATACAATGGTTCTGGTGGCCCCGGCAGATTGTTAGAGGATTTGCTTAACATAAAAGCCAACAATGCCGATTCGCCAGATTTAGAAGATTGGGAAATTAAGTTTCACGGTGGCGCATCATTGCTGACCCTTTTTCATAAAGACCCTGAACCCAGAGGCATTATCAGGGTAATGGTGCATGAGCATGGGTGGGACGATGGCAAGGGACGGTTAAGTTTCCGACACACTATCAAAAGTGAAACAGAAAGAGGTTTCTACGTAGTAAACGAAAATGATAGGATTGTCATTAGAAATAGATTTAAGGATACGGCGGTTCCGCACTGGACACACAATACTCTTTTCAATGCTTTTTCTTCAAAATGCAGGCGGCTAATAGTAGTGGAAGGCAAAGTTTTAAAGAATCCAAGAAGGGTAGTATATCGAGAAGCAACTGCCTATTGGGAACCGGACATAAAAGGATTTTCAGAAGCTATTGCCGATGGCACTTTTTGCATTGATTTTGATGCCAGAACAAAAAAAGGTGCTGGTTCTGGAATTAGAAATCATGGGACAAAATTCAGAATAAAAATTGATGATTTAACCAAAGTTTACGCCAACAAGAAAAAACTGACCACCGGCATGGGTTAGCCAAGTATATAATTCCCTTTTATTTAGGCACACAAGCGGGATTGGGAGGATTCGCCTCGCAGTCGATTAACCACTTCTCAGCCATACGGGCAAAATCAGAAAAATCCACCCTGCAGTCATCGTTCAGGTCTCCGTCCAGATCAAACAGACA
>MHYD01000051.1:4072-7074 GCA_001824645.1 Planctomycetes bacterium RBG_13_46_10
CCGCTGAGGCCGATGATGCCAACGATGGGTCTGATTGTGATAATATGGCGAAGCTGGCCCAAAAGCTCAACGAGTCGATTGAGCTCAACAAGCATCAGCTCAAATCTCTTTCTGGAATAGACGTCAAATCGGAAGAGAACAAGCGCGAGGTGGCATCCAAGAAGTACAAATTATATAATGATTTGGAGAGAGACTATTCGAAAATGGTCCGCTTGGCCGGCAAGTGTCCCTCACTCGGCTTTGATGTTATAAAGCTGAAAAAGACTCTTATCGACTGCCAGGCTGAAAAAAGAGAGCTGGAGATGAAAAGGGCTGAGAAGGAAAAACCCGACCCCAAGAAACAGACTCAGTCGCAGCAGATTCCTAAATCGCGGCCGTTCAAAACTTCTTCTCCCCCGAGGAAGCAAACAGGAACGAAGGTCATCGGCAATTAAACGGCCTGAGATGTTTTTCTCGGGCACTGAACTCTCAGCCATGTTTCGTAATTCGTATTTTTTGTGAATTCGCAGCTCTCTTTTAAAGGGCAGTCCCAGCATTTCGGCCAGTTGCTCAATGCACATTCCATATTCGCCAATGCTGCCTTAAAAAATAAATTGCATCCGCAATAAGGACACCATCCGGATGGCTGGCATTTAAAACATATCTGCCGGCGAACATAATAAAAATCTCTGCTGACCAGTTTGCACCCTGTCTTTGCCCATACAACCATCGCTCGTGCAAAAGATTTCGCCATCTGTGCCAGTGTGGGCGGTTTTATAACCCTCTTTTTTTCCTGCGCTTCGAGCTTTACCAATTTCCGGCACATTAACCCGAAGTTGTCGTTTTCCTCACAGTGCCGGCAAAAATCATCATCAACCGCGACAGATACGCCGGTCAGCTCTGCTGCCTTTAGACAATGATAAAGTTGTATCTTCGCCTGCTGCTTGCCGTTTGATATAGCGGCTTTTTTATTTTCACCAACAGGTTTTTGACAAGTTTTCAGCATTATTTTACCACGCATCATCACAAAGCGCTCTTTCGTTAACGCATTGGTCGTCAATGTATTCATAAACGCAATAACAGGTTTTTTCGGCGGTTATATTGACCACTCTGCACTCATCGGCGGACGGCCCTTCTATATGGCTGTATTTGAAGAAACATATCCCTCCGCCGTATCTGCAATTTGTAACAGTCCATTTGGGGCAAAATGAATTACCCTCTCCGCAATGTTCTATATCATCGACGCATTCGTCCGAGTAGGTTTCGTAAGGACATTCCGCCCTTAACGATTCCAGAGTAATAGAGCACTTTTCTATGTCTCCCATGTCTTCCGGCGGCCAAAGTTCCGCACCCGGTAGTAAGCATCGCTGTATCGGTGCGCCTGTTCCGCACCGGCACGACCCGCATATTTTGCGCAGCCCGCCGACAGTCAACCCGATTATTTTTCTCGTAATCTCGCCGAGCGTTTTTCTTCTTGGTTTTCCAAACCGAATATCCAGCAATTCCTCAACACAAATCGCAGGGTTGTAAACAACCAGCCCCGCCGATTCGCTGCCTGCCATCAGCAGACCCACTACACGCTTGCCGCAGGTGGTCAATAACGCAGAGCCTGAATCGCCCGGCTTGCCTATATACCCCGTCAAAATCTGCTTATTAAAAAACCATTCTTCCTCCCAAAGCACGCCTCCGAGGATATCAATAATTCCGGTTATGCCTATAATTTTCCCTTCTGTTTTGCCGGTAGTTCGGCCTGTTTTAATAACACTTTCCCCGCCTTCCGGCATCTTGGAAGAGCCGGTCAATTTTGAAAACTCAACGAAACCTTCCCTAACGCCGACCTTGACGATTAAATTGCCCTCGACCAATTCCCAGTAATCCTCCCAGTTTTCTCCGGACACAGGCTTGTCATCCAAAGATGCTGTGTGGAGAGTACGACAATGATATACCTTGCCATCGTCCCCGGTGACCGATGAAGTCGTTGTAAAGCTGACATTTTCCGCCCATGTTGAATTCGCTTTCGGAGTAAATCTGCCGAGAATCTGTTTTGCCCCCCTGAACCAGCATACGCCTTTATCCCCGAGAGCGCGGGTTATCACCCAATCGCTGCCGTCCCACCACAGATAAAATTCCTCCTCATCGCTGTTTTCAGACCGCTGATAATAGGGTTTGCCGTTATAAGTGCTATCGGCCTCCTCGTAACCGCCGATAATATATCGCAATTCCGTCGGCACTGAATCCGCAATTTCCTCATCAATGTAAAAATCTATCGGCTTAAAATATGCTGCGTCGATATGGTTATATCCAAAGTAGGGCAAGTCACCTACCGTAATCAGCGGATACCAGCTGCCTAATTTGCCGATTTTATATTGATTGATAGCATCATTCTGCTCGTAGGCGGAATAAGGTGGGTTATGGCTTGTAATATCCTTCATTCCCGGTTGAGCAATCGGGTCACCTTCGGCAGCCAAACTATATCCCGTGCAGCTTTGCATCGCAAGAACATGATTGTTTGAAACTATTACACGCTCCCATTTGCCTGCTCGGTGTTCTTTTATATTGGCTGTTCCAGTGGCTCCTGTATATGGCTCAAAATCTCCGTTTGGCCTGCTTCCCCCGCCGCCCTTCCAGACATGGCCCGCGAGGCCCCCCAATACATCGGCCAGGATCCAGCAGTCCAGGCCGGGTGTTCCAGCGAGCCAGCTGAGTTCCACATGCGCAACGCCGCTTACTCCTGCATCCGGCCCGTAATTGCCTTCTATGTCAGGCCATTCGGACGCCAGGCTTCTTTTCCACCGTTTAGTCCAGGGAGGATATCCGGTCGGCAGGTTGTCGGCTACATACCAGTGCCCATCGGCATACCATCTGAAAAGCCAGTAATAAGGTGAATTCTGCTTTTTATAGATTATTCCGACAGCCCCGCCGACGTTGATACCCCATCCTACATACGTTCCCGTGCAGTCCGGGCTTGGTGCCGGGGTTCCGGCGGTGATTATGGCGCATCTTTGTTTAGGGTAAAAATCAGA
>MHYD01000051.1:7137-8085 GCA_001824645.1 Planctomycetes bacterium RBG_13_46_10
CAGTTTATAGTATCCGGTATAGTCCGGGTCCAAAGTGCCGCTGACATACAAATCTCTCGGCGGCGCCTGCTTGTAGGCGGGTATTCCCATTGTTCCCGCCGTAGTCCCAGCGTCTATGTGCCCACACGAAATACCATTCGGGGCAGGTCTTCTCTTTGTCGTATACGGCGGCTCCGTCAGCATGCGGAATTCGCCATAAGTTATTTTGGGTATCAGGTCGTCCGGACGGGTCTCTTTGGTATGTTTTATTCGTCTTGCCCCATCGCGATTAAACCTCATCATTGCAAGGTGGTCGTGAATTGATTTACCTTCTGAATTATGAACCGGCTCTCTAAGGAACAACCGCAAGCACCACCTGTTGTTCTCAAAGGTCGTGGCAGTGCCTACACAGCCAATCGTCTGCCTCATCAATCGGCGGCTGAATTTGTCCGTGATTTTCATTCCTTCAATAATGTTCATTACGATTCAGCGCACTCTACACAGCCTACAAAAATATCACTTACACACCACCACTCACCATCAATTTTACAGACCTGTATATGACCATCCACGCCCTCTTTTAATTCAGGCACGCACTCGGCCAGTGTTGTTGCGGCCATAACTATGCAATGTACCTCCACTTCCTCTCCGGTATCGGGGTCATCGAGCCGGCAGTTTATTATAGTCGACTCATCCGGGGCGTCTTCTGTAGGGTAGGCATCTCTTATTTCTCTTCCCGCGGACGGCAGGGGCGGCTCGAACCGCAGCGGCACTCTTCCCATCTCGCCTTTCAGGTCCGCGATTTCCCGCTCGAGCTGCTCTATTTTTCTTTTATTTTCAATCTCGCTCATTTTTGATTCTACTTTTTAAATATTCCCGCGATGTCCAGCTCGCCGTAATCGGTTGTGATTGTCGTCGAGACTGTTCCTTTTTGAAAATTCCATTCCAGTCCCGTCACGGTCGACCCTA
>MHYD01000052.1 GCA_001824645.1 Planctomycetes bacterium RBG_13_46_10
TTTAGATTGGCCGGAACCGGCGACCATCGGCAGCGTGCCGCTTTGTGCAACCGATTTGCAATTCGTCGGCTTTGGAATAAGGATCGTCAACCAGTGACCAGAATAAAACGTATTCTGTCGGCTTTGTGGTGGGGCCTGGTAGCTTTATATGATGCACGGCTGATAGACGAAGAAATCAAACGCCAGGCTGGAATAAAAATTCGATGACTGCTGATTTTTACAACACCGTCGGCGAAAAGGGGTCGCTGTTTGAGAACAGCAAGAAAAAGGCTCTAACTCAGCAGCATAAGATTCTGGATTTTTTTCAGAGAGCGACAGGCCGGTTTTTTGGTCCGACCCAGATTCAGAATGAAGTATTACCAAATTGTCCACTAACTTCTATCAGGCGTGCAATGACGAACCTGACAACAGAAAAAAAACTCGTTAAATCTGACAACGTTTTTACTACCGGACGATATGGAAAAAGAGAACACTGCTGGAGATTGGCTCGATGCAACCCAGGTTAATTCAGTTGACACAAAACGAAGTGGCTCTTGTTGATGCAGCCGATTATCCAGAATTGTCTCGTTTCAAGTGGTTTGCAAAATGGACCGGCCGCAATGGTGCGATCTATGCAGCTCGCAGTCTGAAGAAAGACCACAAGACAAAGACGGTCTATATGCACAGGTTGATCACTGGGGCATTGGCAGGGGAGGAAGTTGACCACGATGACGGCAAGACACTGAATAATCAGCGTGGCAATCTCAAAGTAACGACGAAGGCCGAAAATCTGAAGAACCGCGTTTATGGCAAGATCGGTGCACGAAATCATAATGCCCTGGCGGCTGCTGTCTGAATCCCAGGTCGTTGAAAAGCTCCAGGAGCTAAAAGAAACAGAGTTTCGAGCTGTGGCTTATTATTTTAACTCCAAGCGTAATGTAAGCTCTGTCGCTGCTGCGATTTATGCCTGGTTTGGCAAGCTATGATTATCTGTAACAGAATTTTTTGAGAATCATGATTTTTTTCTTGAACCTATGCGTCACGCAGCTATAAACTTGTTCTCTCAAGGTCGGGCAACGGCAACACTGTGCCGTGTTCGGCCTTTTTTTGTTGTCGTTGCCAGCAAGGGATTGTTGGTATCTTTTTAAGGGACGAAAAAATGAAGTTTGAATTTCCGAATCTGTCATTCATCGGCAAGTTTCTGCTGGTACTTGTGGCTCTTTCGGTAGTGATGAAAATCCTGCCGGTGCCCGACAGCGTTAAGCAGTATCTCCGCATATAATCGTTTGGTCGATTGAACGGAGAAAAACAGTAAAACACTTTTTTCTTGCGAAAGGATTCGCAGATGATACCAAAATTAGTAAAGCTGCAAAACGTCGATGGTATTGCCGGCAATGGGCGTCCGATCGTGAACCTGCCGCGTGCCAATATCTATCACGGCCTGTTTCTGTTATGCCGCACTTCGGCCGGCGTGCTATTGACCGAAGCCGAGATCGAAGCCGATATTACCAATATCCGCGTCCGCGTGGATGGTGATTTGAAGGTCGAAACGACGGCAGCGGTGCTGTTCGATTTATATCGATACTGGTATGCGATGAACGGAGCATACACAATTGCCGGTCAGATTCCGATTTTGTTTGTCCGTCCGAACCTGCAATTTGCCGCCGAGCGGTCACTATTAGCCTGGGGAATGGATGGCATCGAGAGCTTTAATCTGGAGCTTGATTTGGCGGCCACTTTAGCCAAAGTAGCCACGATCCAAATCTGGGCGTTGCAGGAAGTCGGGAAGCGCGCCCTGGGCCGTCACCTGTGTATTGGCAAACATCCGAGAATCTTCGGCAGTACCGGCGTCCAGCAGGTCAGTGACATTCCGTATGGTGACGTTGATAATCTCATATTGGCCGACCATATCACTGTCGGCAGCGGTGCGATTAGTGATGTCACCGTTCGGCTGAATCAGTCTGATGTCTGGCAGGAACTTCAGAACGATTTGAATAAATTGGTCCTCAACTGCGTTGGCAGAACGGCACAAACCGGATATTTCCACCTGGATTTTGCACAGTTTAACGACCGTACCGCCTATCTGCCGAGCGGCGGTCTGTCGAGCTTGCAATACGACATAAATTTCTCGACACAGCCCAACAATTATATTATCTACCGGGAAGAGATTCGCGGAGCAACAAAACCGGCTGCTTAGGAGGTCAATACAATGGCACTTTTCGACTTCTTAACTCCGGTTGGTGAGTTTCTTGGCGACACTGCACAAGGTGCAACCGGCCTTTTAGGCGGAATGTTCGCACCAGCGGGGCAAACCGGGACGCCAACTGCTCAGACATCATCGACCACAAGCCCCTTATCAGACTGGCTGAATCAGGTCGGGATTTTAGTGAAAGATACCGTCGGGATTTGGAGGGACGTGTATGGCACTATAAACCCACCTGATATTCCATCGCCAATAACAGCAGCGACACCGGCAGTGACATCGCCAACATATAACCCTAACATCAGCATAAGCGATTTATTGCCGAATTTTAATTATTACCTTATCGGCTTTGGTGTAATTCTGTTGGTTATCGTATTTCTGCGAAAGGCTTGATGTTATGTGGCCGCTTCTCTTAGCCGGAGCCGGTATTTTTGGTGAAGATGCGGGTTTGGGAGGTTTGTTTAGTATGGGCGGCGGCGGATTTATGGGCGGCGGGTCCAAAGCAAAGGTGCAACCCGCTACGTCAACTGGTTATTTTTATAGTGGGCCTTTTAATCCGATCGTCGGAGGTAGCGAGTTATCAGTAAGCGGTATCGGCCTGGTTGTTGTGGCGATTCTGTTAATTTTGGTTATTGTGAGACGTAAATAATGGGTTCTTGGTCACAGACAGTACAAAAGGACCAGCGGGCAATTATCGAAGGGGCTACTGTTGCCACATCGCCTGAATCATTGATCACGCTGCCAAATTCACAAGGAATTTTCATAGGTCAGCAGGCAACGTATGCTCCGAACATAAACCAGCAGTTTACGCCTGAAGTGGCAGGGACCATCGCAGATTTTCTCGAATACAGTGTCGAAATCGCCCGCGAAGCCTGGGGCAATACGGCCGAGTCCATCGAAGGTATTTTTGCACTTGCGCAGGCTATGCAAAAAGAGGCAACTGCTGCACGCGAACAGGCGGTTGAAAAAGAACAGGGACCAATACCTGTTGAGACTAAATATATTCTTTACGCCGTTGTAGCCATAATCGGCGTAATGATATGGAAAAAGAGGTAGATTGTGCCAAAATCATTTTTTGAGCCTATGACTTTGACGATACCGGCGGGCAGCTTACGCCAAGTGCCGTTTCAGGCGAATTTTGTCACGCTGCTGGAGAACAATCTAAGCACTAATCCCCAGGTTGGTATCGGACAGGCTTATAGGGGGACATTGAAAAAAGGAATCAGCGTAGAGCTGCCGGAGGGCGAGCACTTTACTTATATCCAAATTTATAATCCGGCTGCGTCTGATATGACAATCGAGATCGCTTTCAGCATAGGCCGGATAATTGATAACCGGCTTGTGTTGGAAGGAACCATTGACGTTAATGATACGGCTGCGTCCTTAGTATCACCCGTACCGATAACTCTTAATGCCGGCAATTCGTATTCTGGCAGCATTCCCGCAAACGTGGACCGAAAATCATTGTTAATTTCTGTTGTTACGCCTGGCAACGACAATGTTGCATTTGGAGACGAGAATGTTGACGTTGGAACTGGGCGTGGGCTATTGAGAAATGGTTATGAAAACAGTGGTGTTTTGACACCGTTAGAGCTAAAAACTTCTGGCATAGTCTATATGGAAGCCGAGGGTGACGCCGTAGTAAGTTACGTTGAGCTAATCTGATAATATGTTATTACCTAATTTGACAGAGATTGACCCGACAGTTACAACGGGAGCCGCCGTTGTGATTGATGAAAATACAACAGTCCTGCCTGGCGACAGGGTGCGATTCACTTTTCGCCTGGTTATGCCGGGGGCTTTCGGAGAAATCGAAAAAGCAATTCTTGAAAATCGTATAACGGACAAGTATCCGCTGAAAATTCTCGGCACAAAGACTACACGGGAGATCAGCGGAACGTGGTATTATATCGTATTGTGTCGCGTCTTGTATCCTGAAGAGATGCCCCCCGAAATGGAACAGGCTGCCGGTCCGCTGGTTATCGGCCTTGTGGTAACCGGCATAGTGGCGGGGGGACTGTTCGGTTACTTGTGGCTGACCAAAATTGAAAAGATAACGGATTCGCCGGCAGGCGAGGTCGCTTTGGCGGGCGTAGGTGCTGCCGGCGTCGGCATAGCAGTAATAGCAGTGATTGTATTGCTCGGCAAGCTTAGGCAGTGACCAAAAGACGCAAGCAATGGCAAGATTATCGCGTTACAAGGCCGTCGATAACGATTATTGGATTACAGGCCGATGTCTGTTATCGCGGTCCGCGTCACGCATGCCGAAATGCGATTCTTAAAGCGTCACCGACCAACATCGGATATTGCTGGATAGAGATCGGCAGGGCGGCTGTTGAAAATGAGTGTTGGCCGCTCCAGCCTAACGAAACGATAGCAATGCCGATAACGAGAACGGATCAGATAAATGTTTTATTCGATGTTGAAGATGATCGATTGTTTGTGTTATTCGATAATTGGTAATTTATGACAGGCAATCCCTTTAATGCCTCTGGGGCAGCAGCATTTTCAGAAGTCTTGTCGCGTGGCTTGCCAAAAACGGGCCAAGTGACTTGTTATATGGAGAGCGATGATGGTTATTTTCAGGCGGGCTGGTGGCAGGGTTTGTTTGTCGAGAATAACAGGAGCCGGTTTATCACCGAAAAACTCTATGGAGTCAATGTTGTTACCGACCGTGCAACGGGTCTAATGTGGGCGGCTGATGGTGACGGTGACGGGTGCGGCGGCGGTTCTGACTATATTTGGGCCGATGCGATTCTTTATTGTCAAAATCTTAACTTTGCCGGTTTTACCGATTGGCGTTTACCGAATGTGTTTGAGCTTTTCTCGATTTGCAATGCGCAAAAGCGTAATCCGTGTGTGGATACTTCTATTTTTCCGAATACACTTGCCAGTGCTTATTGGACGAGCACTACGCGCAAGTATTACACTATTTATGCCAGTGTTATTGACTTTATGGAGATATTTGTCAGTTATCTTAACAAAGCTGATGAATACAGGATTAGGGCGGTACGCGGCGGTTTATAAGCTATGGCTGGTCACACTGTTAAATATGAAAATCAGACAATGATTGTCACACACCCAACCGGAGTAGTGGACAAATACAGCATAGAAGAACTTAACAGCATAAAGACTTATCCTGTCCAGATTATGGTTCGATTAACGAATGAAATTCAGAAGCTGGATGATCATATTGTCAATTGTCAAACGTCGGTTGGCTCAGGCTGAAAAGCAAGGTCTTAATGGTCAGACCGGTCGGAGATCGGCCCTTAGAATCGAAATACGAAAGCGGTTTTTTGTAAAGGAGTGCAAAAAATGCAAAAAGGACTAATTGTTTTGTGGATTAGCGTTATCCTGTTTGTCTCGATGACAGGTGGCTGCGATCCAGGAGAGTACGAAGCTGCAATGCTGAAAGTCGATACGGTAGCAGCCGACATCAACAACGTCTCGAACGCGGTGCAGCAGGGCGTCCAGTCACCGGCAGGGCTGTTAATACCAGAACCGTACCGTACAGGTGTCTCGCTTGTAACTTATTTACTTACAGCCGTAGTTGGTGCATATACTCAGTATCGGCTCAAAACAAAACCCTTACAGGCCATCACTAAATCAATCGTCCAGGGCATACAGAACACTAACGATGCGGCCGCTGACCAAGCAAAGAAAAATATCAAGGCGGAAATGATCAACAACGGTATCCTTGCTGAGGGCAATGTCCTTGTCGAACAGCTCAAAAAATCCGTTACCTCGCCAGGCTGAGCAATCCGCTTTCACTGCCAAGCTAAACCTGGTTATGCCGATAGTCAGACCGCTTATACGTGGCCTGACTATCCACTTTGACCCAGCGCGTGAGCTGGTGATCTTAACACAAAAGGCAGAGAGACAAGAGTTACCGTTCAAGCTAATAGAGGCTGCAATCAATGGAGACGAACGCGAACCATAATTCAAACCGCAAATCAGACTGGTTGACCCGTGTCCTGGTCACGATCCTGATCGGGATCGTCGGCTGGTTATGGCATAGCATGGATAACCGTCTGGTCTGTGTAGAAAATCGGTTACGCAGCGTCGAGCTTAGCCAGGCACGGATTCTTCAAAAGCTGGAGCTAACACCTGTTTTTCCCGCGGCCGCTGCCCACAGGCTGCACGAACGGCAGGGGGTTAGCTACTCTGGACCATATTTACAGGAGATCGTCGATTACAGCCGTAACGGTCTGGGCTTAATATACGATAGACCGCGGATGATCATTCCGCCTGCCTTGCGTTACCCAGACGAGCTGCTGCAGAGCAGCTCAGCAGCGACGTGGGCGCGCGATATCGAGTGACGTCCAATAACGCAAAAAATTATGTTTCATTCAACTTATACCTATTATTGCCGCTGGTGTCTCAAGGCATTTCAAGCCGATAAGCCGCTGCAAAAGGGCGGTTTCTGCTGTGATGCACACAAACAGGCACACTGGCGGGCTTATTCGCGTTGGGTTACGAATCAGCCGCACTATGCCAGATCGGTCAATAAAGTGATCCGCCGGCAGCGTAACGCAAGGAAGCTGAGAAAATGAGCAAAGGCCGTACTAACCGCGAGCGCAAGTGTCTCTGTGGCTGTGGCTCTGGACTCCAGGGGCTTAGAGCTGATGCACAATACAGCTCTGCCGGCTGCCGGCAAAAGGCTTATCGCCAGCGGCTCCGCCAGCTCAAAAAGCGATCCTAAAATCCCTCTCTAACTACCAGCCGTACCAGGCTGAAAAATTTCCAAAGTTTCGTCTTGACAGGGGAGGAAAGCGTTGCTCCAATGGGTAGGGCGGGAGGCGGGAGTCTCTAACTAACAACAAGTTAGAGACTCCCTTAAGAGCGGAACACACGCGGCGGTTTTTCCGCCCGCGTGTGTGTTCATCCTATGACTGCCGTCACTACAAAAATACCTTCGTCGGGCACAGCCGTTAAAGCACACGGTTACGAATGATTTTTCGCCGCTTCGCGGCGTCGGTTCAAGGGATGGTACTCGCAGGTATAGGATAAAAGCTCAAATCCCACGTAGTACACAAGATTGTGTCACCTACGAGCTAAAACGACCACAAAAACCACAGCTTAAAAATCAGCTCTATCAAAAGTAAAAAAAAATTCACAAAACACTTGACAACAAACCGATGATGTCCGATACTGCCGACGTTATGTTTATCCAGGACGTAATCTAAAACACAAATCGCAACGTCTCAGCTCAGCAGGACTTAGCCTGCATCGCGTCCTGTAATCGAATGAAACATAACATATATGGTCGGTAAGTGCGGCAATAATAAAGACTTAGGGTAAAAAAAGATGTGTCGTAATTATCGGCGAAAATGTTCACGAGCTAAAGCGAAAAAGCGTCGGCACGGTCGCCGTCGCCGCTGAAAAGTAAAAATGGCCTGCTGTACACGATAAGCGCGTACGCAGGCCGCCCGCTGCAAAACTCAGATTTTTCAGCGGGTAGCCACCAGAAGGAGTATCTTCTGATGACCGTTACGGACAATGGTATCGGCTACAATCCGGCAAAGCAAGCCCAAACTGCCTGCTGTGCCGGTTTTTTTGTATCCTCCGTGAAGGTACTCTCTTCTGGCCCACTTACAGGGGCCAGCCTATGGGAGACAAGCCAAGCTACCAGGCGGTAAATGCCGCTGAGGTCGAAAAGCTGCTGGATAGTCCCGACTTCATACACCGCGAAAAGTGCGCGTGCGGAGTCCCGATCTTCACTTTCCGCCGACCTGGTGAAACCCTCGAAGGCCGTATCTGGCCGTGTGCTGCCCAGGACCGTTTCGACCGTGCCCGCACAGCAGAGGTCGAATACTACCGCAACGATAAGGACGTTCGTAAAGTAGCGATCCGGCTCAACAAACGGCTGCGTCAAACCATCGAGCAATATCATCTCTGGGGACAGGAGATCAGAATCACCTACAAAGGCTCAATCAGGGGCAAATTTCCTAATGCCGAGAAAATATATCTCATTGAGCTGCAAAAAGGAACCTTCACCGATAATTTTGAAAGGGTGCAAGATGGAAAGGACCGGGACCACAAGCCGAGGGCAAGACGTCCAATCCGCCGACCTGCAACAGGCAGCCGAAGAAAAAGTGCTGCATAAAGTCAACAAGAGCAGGGCCGACCTGGTACGTGAATCACAGGTCCGCGTACAGGAGCTTAAAAAAGGTATGCTTTTATATCAACACGCCGATTGCGGCGATAACAGGACGGCGTGCGGAATCTTAATCGGTTCACAAATCAATACCACAACAAACGTGGCCGATGTCACCTGTCCAAAGTGTCTGGCAATAATCAGCAATGACGTGCCGGCGGCAGGACCAGACGAAGAATCTATCGCCGCCGATGATGAAACAAAAACTACACTGGATTTTGAGGCCCTTCGGCGTGCGGTCACAGTCGGTGACATTAAAAACCTTACAGACCTGTTGAAAGACCCCCAGGTCCAGCAGCTTGCCGATAAATTTTCTGTACAGATCGGCACAGCAATAACGAGCTGTTATGCAAAATCCGCCGAGGCTATGCAGGCGATACCTGACCGCCTGGCTGACATCACCGAACAGCTCAAAGCAACAAATAATTTTCTGGAGAAAATCGGCGGCCTGCTGGAGCTGCAACAGGAGTTAAGAAAAGGATACAAAGAATCTCTTAATTAAAACTCTCACATAGGCACGGGGCGGGGCCTGCTTTTTTGCCCGACCTGGGACAAGGGCAGGCCCGACAGCCCGCAAAATTATGTGCACAACAGCAAGACGATTGAAGCGAACTATGAAATACAAGGAACCATCGAAACTGAAACGAATTTTTGTCTGGCTTCGGAGTAAAGTATATGCAATGTCCAAATTGTAAAGTGGCGTGCGATGCGGAACTGATCGCAGGTGTCAAGTATATCAACTGTCCTGACTGTGGCTGGTTTGTCAAAGATGGTGACACCTGGACGAGCTGCGAAGAACCCAAGGGACCGCAGCCCGAATCTGAATCTGATAATCCGCAGCCCAGCAGCAGCGGCTTGTTGTCCGGTACAGGAGGTCCGTCGTCACACGAGGCGGCGGATTCTCTGTCTATCAACCAGGGCAACGATGATGACGACAAAGACGGAATTGTAGCCGAGATAACCTTTGGGGACGAATAGCAGTAATGGATAAACTCGAACCTAAACAAGACAAAATACTCCGTCAACTTCTGGCGTTAAGAAAAAAAGAAGTGATTCAGATGGCTTCTGAGTTTACGCCACCTGTTGAGGGTAAGCAATCGTGGAACAGCAGACAGTGGGCTTTTGCGATCCGCCGCCGACAATTGCTGCAACTCAGAACGGAGTCTAATGCGGCACAAGATGCCGCCCAGGTCAGAGATCGCAAGCCCGAATTTGAAGAGGCCGTTGGCGGTGAAGGCCTGCCGCCGCTTGAAGACCAGCCCGCAGAGAGGCGGGGGGGCGTACGTCCTGGGGCAGGGAGGCCCCCTGGTTCAACGGCGGAGCACGTGCAGATTAAGCGTGTGATGTCGATAGCACAACCGAATGAAACAATCAAGGGGGCCTACGAAATCGGGTTTAGCGTATTAGTGATGAAAATCGAGCAGTTAGCTCCGATACTTACTCCTGAGCGGGCAGCAGAACTGGCCCTGCCGGCAACAAAACTATGCGAATACTACTACAAAGACCAGATACCAGAAGAGCTGCTGATGTGGTTAGAATTTTCAGTCATACACGGTGTGCTGCTGACAGAAATAGCGGCTGTGTTGCGTGACATTCGGTCGG
Organism: Planctomycetes bacterium RBG_13_46_10; assembly: GCA_001824645.1. Lineage (GTDB taxonomy): Bacteria > Planctomycetota > Phycisphaerae > Sedimentisphaerales > Anaerobacaceae > RBG-13-46-10. The sequence continues at coordinate 9,942 of MHYD01000052.1, forward strand.
GCAAGCTCAAAACGGAAACGAAAGATAATGCAGACAGCAGACAACAAGATAGTGATCGGCAAGACGGGCAGCGGCAAAACGGTCAAGGTTAGAAATTTGATCGCAGACGAATCCCGCGTCCTGTGCTTCGATACAACCGGCCATGACTATGACGACGGCGTTGTCTTTTATGACGTGAAATCTCTTAAAACATTTTGGGATAAAGTATATCTCAAAGATTTTCGGCTTATCTATCGTCCGCTTAATGAAGTGACGGAATTTCCGCTTATCTGCGGTCTGGTTTGGAAATGCCAGGACTTGGTATTTGTGGCCGAGGAAATCGACCTGTTCTGCAAACCGAATGGCACACCGGATGAAGTGCGGACCATACTGAAGCGCGGCAGGCACAGGGACATTCGATTCATTGGCGTGACACAGCGGCCGTATGGTATCGACCGAAGCGTGACTGCAATGGGGACCGAATTTTTCATCTTCAAGACGGACGAACCCAGGGACGTTGATTATCTTGCAGAGCGATTCGGCAGCCAGATACGCGAACAGCTCAAAGTCTTAGAGCAATATCAGTACATACAATTAACAGATCACGGTCACAGTGAAATCGGAAAGGGCGAATTATGAACCGAACAGTTTTGGTTTGTGTGCTCCTGTCAGCGATGTTTTTGGTCGGCTGTCAACCGGCACCGGCGATACAGCCGATTGCGCAGCTCGAGCGCAACATCGAGACACTGACTATTGTCAACGCTTTAGATTGGCCGGAACCGGCGACCATCGGCAGCGTGCCGCTTTGTGCAACCGATTTGCAATTCGTCGGCTTTGGAATAAGGAT
>MHYD01000053.1:0-1713 GCA_001824645.1 Planctomycetes bacterium RBG_13_46_10
TAAATTCAAACGTCCCTCAAAACTCCTTTCTACTATCTACAACCCGCTTCAGCCCGTTCTAAACACAAGAATTATTAAAAATTTATTAATTTCGGACCTGCAAACAACCGATGATAAGATTGTGCTTCAGAAACGCGGATTTGACGTGTACGATGGAAAATCTTGTTCAGTCTTTTTTTTCTTGACATTCTCAAGCTTCTTATTAGGATTATTTACATATCATTGTGAAAACAACCGCTCAAACGGCTTGTCTTTCGAGATTTAAGCTGCGCGAGCGGTTTGCCTTTATATAGAAGATTCCAGTATTTTTCATGTTTCACAACATCAGGCAGATAAAGACAAAAGATTCTGTGTTTAAGTTCTCTGCGAGATTTCTCGTTTAACTTGTTAGGATATGCAGGACGGTCTTTTGTGACCTCTCGTTTTGGGTCTAAAGTATCAATCATCGCATGCAGTATGGTTCCGTACAGTAACATACATTGTCGGTTCTTTTTTGATTTCAATTCGAGTAGCATTGCTCTTAAAGGCTCAATCCACACTTTTATTGAACTATTATCACTATTATAGATTTCTGCAAATTCGTGGAATGACATACATGTAAAACCTTTTCCTGATCGAAGAATTACGCATTCACCAACGCATCTTTGAATTGAGCGGGATACAATACGGTTCTTACGACCTTCTAAGGTATTTATAAACCTGATAAGTGCTTCACCTTTAGAAAGCTTATTAATTCTTAGATAGCTACTTTCTCTTCTAAGAATTGTACATCTACCCCAGAACTGAGCAAATAGGAACTGGATATATAGTAACTCAGTATTAGGTTTTTTGCCATCTTTCCACTCCTCAATGTCTTTAAAATCAGTCCTCGCAAGTGAGCAAATTTTCCCACACAATTCATCAGATGACTTTAGAATCAGATCCAAATCTCTACAGAACACATCATTAAGAGTCTCAGATCTGCCGCTCCTTCTTTTATATTCAGAGTAGACTATATCTAGAAATTTGACAAAAATCCCACCGGTAATTGATGCTGACAGTAAATCTAACCAATTAGTAGGCATAAAGATATTCCTTAAGCTGTATGTCTACTCTAAAACTATGTATAACTCTATGACTACGAGAATATCCAACATAAAAATACCTGCGGAAGAGATATCCAACACTTCCGGCTTCGCCCTAAGTTGAACTCATGCTACGCCACAAATGAGCTACGCAGGGTAAAATTTCGCTTTGTTGTTGCTCGGAATTATACCGGCCGGCCGGCCGGAATACAAATCAAATAAAAAGTCGTTGAATTTGTTAATTAAATACTCAGTTTCTCATTATGAAAAACAATTATTTGACTTGGCTCAAAAAATTTAATAAACTGTTTGTTCCGTGTTGTGCTTGATAATTAGGTTAGTTGCTGATTAAAAATTGTAACAACCATCAAATCGTATATTTAGTAAAATACTATATGTCAGCCATAAAATACGCAGACAACACTAATAGTGCTGCCGGTTATGCCGAAAACAGTTTGCCTTATATCCTCAAAGAGGAATGTGGCCTGTTTGGGATATTTGGCGATGCCCAGGCAGTTCAAAAAACTTATTTCGGCTTACACAGCCTTCAGCACCGCGGACAGGAGGCGGCGGGAATCGCCTCCAGCGACGGCCAGTCAATACAGTGCTACAAAAACACGGGCACGGTAAGGCGGGTCTTCCGCACCGG
>MHYD01000053.1:1720-2412 GCA_001824645.1 Planctomycetes bacterium RBG_13_46_10
ATTCTGGAAAAACTCGCTAATCCGATAGCAATAGGTCATGTTCGATATTCGACATCGGGAGCGAGCAAGGCCGTTAACAGCCAGCCGCTTTTAGCAGAGTACTCTCGCGGCCAGGTAGCGGTGGCCCACAATGGCAATCTTATAAATGCAGCCTTGCTGCGGAACGAATATGAGATGCACGGCAGTATCTTCAAATCAACAAGTGATACCGAGGTAATTGTTCATTTGCTGGCCAAGCCGACCCACCTGGCTAAACCAGACCCTCTGGCCCATGTGCTAAACCACCTGCAGGGAGCCTATTGCCTTTTATTTTTATTTGCCGACCGAATCGAGGCAGCCAGAGACCCTTACGGCATCAGACCTCTGTGCATAGGCCAAATAGAACAAGGCAGTTTCGTCGTAGCAAGTGAAAGCTGTGCTTTTGACGCCATCGGGGCGAAGTTTATAAGAGAAGTAGAGCCTGGTGAAATCGTTACACTGGACAAGAATGGTTTATCCAGCAGATTCTTCGTACAGCCCGGCACTATCACGCCTGCTCATTGTATTTTCGAACACATTTATTTCGCCAAGCAAAACTCGTACATATTCGGCGAAAACGTACATGAGTTCAGAAAGAAAGTCGGGAGACAATTGGCTGTAGAACACCCTGCAAATGCCGATGTTGTAATACCTGTACCGGATTCGGGGACATC
>MHYD01000053.1:2431-5317 GCA_001824645.1 Planctomycetes bacterium RBG_13_46_10
GAACAAAGCAAAATACCTTTCGATATGGGAATGGTCCGAAGTCACTATGTGGGCAGAACATTCATCTCGCCGGACCAGAAGTTAAGAGAGCTGGAGGTCAAACTCAAGCTGGCCGTTGTGGAAGAAGTCGTCAGGGGCAAACGAATCGTGGTGGTGGACGATTCCATTGTCCGCGGCACCACCACACGGGGGAAAATAAGGACATTAAGACAGGCCGGTGCAAAAGAAATCCACATGCGGGTCAGCTGCCCGCCGATAAGATTTCCCTGTTACTACGGCGTGGATTTCCCGACGAAGGAAGAGCTGCTGGCGAATAATCGCGATCTTAAACAAATCAAAGAATTTCTCGAAGTTGATAGTGTCGGCTATATATCTCTGGAAGGCATGCTCGGCTGCGCAAATCTGCCGGCTGACCACTACTGTACGGCCTGCTGGACAGGTCAATACCGAATTCCGGTGGATATAGCCGTCAGCAAGTTCGCCATGGAACACTTTCAAATGCGGATGTTTGAAGAACTCGATGCTTGATTCTCGATACGCGATGCTCGTAAAAGGATAAAACCGGTGGCTTATAAAAGCTATAGAGATTTGGAAATTTACAAAAAGGCTCATCAATTAGCTATAGAAATTCACCAGATGTCACTAAAGCTACTAAAGTTTGAAATATACGAAGAAGGCAGCCAAATAAGAAAATCCAGCAAATCAGTTAAAAGTACTATAGCAGAAGGTTTTGGAAGGCGCAGATATAAGCAGGAATTTATTAAATTTCTCACATATTCATTGGCATCATGCGATGAAACAACAGACCATTTAGATACTTTATACCAGACCAAGTCCTTCAATGATGAAGCAAAATATAGATATTTTTATGAAGAATATGACCATCTTGGCAGAATGATAAATAATTTCATTAAATCCGTGGACAATAATCATATAACGAGTATCGAGAATCGAGCATCGAGGATCGAAAATGGCTAAATTCGCAACTTATGCACAGGCCGGCGTCAGTATCAATGCTGCCGACGAAATGGAAGACGAAATTTACTCCAGTGTAGCCGGAACTTTTGGGCCACGGGTCATTGAAGCCAAAGGCGCCTTTGCAGGCTTTTTCAGGCTGGATTACGATGAGAAGCTCTTCAAGAAAAATTACAAAAATCCGGTGCTGGTGGCCTGCACCGACGGCGTCGGCAGCAAAATACAGTTAGCTTCTAAAATGCAGAAATTTGATACCGTCGGCATCGACCTCGTGGCAATGAACGTCAATGATATGCTGGTGCATGGAGCTGAGCCGTTGTTCTTTCTGGATTACTTAGCGGTGCACAAGCTGGAGCCCAAAACCATAGGCCAGATGGTAAAAGGTGTTGCAGCCGGCTGCAAACTGGCCGACTGCGCGCTAATAGGCGGAGAAACAGCCGAGATGCCCGATACTTATAAAAAAGGCGACTTCGATATGGCAGGTTTCGCTGTCGGAGTGGTCGAACGTACAAAAATTATCAATGGGAAAAATATCCGACCGGGCGATGTCATTTTAGGCCTGGCCTCCAGCGGACTGCACAGCAACGGCTACGCGCTGGCCCGAAGCATTTGCTTTAAGCAGCAAAAAATGGATATAACAGATGTGGTCGCTGAACTCGACGGGGCCATACTGGGTGATGTACTGCTGGAGCCGACACGGATATATGTCCGGTCGATAGTGAAACTATTGTCTCATTATAAAGTTAAACAGATTGTTCACGGCATGGCTCATATCACCGGAGGAGGTTTGCCGGGAAACGTCCCCCGGATGCTGCCGCAAAACTGCAATGCAGTTATTAAAAAGACAAGCTGGCCGAAACATAAGATATTTACATTCCTGCAGAATGCAGGCCCTGTCGAAGAAAGCGAAATGTACAGAGTTTTTAACATGGGGATAGGTTTTGTGCTGATAGTAGCAGAAGACTTTGCCCATTCAATCGCGAATAAACTGACGCGAGCAGGCGAGCACGTCTATACAATAGGTGAGATTACAGCCGGCACAGGCACCGTTATTCTCAAGTGATACATTTTTCCCCTGCTGGGTATACATTTTAACCAAGCCGACGTTACTCTACGACTACAGCCGTGCCGTAAGCCATGATTTCCGAGGCGCCTCCCATGATTTCTGAAGTTGAGAACCGCACCTGTACAATTGCGTTGGCGCCCAGTTCCCTGGCACTTTCAATCATCCTGTCAAGGGCTTGTTCGCGTGACTCAGCTAAAAGTTTTGTATAGTCCGTTATCTCGCCACCGACGATGTTCCGCAAAAGTGCTAAAATATCTCTGCCAATATTTCGTGCACGGATGGTATTGCCCTTCACAAGGCCGAGATGCTTTACAATTGTTTTGCCCGTGATCGTATCTGTTGTCGATAAAAGCATTGCTTTACCTCCTTACATCTCTATAACGGTCTTTCTTCCAGAAATAAATCCTCTCCCGCAGTACCGATACAAACAAAATTGCCAGGCCTGCTATAAGAGCCAGGAGAGCAAATTTCAGCAGTATCCCAACTGTTTGGTCTTTGATAATTTTCTCTATCAGCTCAAAGCCGCCGTAAATTGTAAGCAGAATAGCTGATATTGAAAACACAATCCAGCCTATTCCCCGCTCAACACGGTTATATACGCCGCCCCAGTACTGCTCCCATATACGGTCCTCAGGCTCGACCAAAGTCACACCATCTGTGAGCTGTTTGAGTTTCTGGAATTCTTTTAGCTCCTTGGTGCATTGAGCACACGATGCTAAATGCTCCTCGAAGGCCCGTTTTTGCTCATCGTCCATCTCGTTGTCCAAATAAGCCATCATCAGGTCTTTATAATTCCGGCAGGTCATTAGTATTGACCTCCTTTCTGGCTTCCCGCAAGGCGGGGT
>MHYD01000053.1:5370-5506 GCA_001824645.1 Planctomycetes bacterium RBG_13_46_10
GTTTTCCTGAAGCTCGTCGAGCGAGTCTGCCTGCCTGAGCCTTCTTTTTCGCAGATGGGTGAAGCACAGGTTTCTCAGAATTTGATAAAACCATGGAAAGAATTTTCCCTCGGAGCTGGGCTGTTTGATATTACGA
>MHYD01000053.1:5568-9136 GCA_001824645.1 Planctomycetes bacterium RBG_13_46_10
GAGCGCGATAAAATAAGCATCTTTCATATGCCTTTTCACAATAGCTTCAAATGCCTCTCTGGAGCTGCCGCGACAGCCCAACACCGCTATTGTTTTTTCTTCACAAAAGCTGCTCAATTGTTATTTCTCCCATGTTAAAGCCCCCTATCAATCCGGGGGATTTAGCTCCTGCATAAACAGACTATAAATAATACCTTTTCCTTCAAATAAACTCGCTTATTTTTTATAAAGGCCCAAAAAAAATGATAAAATTCCATACTTTTTAAGAATTTAAATAAAAAATTTAAAAAAAGTATTGAACTTTTTCTAAACTTATGGCATAATATCACTATCTCGATTGATATAGTGAACATATATGGATTAAGATTAATGATAGAACTTCATAAACTCTCTAATAAATGCAAATATGCTTTAAGAGCAGTTTTTGAGCTTTCTTTGCGAGTAAGCTCTTTTCCTGTCAAAATACATCAAATTGCAGAATCTCAGCAAATACCTTCTCGATTTCTTGAAGTTATTTTAGCAGAGCTAAAACAAGGCGGTTTTGTTGAATCACGAAGGGGCAAGGAAGGTGGCTATATCCTGGCCAAACGAGCTAATAATTTAACAGTTGGAGATATTATAAGTTTTATTCATAGCAATGGTGATAATGGTAGTTTAGCTGAACAAGATAAAACTGATTTGATTGGAAGTTATGCTTTTTCCAAATTGTGGCAAAGTGTAAGCAAAGCGGTAGCAGATATTTACAATAATACAACCTTTGCAGATCTGGTAGAAGAAGAATTGGCCAAAAGAAAAAAATATGTATCGAACTACGTTATATAAGAATATATTTTTTAAGGTAATATCATACTAAATCTATAGGAATAGCATTAAATATTATGATTAGCGAAACCCATTATAGAAGTGTAATCAAGGCAATAACCTGGCGAACAGGAGGGACAATAGTTACATGCCTAATTGCCTGGATTGTTACAGAGAGTTTTGATATCGCAGCTCAAATAGGGATTCTCGATACATTAATCAAGATCGCAGCTTTTTATGTACACGAACGGCTATGGAATCGAATGAATTTTGGAAAGGTGAAACCGCCGGAGTATCAGATTTGAAATTACTTTATAAATCAAAAGGAGGTTTACAAGTTATGTTAAAAGATTTGGTTGCTGAAGATGTTAGTGGCTTTGTTACAGGGCTGAATTTCGCCCAAAAGGTACAACGTTCGCTCGGACTAATTGAGCAGGCTTACAACGATTACGGTGATGGACTAGTCGTGGCGAACAGCTTAGGTAAGGATTCGGTTGCAGTATGGCATCTTGCAAAGAGGGTAAATCCTGAAATCCGGGGCTTCATTGTGACAACTCGTTATAAGCCGCCCGAAACGGTGCAGTTTATGAATGAGCAGGTTGCCCAGTATCCTGAGCTGAAGGTATTTAGCAGCGAGGCTGAAATTCCCGATAAGCTTTATTTAACCGCCCCGGACCAATGCTGTGACATCCTTAAAGTAGAGCCTACCAAACGGGCCATCGAAGAGATGAAGGTCTCCTGCTGGGTCACCGGCCTTCGCTGCACCGAGGGACGTACACGTACCGATTTCAAAGAAGTAGAAGAGCGAGACCCAGGCCTAATAAAATTAAATCCAATCCTGATATGGCACGAACGCGAGGTCTGGCAGTATCTTGCGCTATACAAGGTTTCTGTCAATCCTCTTTACGGCAAAGGATACAGGTCGCTGGGCTGCCTGCCTTGCACAAAAATTACACTTGGAGCAGATGAGCGGGCCGGAAGATGGATTGGCACAAGTAAATGCGGCGGTGAGTGTGGAATTCACACAAGGCCGCTGAAAACTTCTTTGGAGATGAAAATAACAAAATGAAACATGAATGTTCGGAATCCGCTGAACGTTGGTCGATTACAAACCGACTGCTGGGAGCTTATCCTCAAAAGCAAAGTGGGCTTTTTATGCAGCGAATAAAAATCTTTGGTGGACGCATAAATTGGCCGCAATGGCGAAAAATCGCTGAACTGGCTAAATTTTACTGCAACGGATTTCCTTTGCACATATCTACTCGGCAGGATATAGAGCTGCATAACATCACTATTGAAAACTTACCACCCGTTCAGCGAGTTCTGACTGAGGTTGGATTGACAATCTTCGGTGCATGTGGAGATACAGTAAGAAATATCACAGTTTGTACCGGCTGCGATTTTCACAACGATGGTTATGATTTACTTCCGTTAGCCCAGCTCGTTAGGTTCTATCTTGACGAGCGGTCGGTGATATTAAATCTGCCGCGTAAATTCAAGATTAGCTTTTCCGGCTGTAAGAAAGCCTGCGCAAAACCATGGCTCAATGACCTCGGCTTTATCGTTCAAGAAGACGGACTATTTACTGTAATCGGTGCAGGCTCACTCGGCCCGAGACCTGCTTTAGGTATTGAGCTTTATAGAGATTTGCCGGCCAGAGACGTCCTGCCGCTTTGCATAGCTGCGATAGAATTATTTCACCAGCACGGTGACCGCGAAAACAGGCACCGTGCGCGATTCCGGCATATACGAGAGAAATTCGGTGACACCGCGTTCAGAACACAGCTCAACAACCGTTTTATTTTATTAAAGGAAGGACAAGTTTGGCCCGACATCGCACCGGCACGTAATGGGAACAGTGATATCAAGCTCTTATTTCGGCTTCAACTACCAAACGGCAATATCGACGCAGGCCAGGCAGTTGAGCTTGCAGACCTTGCTGAGCCACAAGGAGCCATTTTGCGAATTAATCTCGAACACGGCCTTGAACTTTACGGCATTGAAAGCTTTCCTCTGCCCGATAGTTTTGCCAAACTAATGAAGAATCCGATTATTGTGGCCTGCCCCGGCTCAGCTACATGCCAAAGAGGATTGGTTGATTGCTGGAGCACCGCCGACAGTATAAGAGAGGCATTTTCAGGAGATAACCTAAGCGATGTGCGAATAAATATATCCGGCTGCCCAAACAACTGCGGACAAAGTGCCGTTGCAGATATCGGTCTGATTGGAATGTTACGAAAGGTAGATGGTCGTCAAGTACCTTATTACCATGTCTTAAAAAGCGGCGGCAATGGCCAAAGCAATATGCCTGCGCAGGAGTGTTGTATTGCAAGTGCCGGCGATATCCCGAATATAATCAGGTCTATCCGCCAAGGGGGGCGTTGCTATACGAATTGTAATTGCCGACAATGTCCGGACACAACTGCGTGATCGTTTCAATAAAAAATATGTATTATACTTAGGAAAAGCTTGCAATTTTTTTGAACATCTATAAGATATACTCTTAAATAATGTATTAAGCCAGGGGAGCTGACGACCGACCGGCCAGGTCGGTTTAAGCTGAGAAATCCGCGAAGGGCGGATGACCCTATGAACCTGCTCGGGGTAATGCCCGCGAAGGAAGGCTCGTTTTAATGAACTTAAGCACTCCTTCTGCGGAGTGCTTTTTTTATTAATGATACGTTTAACAAATTACATTGAAAGGGACAAAAGATGATTGAGACTAATATTTCACGTGTGATTATCGAGCAGTATGTCAAGAAGCTAA
>MHYD01000053.1:9250-15333 GCA_001824645.1 Planctomycetes bacterium RBG_13_46_10
CTGTAGGCGGCGGAATCTGGGGCGGGGCCGCAGGCTATAATGTTGTTACATTCCAAGACAAAGACATTTTAGATGAGATAGGTGTGACAACGAAAAAAGTGGGACGGCTTTACGTGGCTGACTCAATAGAGTTCGCAACAGCCCTGGCCTACAATGCAAAAAAAGCAGGGGTCCAGATATTTAACCTGATAGAGGTCGAAGATATTGTTCTAAAAAAAGAAACCGTAAAAGGCGTTGTCGTCAATAGCTCCAGTGCACGCGCAATAAATCTACATGTTGACCCTTTTTGCATCAGCGGAAAATATGTTATTGATGCAACGGGTCATCCGGCTGAACTGGTCGGTATGCTCAAGAGAAGGAAGCCGCAGCTTTTTCCGGATCCGCTGCAGGAATATTTTATGAACGTGGAAGTCTCCGAGGCAGGTGTCGTAGAAAAGACAAGTGAGGTCTTCCCCGGTCTATACGTTGCCGGCATGGCTGTATGTGATGTTTATAACCTGCCGAGAATGGGCCCAATTTTCGGCGGTATGTTGAAATCAGGAAAAAAGGTTGCCGAATTGATAATGATTCGACTTAGCTCACCATAAAAATGAAAAATTACAGCCTCCCATCACAAAAAGAATGTTTCGACATAACGAAAAAGCTTAATGTGCCCCCACACATTGTCAGACATAATCAGACTGTGGCCAAGCTTGGTGTGTTTTTGGCACAGAAACTGAAAGAAAACAGTATAGCAATTGACCTTGAGCTCGTGGAAAAGGCATGTCTTCTGCACGACATAGCAAGGCTTTGCGACCTTAAAGAATCAAATTACAATAATTTCGGCAGAGATGCCTCAGAGCAACAGCAGCAGACATGGAAAAGGCTGAAAACAAAATTCAAAGCAGCTTCCCATGAAGATATCGCGTATGAGCTTTTGAAGGAAAAGTACCCCGTGCTTGCTTTGACTATAAAAAAACATAGATATGCTGCTTTATCGGATGAAATCGACAGGCCTGATACATGGGAGGAAAAAATCGTTTATTACGCGGACAAACGTGTTATGCACGACATGATAGTGACATTAAAAGAAAGGCTCGAGGAAGCCCATCAAAGAAGTGCAAGTATGCGAAACATAAATGAACAAAGCAAAATTGACACAGAGAAAATTGACCAATTGATTTTTAAATTGGAGCAGGAGATATTCGCAAAAATAGATTTAGACCCTCTTGAAGTAACCGAAGAATTTATCGATTCACATTCAAATACTTAAGTCGCTCCTCTCCAGGTACGTCGCCGAGTTGCCGTCAAGCCTGAGATAAGAGTAACTGTCAGCATGGCAGCAATTGTTATAGTAGTGAACCAATTTCCCCACGCAGCAGTCTGGACATGAGCCATTTTGATAATCACCGTCCCTATTGCGAAGGACTGAATAAACATCTTTATCTTGCCGGAGAAAGTTGCTGCGAAGTTGACACCACGGGCTTCGGCAATGTGCCGCAGGATGGTTACATAAGCTTCTCGTAAAACCAAGATTCCCACGACAAGCCAATGGATAATCTTTAATGTTGTAGGGTCCAGAGTAAAGAGCTTCGGCTCACCGATTATCGCAAAACAGATAAATGCACCGCAAACAAGGACCTTATCCGCCAGCGGGTCTATCATCCGTCCGAACTTGCTGGTTACGTTTAATTTTCTCGCAATATGACCATCGACAATATCAGTCAGACCCGCAGCTACGAAAATTATAAAACCAACATCAAGAAACAGAACTCTGTTTTCAATTGAAGGTGAATAAAGAATCATAATCAGAAAAATGATTGTTAATACAAACCGTGTAAAGGTCAATATGTTCGGAATGAGCTTTATCATAGTAGAAAGTTTAATTCTTTAGAGACATTTTTCAACCTTAAATTTGATTAACCAGCAAATCATAATCTTTTGTTCCAATGACCTGCGTTTTTACAAACTCGCCAGGCTTTGCTGAGCAGTTTTTTACAATACAAACGCTGTCTATCTCAGGTGCCTGGCCGAAGTAGCGGCCTCGGCCTATACCTTTATTATCTACGGAATCTATCAGGACGGAAAGAGGGCTACCGATTTTATTTTCATTCTTTGAAAAAGCAATTATTTGCTGTGTTAACATTAGTTTTTTTACCCGCTGTTGTTTTATTTCATCCGGCACTTGCCCTGGCATATCTGCTGCCGGTGTACCGGATTCCGGATAGAATTTGAAACATCCTAAAGCATCAAATTTGGCCCATTTAACAAAATCTAATAGTTCGGTGAATTGTTCTTCTGTTTCTCCGGGAAAACCCACAATCATGGTTGTTCGCAAAACAATATCAGGTATAGCAGCTCTCAATTTTTCAATTAACTTATGCAATTTATCTTTAGTATTAGGCCTGTACATAGCCTTTAAAATCTCATTGTTTATGTGCTGCAGTGGAATATCGAGGTAGTGAACGGTTTTTTTGCTTTTCGCGATTGTCTCAATCAGTTTCTCATTAATTCCCGCCGGCCACAGATACATTAACCTAACCCACACAAGGTTTTCGATTTTCTCCAGTTCCATTATTAGGCTTGCCAATCCATTTGTCATCTTAATATCTCGTCCGTAATAGGTTGTGTCCTGGGCAATTATATTTAGTTCTACAACTCCTGATGAAACCAGTTCGTCAGCTTCCGCGAGCACTAATTTTACCGATTTACTCCTATATGGGCCTCTGATTTCAGGTATGGTACAGAAAGAACAGCGATGGTTGCAGCCTTCGCTGATTCGCAGATATGCCCAATAACGTCCGGTAATAAGCAGTCTGCCAGTATCATCACCGCAGTTTTTCGACAAATTACCCAAATAAGTAGCTGGTTGGTTGGTCAAAAGCGTCTTTTCGATTATTTGAGCTATATTATCCCGCTGACTAAGTCCAACGATTGCATCGATACCCTCAACCTGATTGAATAACTGGCGTCCCAATCTTTGAGAAAGACAGCCTGCTACAATAACTTTTTGGGTTCTGCCCTTCTGTTTACAATCTACCGCGTGCTGTATGGCTTCCAGTGCTTCAATCCTTGCAGGCTCAATGAAACCACAGGTATTAATTATGATAACATCAGCATTATCGGACTCATTAGTTATAAAAAAGCCGGCTTGAGCAATTTCTGCCAACATTTTTTCGCTATCAACCACATTTTTGGGGCAGCCTAATGATATAAAGCTGATTTTATTATTTTTTCGCCGTTTTTTAGCCATAATCGTAAAATATCAGAAAAATATAAATTGTCTAATCTTTTTAATCTGGGTAAAATTAAATAACTTTGTTTTTTCAACTTATAAAAACATGCTTGACGATAAGAAAGCAGGCAATATAATAAACATCTCTGGCATCTTAGTCTTTTAATAAAACAGTTGAATCTTAAAACTGCCTTAACTATAGCACTTAGGACAGCATTGATGGTGCGATAATGTATGATAAAAGCCAGAAAGCAAACTACAGGCAGATTCTGACGGGGTTTTTTGTTACAGCGGCTTTTTTATTTATTGAAGGATGCGGTGATTTTTTAGGTGAAAAAGCTGCAAGCATTCAATCTCAAAGCATTCTAAACGATTTGAGCACAATCAAAGCAACGCCTGAGCCTAATATCCCCATCCCAGAAATCTATAAACAATCGCCTAAAATCGTAGAACAAGTAGTCAGCGGTAAGCCCGACTGGAAGTTATTCTACTTTTGCAAGTATCACACATCTGAGGAACTAAAGCTGATCATTCAAGCGCAGTTTGCGACTCAAATTTTTGACGAAAAAGGCAAATCAACTACGGTCACTGACTATACTGTAAGCAGCAATCCAGCTACCAACCAGTTAATAGTAAGATGCCCGACTAAGGACGATATCGACGCAGCTCTTCAGGTATTACAGGAGATTGATATCCCGCCTATTCAGGTAAAAATTAATTGCCTTATTTCAGAAATTTATGCTGATAAAACAATAGATCGGGAAACTACCATCGAAATTCGGGATTTATTAGGTGAGCACATCTCCTTAATACCCGGTGCTCGGTCGTTTGGAAGTGACGTTATGGAACTTTTGGAAGAGAGCGACGTATTACCGGCATTCCCAGGGGCCTCAATCAGAGAAATAGGCCGCGCAAAAATGGGTCTTAAGATTGGATATTTGAGCACAAAGCACAACTTCATTACCTTAGTCGATTTACTCGAATCACGAGGTTATCTGAAGATATTGATGAATCCGACCCTTGAAACCGTCAACGGTAAACCAGCAACAGTTTCATCAAGTCAGCATGTACCTTTGGAAAAGATTACGACCTATGTTCCAACCCAAAGCCAATACACATTAGAGACCAGAACAGAGTACATAGATGTAGTTGATTCCCTGAAAATCACGCCACATGTCTTCGCAGATGGTTACATCGGCTTAGAAACAGACATCGTTCTCGGCTCAAAATTGACCCCTGAAGGTGTAAAACAACTGCCCATCATCACAAAAAAGGAAATTGAAAATAAAGAAAACCGTATAAGGCCAGGCGAAAGTCTGGTCATAGGCGGGATAAGAAAATCAGAAAAACGTGATGTCGTTCGTGGTGTTCCATTCCTCCAAGATTTGCCTTTACTTGGTTTTTTGTTCTCCGGCAGGGATTTTGAGGAAAGAGCCGTGGAGACCTTGTTTGTATTGACACCGACCATCTCTACTGGTGGTGTTCCAAACCAGCAGATGATTGAAGAGATCAGAAAAAAACACGAACCGGCTGTCCCAAAAGAAAATTCTAAGACAGTCACAGAGCCTGTTGAACAGTACACTTCTAAAGGACTTCAGGACACATTAACATCGCGAACCAAGGCAGACAAAACAGAAGACCATACCACCATAGTAGAAGCATCAGAACAGCTTAAAAAAGCAGAAGCAGAGGTCAAAAGGTTAAAGGACAAATTAGAACAAACCATGGCTGAAACAGAGGCAGAAAACTCCGAACACCAAGTCAAACGGAAAGATGCTAATGAACCTAATCTCAATGCCGAGGAGAGTAAAAAAGACAAAGAAAAAGAACAAGCCCGGAACAACAAAGCTGAGATAGCCGGTACAAAGGAAAAAGCCGAAACAGCAAATGCCGACACACAAAATTCAAGTTTACAAAGTACAGATAAATCTGTTCAGCACTATAAAATTGTGTAGTTATCAACAATAATATAATGGAGAGGTAGAATGGATAATATTGAAAGTAGTGGACTTTCCGGCAAAGAAAATCCTGATAAGTACGCACCCTCAAGCAGCGACTCCGGCCAGATGAAAGTCTCACATGCACCTTTGAATTTGGGAGGCAGTGGCACACCAGTAATGCCAAGACCGCCTGCGCCAAAGCCGGTAGCAGCGAAGCCGATGGATAGTCATGTTCCAGTTGCAGCTGCCCGCGTTACATGTGTAAAGACCTTCTTTACCAAACTGCATGCCGGCGCCATAGAATTTCTCGACGAGCAGATCAATAAATGGCTGCAGGAGAACCCCGGAGTTCGCATAAAAATGACAAATACAACCACCGGTGAAATCCAGGGCAAAAAGACCGAGCCTAATATTATAATCCACGTTTGGTATTAGATTAGATATCAACCAATGCTCTCGAGCGAAAGCGGCATGCATTAATTTCAATATGAAGAGCGATAATAACGGTGAATCATATCTGATTCAGGAATTAATCATTTAGTTCCTGGCGCTTTCGCATGTTTCCACAAACTCAGCAAGTTACTGTTCGTGATTTCTTGAGGCAAGAGTATAATGAAAAGTTACCGAAAAGAGTTATGGTTCAATATAAAAAACAGAAGAGAATTCGTTAATATAACACCCAAGGTCGAAGAATGTCTGAAAGAAAGCGGCGTGAAGGAGGGATTTGTTCTGTGTAATGCCATGCACATAACCGCCAGCGTCTTTATCAACGACAATGAATCCGGGCTGCATCACGACTTCGAGGTCTGGCTGGAAAAATTGGCGCCGGAAAAACCATATTCGCAATATCAGCACAACGGCGCTGAGGACAACGCAGATGCACATCTTAAGCGCAGTGTAATGGGCAGAGAAGTGGTTGTCGCCGTGAC
>MHYD01000053.1:15352-16585 GCA_001824645.1 Planctomycetes bacterium RBG_13_46_10
GGCCCGTGGGAGCAGATATTCTACGGCGAATTCGACGGCAAAAGACAAAAAAGAGTCCTGGTAAAAATCATCGGAGAATGAAATATGAAAAAAGCAGATAATGCGGTTGCCTGCTTCATAGAAGGTTTCAACTGCTCGCAGGCCATGCTTTCCACCTATGGGCCTGAGTTTGGCCTTGACCGCGAACTCGCATTGAAGCTCGCCTCCGGCTTCGGCAGCGGAATGCGCATGGCCCAAACCTGCGGAGCAGTCACCGGGGCCTTCATGGTCATAGGATTGAAATACGGCCACATCAATGCAGCAGACAAAAAAACAAAAGACACAGCATACCGGTTGGTAGAGCAATTCGCCGAGAAATTCAGGTCTCGCAACGGCTCTGTCATCTGCAGGGAATTACTCGGCTGCGATGTATGCACACCTGATGGTTATAATACCGCTATAGCAAAAGGCCTGTTCCGAAATTTCTGCCCGAAGATGGTGCGGGATTCTGCCGAGATTCTCGAGGAAATGCTTCCGGCTTAATTGGTGATGTGTGGGCATACTGTTTTTTTTAATCCAGGTATTTATTATTTCATGCTCCGGCGCGATGCAGCCCGGGCCTGTCACTGCAACCGTTATCACGATGGGTGCGCGCAATCGTTACGCCGGGACGCTTTTAGCCATAGGTCACGGCATTATCGAATTTCCCCTGATGGTAGTAATTATTCTCGGCATGGCAAAAATCTTCGAGATGCCGAAGGTTCAAATTGCCATAGGCTTTGCAGGCGGCGTCTTTCTGCTGCTAATGGCAATTCAGTCATTTCTCAGTCTTAAAGCCAAAGCTGGTGCCAAACCTAAAGCACTCCATAGAAGACCCATTTTAGCAGGGATTATCTTAACTGCAAGCAATCCATTTTTTCTCGTCTGGTGGGCAACGGTCGGCCTGGCCCTTGCCACAGAGGCCGTCGACGACTGGGGAATCTGGGCATTCGCTCTTTTTGCACTTACTCACTGGTCGGTTGACTTGATTTGGCTGCAGATTCTATCATGGGCCAGCTTCAAAGGCTCGGCTTCCTTCGGACAGCGTTTCCAGCAAATTGTGCTATTTATTTGTGCACTGGCGCTTTTTGTTTTTGGGCTGCTCTTTATTTACAAAGCCGCTAATCTTTTAAATACGCCGTTATAACCGCAAAATGTCCCCCCTCGCCGGGATTAACGGGATGCAATATCTTCGACTTCATTTATCGTTTTCGG
>MHYD01000053.1:16607-16880 GCA_001824645.1 Planctomycetes bacterium RBG_13_46_10
TGGCCGGTTTCCGTCACCAACACATCATCTTCTATCCTGATACCGCCAAAATCCTTATATTTTTCGACTTCTTCGTAGTTAATATATTGCATATATTTATTCTCGGCCCGGCAGCGATCGATTAACTCCGGTATAAAATAAATCCCCGGCTCAACAGTTATAACAAAGCCGGGCTCAAGCTCTTTAGCCAGCCTTAAAGATTTCCAGCCGAATTCAGGCTTCCTTTTTATTTTATCCGTATAACCGACATAATCTTCGCCAAGAGCCTCCATA
>MHYD01000053.1:16895-17507 GCA_001824645.1 Planctomycetes bacterium RBG_13_46_10
CCTAACATGTGACCGAGACCACAGGGAAAGAATAATGTATGGGCCCCCGCCTCAACTGCCTCGTCTAAGTCTCCTCTCACCAATCCAAGCTCTTTTAAACCCTCCGCCAGAACCTTACAGGCCAAAATATGAATATCTCTGAATGCAACGCCGGGCCTTACCGTCTCAATCGCTTTTTCCTGGGCATTTAGAACAATAGAATATATTTCTTTTTGTCTCTGTGAGAATTTTCCGCCTACTGGAATAGTACGCGTGATGTCACTTGCATAATGAAGAGGTGACTCTGCGCCGGAATCGTTTACTGCGATATCACCAGCCTTCATACGGTTTTCATAGCAGCAATTATGGAGCGTCTCTCCGTGAATTGAGAAAATCGTCGGAAAGGCAAGACGAGAACCTTTAGATATCGCCATGCCCTCCATAATCCCGGCAATCTCTCTCTCATAGGTTCCGGGTCTTGCGCGCTGCATAGCCGCAATTTGCATTTCGCAGGCAATCTCAAGAGCTGTCTCGATCTGCTCAACCTCCTCTGCCGTCTTTATTGACCTTTGTGCAACTACAGCCCGTATCAGAGGTTTGGACACATGGTCCTGAATTTCTATCGGCGGGATT
>MHYD01000053.1:17521-18266 GCA_001824645.1 Planctomycetes bacterium RBG_13_46_10
GATTTTTAAAACACTTTCGCAGCTATATGGGGGGAGGAAATGAATTTGTCTTCCCTGTTTGATTGCTTGTCTCAGAACGATATCTAATTTATCCAGAGCAGCAGTTTCAGAAACGCCGGCTTTTTGGCATTTCTCTTTCAATGTCGGCTGCGGTCCCGTCCAGACAATATCGTCTATTGATAAATCATTGCCAAAAACACACTCCGTCTGCCGGTCAATATCTATGACGGCAGCAAGACCGGGGTAATCGAGCCCAAAGAAATATAGAAATGTGCTGTCCTGCCTGAATGGATAGGAATTGTCGGCAAAATTCATAGGGCAATCCTGGTTGCCGAGCAGCGGGACAACACCCGAGCCTATTTGTCGGCTCAACCGTTTCCTTCTTTGCAAATAGGTATCGCTTGAAAACATTCTGGAAACTTCCCAAATTGCACCCCACGTAAAACGTGGGGCTAAATATTTAGCCCCCGGTTTTACCGGGGGTTTTGAAAAGCAGACTCACAGAAATCAGGGCGATAACCGATGCCGTTATAGCCGGCAGGACTGCATCCAGCTCGGATGCCCAAGCCGGCAGCCTATCTCGAAATATCGGGACAATTTCAGCCCATCCCAAAGCTACAATCGTGCCGGCTAAAATCGATGCGATTGCGCCGGCCTTTGTCGCTTTTTTCCAAAATAAGGCTGCTACCAATGTCGGTGTAATGGCCGAACCATAAATCGTATAAGCATAGAGAGCCTTCCTGAA
>MHYD01000053.1:18272-19335 GCA_001824645.1 Planctomycetes bacterium RBG_13_46_10
GGTGGTTTCCGCAAAGGCGTATGTCACTAAATACGCGATCACACCAAAAGCAACCACTAAAAGCCTACTTATCATTATAACCTTTTTTTGACCGGCCTTGGGATTAATATAGACAGAATACACATCATTTACAAAACAGGTTGCGGGTACCAAAAGAAATGAATCCGCTGTTGAGACAATAATTCCCACGACTGTAATCATAAATAAAACGCTCAGAGCAATGGGCATATAGTGCCTTGCCGCATAAATCAGGATGTACTTGCCGTTTGCCGGGTCCGGTGTCATACTGCCCGCGACCCAGGCCGAAGCAATGATTAAAAGTTCGATGGTCAGTGCCGCGAAAATCAGGACGATGACCGCCTGCTTGGCGCCTCGGGCATTACGGGCGGCAAAGATGCGCTGGTACTGATTCGCATCGCCCATGACAAGCAGAAACGTAGGCAGTAAGTAGTTTATAATATGAACCGGTTTATATACGCCCCAGAACTGCATGTGTGATGTTCTATTTGGTATGGCTTCGTAAGCTGCGCGCATACCATCAAAACCTCCTGCTTTGACAAAAAGCACCGGAAAGGCAATCAGCAGTGACACGGTAATAATCGTGCCGGTAACAATATCCATGCTGGCAAGACTTTTAAGACCGGCCAGCAGGCAATAGGCAATAATAAAAATCGCTGCGATTAACGTGGCGGTTTCCTTTGTCACGACTGAATCGGTAATGACTTCAATAACCGCTCCTCCGGCATTGAACTGATAGCTCACAATTACCATATAAGCTATTATCAAAGCAATCACTGCCAAAAACCGGGCAACCAGGCCGAAGCGCAAGCCAATAATCTCAGGGACACTCGTTGCTTCGATATTTCTTGCCCGTGTGGCAACCAGCGACAGCAGAATCATGCCAAAAAATGTGCCGAACGGAATAACCAGCGCCGCCATGCCGGTACGATACGCCTCCTCGGCATTGCCCACGATAGAGCCCGTCCCAATCCAAACTGCCAGCATGGTAAGGACCATCACCCAAGGAGAAAGAGTTCTACCCGCTACTGAAAAATCGGCCTGG
>MHYD01000053.1:19383-21390 GCA_001824645.1 Planctomycetes bacterium RBG_13_46_10
AAATAAATGAATATGGCAATTAAATAAGTCACAACCGGCTCATTTTATAAATTGATTCACAAAATACTTCGCTGTCAAAGGCTCACCTGTAGCGCGTTTTATCATGTCGTTCCAATGATAAAGGGCCCCAGGCTCAAAAACCTTCTGGCGTAGATAATCTCCAACTTTTTTCTGGCCGACATAGCTTACGTTCTCATCCGATTGGAGCATCAGAACTTTGTGAACAATGTAGTAGTGCAGTTGAGAGGCCAGCAGCTCACCTAACATATAGTTATGATAATAGCATGGTGCAGTGGTGAAATGAAGCTTTGACGCCCAGCCTGCATCCCCGACTTGATCGGGGACCTGTCCAGGCGGCCGTTTGACGAATTGATACTTTTCGACGAGGTCCCACCATAAAGCGTTTAAATCCTGGTCGGGCTTAGCATACAAAGCCTTCTCAAAGTTGTACATAACCAGCGCCCATCGCACAAATAAAACCTGCTGGAATTGCAGGTACCTGGCGCTTATTTTCTCGACCTTGCTGCGTTCCTCCGCAGGCAGGACAGACATCTCCTGCATCCATGCCGCATTCATGCTCGACCTGCCGAAGAACATTGCTATGGCTTCTGTTGTGAAGCTGTGGGCCGGCTCTCTCAGCAGCCAGGGCTCGGAGCGGTCGTGATATTTACTATAGATTGCGTGTCCTAACTCGTGCAGGATTGTTTCCATCCATCGTTCGGTATTCTGCAGATTGGCAAGCACCCGAACATCGCCACTGCGGTCCACATCGTGACTGAAAGCGTGCGGGTATTTGCCCTCTCGATCGTATAAATCGCTTCTGGCCAGAATGTCATCTATGGGCAGACCGACGCTTGCGTAGAACTTCTGGGCAAGTTTTTTGACATCCTGATTTTGGTAGTAGGAATCCAGATTCAGTTCATAAACCAAAGGTGTCCTCTGAAAGAAGGGGTCGTGATAATGCCAGGGCATCAAATCTTCAGGTTTAATCCCGTAGCTTTCAGCCAGAACTTCGTCAAGCTCCTTTTTGAGCCGCCTGAAAGGTTCGTTTGTAAGCTCACACAGCTCAGCGAAGATTTTGTCCAGCTCTTCTACACTTTGCTCGCCGGCCGTTACTGAGAGAGTATGATAATTTTCAAAGCCGACTTTTCTGGCTGCTTCGTTCCGCAACTTTACCAATTGCAGAAATTCGTCAATAATAACGTTGCCAACCTGTTTGCTCGCCTTCCATGTCATCTCTCTTTTTTGACAGTCCTTCTCGGTGGTGAGAATTGTGTATATATCACTCATCGTGACTTTTTTATCGCCGATGGCAGGGCGGTAGTTGTTGTAAGTCTCCTGGACCTTGGTTTCCAGTTCGACGATGCGAGTCATCAATTCCGGCTCAATTTGATTCTGCAGGTATGCCAAATACAGCTTGTCCAATTGCCGAGCAAGTCGCGGGTCTTTGATTTGTCCCCCTGCTTTGAAGACCTTAAGGCGGTTAAAGTCGTTTGGGTCACTACATATTCTGCGTATCCGGAGCTGAAGCTGCTCAAGCTCCTTGAACTTTTCGCTCTTGCCGGTGGTGGCTGCTTCCCAATATACCAGATTCGCCTTTGTTGATAAAGGCTCAACATTCTCAACATGTGCCTGAATGAATTCTTTTAACTCGTTTTGGTTAGGAGTAGTTCGGCTCTGGGCTATAACAAGAGAACAGAAAACAAAAAACAGTGGACAAAGGAAATATCCTTCCGTCATCCGTCTTCTGTCTTCCGTCATCCGTCTTCTGCCTTCTGTCATCTGATTACAAAGCCTTCTGTTCGGTGCGTGAAATAATTTCGTTCTGCAACTCCAGGCCCACATCTACAAAGTAATCACTATAACCGGCCACACGAACAATCAGATCGCGGTAATTTTCCGGCTTTTTCTGGGCCTTGCGCAAGGTTTCCGCTGTGACCACATTGAACTGGACGTGATGGCCATCCATTTTAAAATAGGTCCGCACAAGGTGGGACAACTTATCTA